>CAZYBG010000065.1:0-9648 GCA_964645155.1 uncultured Rhodobacterales bacterium | reverse complement strand
GCCTGCCGAAGGCCGCGACGACGCGCACCCGCGTGACGGCATGGCGGCCGCCCTGGAACGTCACCGCCTGGCGCTGCCGGTCGGTCCGGTGCCGGCCGAGGCCGGTGCGGATCACCAGCGTCCCGTCGGGTTCGAACGCGATGCCCTTCAGGCCGCGGAGCCGGGGGTCGGCGGCGTCCGGCACGCCGTGGCAGAGCGCGAGGTAGCGCCGCTCGGCGGTATGCTTCTCGAACTGGCGGGCGAGCGCGTGGTGCGCCCGGTCGGTCTTGGCCGCGACGAGAAGGCCCGAGGTGTCCTTGTCGATCCGGTGCACGATCCCGGGCCGCCGCGCGCCGCCGATCCCCGAAAGCGTGTCGCCGCAATGGTGCAGAAGCGCGTTGACCAGCGTGCCCGCCGCCGCGCCCGGCGCGGGATGGACGACCATGCCGGCCGGCTTGTTGACGACGATCAGCTCGGCATCCTCGTAGACCACGTTGAGCGGGATGGCCTCGGCCCGGGTCTCGACCTCGGCGGCGGGCGGCAGCGCGATCTCGATCGCGTCGCCGGCCGCCACGCGGGCCGTGGCGTCGGTCAGCGCGGCGCCGCCGCGCGAGACATGGCCCTCGGCGATCAGCCGGGCGAGGCGCGAGCGCGAAAGCTCGGCCTCGGCTGGCACGTCGCGGGAAAGCGCCTTATCAAGGCGCGACGGCGGGTCGGCGGCGATCGTCACCCTCAGGATGCGCGGGGCGGCAGCGGGCATGGACGGGACTCACCTCCCGGAGGAGGGGCGCGAGCCGCCCGACATCCGGTTCCTGAAGCGCCTGGTGACGGTGCTGACCGCCACGATGATCCTCGGCGTTCTAGCCATCGTGGTGCTGCTTGTCATCCGGCTGAACGCGGTGCCCGGGCCGGTCCTGCCCGAGGCGGTCCGGCTGCCGGCGGGCGCGCGGGCAGTGGCGGTGACGGCCGGCGAGGGCTGGTACGCGGTGGTGACCGAGGACCAGCGCATCCTCGTCTACGGCGCCGACGGCACGCTGCGGCAGGAGGTGCCGGTCGCGGCGGACGGCCCCTGAGCCGCCGCTGAGCCGCGCCTGGGCTGCCGCCTCAACCCTCGACCCGCCCGCTCAGCAGCGCCTGGACCTCGTGCCCGGCGGCGCCGGCCGCATGCGCCAGCGCCACCATCGGCGCGGGGTCGTAGGGCACGTGGCGCAGTTCGGCCCGCCAGCGGCCGCCGGTGCGGGTGACGAGGGCGTAGCGCGCATCGGGCGCCCCCATCTCCATCCGGCAGGGCGCGGGTGGACGCGGATCGAGATAGGCGGGGCTTCCCACCGAGCCGGGGTTGACCACCAGCCGGCCGTCGGCGAGGCGGGCGACGCGCGGCACGTGGGTGTGGCCGCAGAGGATCAGCGGCGCGCTCTCGCCGGTCGCCTCGGCCTCGATGGCGCCGGCATCGGCCAGCTGCATCCGGCCGTCGCGCGGCCGGTCGAGCCAGAACACCTCGTCGGACCGCGGCGTGCCGTGGCAGAACAGCACGCCCTCGGCCTCGATCCGCGGCGGCATGGCGCGCAGCCAGGCGAGGTCGTCGGCGCCGAGCTGGGGGAAGACGTGCCGCTCCCAGCGGCCCATCGCCTCGAGCGGCCGGTCGACCAGCCAGCGGTCGTGGTTGCCGGCGACGGTGGGCAGGCCGAGGGCGCGGAGCCGGTCGGCGGTGCCGCGGCCGTCGAGCGGCCCCGACAGGCAGTCGCCGAGGTTCACCGTCAGGTCGGGCGCGGCGGCGCGGATCTCGGCCATCACCGCATCCAGCGCGGCGCTGTTGCCGTGGATGTCGGCGATCACGGCGATGCGCATGGCGGGCCTCCGCTGGCTGGGTCGGTCATCGTTCGGGCGGCTTCGGCCGGCCGCCGGCCCGTCAGCATCGGGCAACGACCGCCGGCATCCCCCGGCCGGGCATCAGCAGGCCGCGGCAGTCCGGCGCGGCGCGGCCGCCGAGCGGGCCAGCGCGACCACCGCCGCGACGAACCGCGCGCGCAGCGCCGGGCGCTCCATCGGGATCTCGTGCTCGGCGTCGGGATAGACCTCGAACCGGCCGCCGGGCCAGCGCGCCATCAGCGTGGCCACCGCGGCGGCATCGACGATCCTTTCGCTGCCGCCGATCACCGCCAGCGCCGGAATCGCCGGCGGCCGGATCGTGCGGAACGCGCGCATCTCGCGCAGCGCCTCGTTGAGCCAGCTCAGGCTCGGCCCGCCGGTCGCGAGATCGGGGCGGGCGCGCAGCTGGCGCTGCATGTAGGCGTACATCTCGGGGTCGCTGGTCAGCTTGTTGTCCTCGAACGGCGCGGTCAGCACATAGACGCCCTGGTCGGTCGCCGGGGCGTAGCACCGGCCGAGGCCGAGCGGCCGGGCGGCCTCGCTCACCGCCCAGGCGAGGGGGCGCATCGACGGCGCGATGCGGATGCCCCACATCGGCGCCGAGAACGCCGCCGCCGTCACCCCGAGGCCCGCGTCGGGCGCACCGGGCGCACCGGGCGCACCGGGCGCACCGGGCGCGGCGAGCGCGCGGAGCGCGATCGAGCCGCCCATCGAGTGGCCGACCACGATCCGCGGCCGCGGCAGGTCGAGCGCGTCGGCCGCCGCCGCCAGCGCGGCGACGTCCAGCTGGTAGTCGGCGAAGCGGTCGACATGGCCGATCATCGGGTCCGGTGTCAGCCGGTCGGCGAGGCCCTGCCCGCGCCAGTCGACCGCAAGCGTCGCGAAACCCTCCGCCGCGAATTCGCTGGCGAGGCGGCCGTACTTCTCGACATACTCGGTGCGTCCCGGGAACAGCAGGATGGTGCCCTGCGCCGCGGCCGGCTGCCAGATGCCGATCCGGATCCGCAGGCCGTCGGCCGTCCGCAGCCAGAAGGCCCGGCCGTCCGGCGGCCCTTCCGCGATCTCGGCGAAGAGCGGGGCAGCCTCCATCTCAGCCGATGGCGGCGCCGAGGCGCATCGCGGCACCCATGTCGCCGTCGACGGAAAGCTTGCCAGACATGAAGGCGGCCGTGGGGTTCAGGTCGCCGTCGAGGATCGCGCGGAACGTGTCGGCATCGGCCGTCAGCGTCACCTCGGCCTCGTCGTCGCCGGCGCGGACGCCCGCGCCATCCATCATGATCGCGCCTTCGCCCGGGATGACGAACTTCGCCGATCCGTCGAAGCCGCCGGACAGTTTCTGGTTCAGTGCCGCCACCGCGGCATCGATGACTTCGCTCATGCGCCCGTCTCCTTGCTGAGCTTTCGCCAAGATGTGAGCGGCGGACACTGGACTGTGCCGCCGCTCACGTTACACTCGATACTCGTTATGGGCGCACTAACCGCTAAGTCCAACATTACCGTCGCGGCAGCCGTCGCGGCAGTCTGGTTTTCCCTACTCGTGCCGGTACTCGCCTCGGGCCCTGCGCACGCGGGCGAGGCCGAGCTCGAAGGCCTGTTCGAACGGCTGAAGCAGCCCGACCTCTCCGAGTGGGAGGCGGTCGAGGGCGAGATCTGGCGCGAATGGTCGCGCTCGGGCTCGCCCGCGATGGACCTGCTGCTGAACCGCGGCCGCGAGGCGATGCAGGCCGGCGACATCCCCGCGGCGATCGAGCACCTGACCGCGCTGACCGACCACGCGCCGGACTTCGCCGAAGGCTGGAACGCGCGGGCCACCGCCTATTTCCAGGCCGGCCAGTTCGGCCCGTCGCTGGCCGACATCCAGACGACGCTGACGCTCGAGCCGCGCCATTTCGGGGCGCTGTCCGGGCTGGGGCTGATCCTCGAGGAACTGGGCGACACCGCGAAGGCGCTCGAGGCGTGGCGCGCGGCCGATGCTATACATCCGCACTCGCCGGGCATAGATCAGGCCATCGAGCGGCTCGAGAGACAGGTTTCGGGCACCGACCTCTGAGGCAGCCCAATGGCGGAACGCGCCCGGGTGACGGCCGTCCTCGGCCCCACCAATACCGGCAAGACCCACTACGCGATCGAGCGGATGCTCGCCCACCGCACCGGCGTGATCGGCCTGCCGCTGCGGCTTCTCGCGCGCGAGGTCTACGACCGCATCGTCGCGGCGCGGGGGCCCTCCGTCGTGGCGCTGGTGACGGGCGAGGAACGCATCGTGCCCGACCGGACGCAGTACTGGGTCTGCACGGTCGAGGCGATGCCGCAGGAGATCGGCGCCGACTTCGTCGCGGTCGACGAGATCCAGCTCTGCGCCGATCCCGAACGGGGCCACGTCTTCACCGACCGGCTGCTGCGCGCTCGCGGCCTGCACGAGACGCTGCTTCTCGGCTCGGACACGATGAAGGGCGCGATCGCCGCGCTGGTGCCGGGCGCCCTGTTCCTGCGGCGCGAGCGGTTCTCGGACCTCACCTATTCGGGGCCGCGCAAGCTCAGCCGGATGCCGCCCCGCGCCGCCATCGTCGGGTTCTCGGTCGAGAACGTCTATGCCATCGCCGAGGTCATGCGCCGGCAGAAGGGCGGCTGCGCCGTGGTCATGGGCGCGCTCAGCCCGCGCACGCGGAACGCGCAGGTCGCGCTCTACCAGAACGGCGATGTCGACTACCTGGTGGCGACCGACGCGATCGGCATGGGCCTCAACCTCGACATCGACCATGTCGCCTTCGCGGCCACCGCCAAGTTCGACGGCCGCCGGGTGCGCCAGCTGCATCCCAACGAGCTTGCCCAGATCGCCGGACGGGCGGGGCGCTACACCGCGCCCGGCAGCTTCGGCGTGACGGCCGAGGCGCGGCCGCTCGACGACGCGGTGGTCGAGGCCATCACCAGCCACCGCTTCGCGCCGATCCGGCGCCTGGAATGGCGCAGCCACGCGCTCGACTTCGGGTCGACCGCGCGGCTCGTGGCGTCGCTCGAGGCGCCGCCGGCGAACGAATGGCTGGCCCGCGCGCGCGAGGCCGACGACCTCGCCGCGCTCAAGACGCTCGCCGACGAGCCCGAGATCCTCGCCCGGCTGCGCGACGCGCGCGACGTGGCGCTGCTCTGGGATGTCTGCCGCATCCCGGATTTCCGCGGCATTTCCGAGACCGAGCATGCCGGCCTGCTGCGGCGGCTCTTCGGCTTCCTGCATGACGGTGGCGCGGTGCCGGCCGACTGGTTCGCGCGGCAGATCGCGCGGATCGACCGGACCGACGGCGACATCGACGCGCTGTCGCGGCGGCTCGCCTTCATCCGCACCTGGACCTACGTCGCGCAGCGCAAGGGCTGGGTCGCGGACGAAAGCCATTGGCGCGGCGAGACCCGCGCGGTAGAAGACCGCCTGTCGGACGCGTTGCACGGCGCGCTGACCCGAGCATTCGTGGATCGGCGGACCAGCGTGCTGCTCCGCCGGCTCAAGGCGAAGGAGGGCCTCGTGGCCGAGGTGAACGACAAGGGCGAGGTGACGGTCGAGGGCCAGTTCGTCGGCCGTCTGGAAGGCTTCCGCTTCCGCCAGGATGCCTCCGGCAGCCCCGACGAGGCACGCACCCTGCGCCAGGCGAGCCACGAGGCGCTGCGCCCCGAATTCCACCTGCGCGCCGACCGCTTCTACAACGCCCCCGACACCGAGGTCGACTTCACCGAACAGGGCGGCCTGATGTGGGGCGAGCATGCGGTCGGCAAGCTCGTCGCCGGGCCGGAGGCGCTGAAGCCGCAGGTCGAGCCCTTCGTCGACGAGGAGGCCGGGCCCGACGTGGCCGAGAAGGTCCGCCGGCGGCTGCAGCACTTCATCGACCGCAAGGTCGCGACGCTCTACGAGCCGCTCCTCGCCATGGGCCGCGACGAGACGCTGCAGGGCCTGGCCCGCGGCTTCGCGTTCCGCCTGGTCGAGGCGCTGGGCGTCCTGCCGCGCGACGGCGTGGCCGACGACGTGAAGGCGCTCGACCAGGAGGCGCGCGGCGCGCTGCGCAAGCACGGCGTGCGCTTCGGCCAGTACACGATCTTTCTGGCGCCGCTGCTCAAGCCCGCGCCGACGCGGCTCAGGTTGGTGCTCTGGTCGCTCGCGAACGGTCTGCAGGAATTTCCCGAAAGCCCACCGCCGGGCTTGGTGACGATCCCCAATGTCGGGGGCGTCGATCCGGCGTTCTACACGCTGGCCGGCTACCGCCCGGCGGGCGAGCGGGCGATCCGCATCGACATGCTGGAACGGCTCGCCGATCTGGTCCGCGCCAAGGACAGCCGCGGCGGGTTCGAGGCGACGCCTGACATGCTCTCGATCACCGGCATGACGCTGGAGCAGTTCGCGCATCTGATGGAGGGCCTGGGCTACCGCGCCGAGCGCGGCGAGCGCGCGAAGCTGCGCGCCGCCGCGGGCGAGCCGGGCCAGCCCGACCTGCCCCGCCCCGACCTGCCCCGCCCCGACCTGCCCGACCCTGACGTGCCCGACCCCGACGTGCCCCGCCCCGACGACACGCCGGCCGAGCCGCCGGCTCCCGACGAGACGCCGCCCCGGCCGCCGCAGGAAGCGCCGGTGCCGGATGTGCCCGACGAGCTGCCCGAACCGCCGGACGAGGCGCCCGAGCCCGACGTGCCGACCGAGATTCCGACGATGGCACAGGACGCGACGGCCGCCGACCCGGTGCTGATGCCCGGCCCGCCGGTGGCCGAGACCGAGGTGTTCTACACCTTCACCTGGGCACCGCGCCGCGCGCCGCGGCCCGACCGGCCCAAGGGCCGCCCGGACCGGCCGCCGCGCCCGGAGGGCAAGCCGCGCCACGCCGACAACGGCGCCGACGGCAAGCGCGACCGCGGGCCGAAGGACCGGGGTAAGGACGGGGGTAAGGACTGGGGGCCGAAGGGCGGCAAGGGCAAGCCGCCGCGCGACGAGCGCCAGCGCGAGTTCGAGGCGCGGCCACCGCGAAAGGACCGCATCGACCCCGACAACCCCTTCGCCGCGGCGCTGGCCGGCTTCAAGGTGAAGGAGTAGCGCGGGCGTGGAGGCGCCTGCGCCGCCCCCGGCCCGTCACGCGGCCCGGCATTCGGTTCGGCTCGACCAGTGGCTCTGGCATGCGCGGTTCTTCAAGACCCGCCGCCTTGCCGCGCGGCAGGTTGCCGAAGGCAGGGTGCGGCTGAACGGCGCACGCACCGAAAAGCCCGCGCGCGCGGTCGGGCCGGGCGACGTTCTGACCTTTCCGCAGGGCACAGGGGTGCGCGTGGTCCGCATCCTCGCAGTCGGCGTCCGGCGCGGCCCGGCGACCGAGGCGGCGCTGCTCTACGAGGACCTGCCCGCGGCCCCGGCCCCGTCTTGAATGATCCGCGCGGCAGGGTTAGCTAGGCCCTGACCGCGAGAGGAACTGGTCGCATGACATACGTCGTCACCGACAATTGCATCGCCTGCAAGTACACCGACTGCGTCGAGGTCTGCCCGGTGGACTGTTTCTACGAGGGCGAGAACATGCTGGTGATCCACCCCGACGAATGCATCGATTGCGGCGTCTGCGAACCCGAATGCCCGGCCGACGCGATCCGCCCCGATACCGAGCCCGACATGGAGAAGTGGGTCGAGTTCAACCGCAGGTATTCCGAACTCTGGCCGGTGATTGTCACCAAGAAGGACCCGCTTCCCGAGGCCGAGGCGCGCGACGGCGAGGCCGGAAAGCTCGACAAGTACTTCTCCGAGGCGGCGGGCGCCGGCGGCTGACCGACGCGACGTCATTTTGCGCATGGCTGCCATGCAGGCCGGCCGGCCCCTTGTTTTGCTGCGATTCGCTAAATGCCGCGCGATGTGGCGCGGGCCTTTGAGAATCGCCGGTTTTTTGCTATATAAGTGTCACAAAGCACCGCGCGTACACCACCACCAAGGGCAGATCTATGAGCCTGCGCGGGTGATTTTTGCGGCAGACCGTAGCGTGTTCGGAAACAGCAAGGTTTCCGGCGCCATTTCTGTCGCCCGGCATTGGGGAAGCTGTCGAGGACCGACTGAATGGCCAAGGACAAGAAGATCGAATTCCGCCCGAATGACTTCGTGGTCTATCCGGCGCACGGCGTGGGCCGGATCGTCTCGATCGAGGAGCAGGAGATCGCGGGCATCACGCTCGAGCTCTTCGTGATCTCGTTCGAGAAGGACAAGATGACGCTGCGCGTCCCGACGAGCCGGGCGAGTCAGGTCGGCATGCGGTCGCTCTCGACGCCCGACGTCGTGTCGAAGGCGATGGCGACGCTGAAGGGCAAGGCCCGCGTCAAGCGGGCGATGTGGTCGCGCCGGGCGCAGGAGTACGAGCAGAAGATCAACTCCGGCGACCTCGTGTCGATCGCCGAGGTGGTGCGCGACCTGCACCGCGCCGACGACCAGCGCGAGCAGAGCTATTCCGAGCGCCAGCTCTACGAGGCCGCGCTCGAGCGGCTGACCCGCGAGGTCGCGGCGGTCAGCGGCACCGACGAGATGGTGGCCGCCCGCCACGTCGACAGCGTGCTTGTCGGCCGCGCCGCCTGATCGCGGCGCAGGAACTGCACTGCAGGGCCGCGGCACCGCCCGCGGCCCGCTGCGCCCGGCGCAAGGTCAGGCGCGTCCCGGTCTGGCCGGGCGCCTACGCCGCAAGCTCCAGCCAGACTGGCACGTGGTCGGACGGCTTCTCCCGCGCGCGCTGGTCGCGCTCAATCCAGCAGCCGGTCATCAGGTCGGCGGCCTGCGGGCTGAGCAGCAGGTGGTCGATGCGGATGCCGTCGTCGCGCTCGAACGCGTTGCCCTGATAGTCCCAGAAGGTGTAGTGCCCGCCGCCCCGCGTGGTCGCGCGGAACGCCTCGGTGAGGCCGAGATGCAGCAGCCGCCGGAACGCGCGGCGGCTTTCGGGCCGGAACAGCGCGTCCTCGACCCAGGCGTCGGGGCGCCTGGCATCCTCGCGCTGCGGGATCACGTTGTAGTCGCCGGCGAAGACCACCGGCTCCTCGCTGGCGAGCAGCGCCCCTGCGCGCGCCTGCATCCGTGCCATCCAGCCCAGCTTGTAGTCGTATTTCGGCCCCGGCGCGGGGTTGCCGTTCGGCAGGTACAGGCAGCAGACCCGTACCGCCCGGTCGCCGATCACCGTCGCCTCGATCCAGCGCGCCTGTTCGTCGGCGTCGTCGCCCGGAAGCCCGCAGACCACATCCTCTAGCGGCAGCTTCGAGAGGATCGCGACGCCGTTGAAGCCCTTCTGGCCGTGCGTCTCGACGCGGTAGCCGCGATCCTCGAACGGCTCGCGCGGAAAGCCCTCGTCGACCGTCTTGATCTCCTGCAGGAGCGCGACGTCCGGCGCCGACGCGTCGAGCCAGGCGAGCGCCGTCTCGATCCGCGCCCGGATGCCGTTGATGTTGAACGTGGCGATCCGCATGGGTCATCCTGTGCCGTGCGGCCCATCTAGCGGTGCCGGCCGGGCCGAGACAACCCCGCCGGCGCACTGGCCCTTGCATCGCGCACCGGTGCGTGGAGTCTTGGCTCCGCGCCCGGCGCATGAAGCCCTGAATTGCGCACCGCCGCGCGGTGGGTCACTCCGGGCGAGGCGGGGGGGGAGGGCCGAAGGGGAGGACTGCCGATGTTCGATGCGACGATCCGCCGGGCGATCGACCCGCTGCTCGACCGCGCGGGCAGGGCGCTCGCCGCGCGCGGCTGGGACGCCGACCGGGTCACGCTGGCCGGCCTGGCGCTCGGGCTCGCCGCGGCGGCGCTCGCCGCGCTCGGCCTGCCGGGCC
>CAZYBG010000064.1:0-18697 GCA_964645155.1 uncultured Rhodobacterales bacterium | reverse complement strand
TCGGGCGGGCCGCGGCGGCCGACGGCCATGCGGCGGTGGCGCCCGCGGGCCTCGCCGGCGGAGCGCCGCCCCTGTCGGTGACGCTCGACCCGGCGTCGCGCGCGGTGCTGCTCGCCGCAGCGACGGCCGCGGCCGATGTCGAGCTTGCGGGCCGGCCGGTCTATGCCCGGCGCGACGCGCTGACGGCCGAGGCCGTGGCGGCGATCGCCTCCGGCGCCGGCGGGGCGCTGACCGTCAGCGATCCGTTCCCCGAGGCGGCCGCCTGGGCCCGCGCGAACGGGCTCGGCCGGGAGGGCGCCCGAGGGTACGCGCTTGGCCTTCTGGCCATCGACGCCGCGGTGGCGGCCGGCCGCGGCACCAGCCGGCCGCGGCTGGAGGCCCTGGTCATCGGGCAGGCCGGCCGCGAGGTCTCCGTGCGGCGCATGGACCCCGGCTGACGCCCGCCCTCAGAGATCCTTGACGAGCCGCAGCGCGTCATGGATCGCCGCATGCGTGTTGCGCGCGGCCACCGCATCGCCGATCCGGAAAAGCTGGAACGCGCCGTCGGGGTTCGGCCGCAGCGCCTGCGGGCGGCCGGACAGGAGCGCGTCGTGGTCGACCGCGCCGAGGTTCGACGACAGGGGCCTGAGCTCGAAGTAGAGCTCGTCGAGCGGCCGGGTGCCGTGGTTCACCACCACCTGGTCCACCCGCCGCTGGCGCGCCGCCTTGCCATAGTCGCTGCCGATCTCGGCGATCAGCGCATTGCCGTCGCGGCGGACGGCCAGCAGGCGCCAGGTCACCGTGAAGGTGGTGTCGGCCGCCTGCAGCGCCCGCATCGCCGGCACCAGGTTCATGCCCATCACCTCGGGCGAGAAGGTCCGGTCCGGCGTCATGATCTCGACCGTCGCGCCGGCCGCCGAGAGCGCCTCGGCCGCCTGCAGCGCGGCGGCATCGCCGGCATCGTCATAGACCAGCACGCTGCTGCCGGGCCGCGCGTCGCCCGACAGGATGTCCCACGACGACACGACGAGGTCGTTGCCTTCGCGCAGCACGTCGGTATGCGGCAGGCCGCCGGTGGCGACGATCACCACGTCGGGCGCTTCGGCCAGAACGGTGCCGGCCTCGGCATAGCTGTTGAAGCGGAAGCCGACGCCAGCCTTCGTGCACTGCGCCATGCGCCAGTCGATGATGCCGATCATCTCGCGGCGGCGCGGCGTCTGGGCGGTCAGCCGGATCTGCCCGCCGGGATCGGGCGCGGCCTCGTGCACCATCACCTCGTGGCCGCGCGCGGAGGCGACCCGCGCGGCTTCGAGCCCGGCCGGCCCGGCGCCGATCACCACCACCCGGCGGCGCTGGCCGGCCGCGGGGATCTCGTGCGGGATCGTCTCCTCGCGCCCGGTGGCGGGGTTGTGGATGCAGAACGCGCGGCCGCCCTGGTAGATCCGGTCGAGGCAGTAGTTCGCGCCGACGCAGGGCCGGATGTCGTCTTCGCGCCGCTCGACGATCTTCCTGACGATGTGCGGGTCGGTCATGTGCGCGCGGGTCATGCCGATCATGTCGACCTTGCCGCTGGCGATCGCGTGGCGCGCCGTCGCCACGTCGGGGATGCGGGCGGCGTGGAAGGTGGGAAAGCCGGTCGCGGCGCGGATCCGGCCCGCGAAATCCAGATGCGGTGCGCTTGCCATGCCCTGGATCGGGATGACGTCAGTCAGGCCGGCATCGGTGTCGATATGGCCGCGGATCACGTTGAGGAAGTCGACCATGCCGCTGTCCTTCAGCCGGCGCGAGATCTCGAGCCCCTCGGCCTCGCCGATCCCGCCCTCGAGGGTATCGTCGCCGGCATAGCGGATGCCGACGATGAAGTCGGGGCCGACGCGCCGGCGGATCTCGCGCAGCACGTCGAAGGTGAAGCGCAGGCGGTCGTCGAGGCTGCCGCCGTAGGGGGCATCGAGGCTGTTCGTCAGGGGCGACCAGAACTGGTCCATCAGATGGCCGTAGGCCTGAAGCTCGATCCCGTCGAGCCCGGCGGCCTGCATCCGCTCGGCCGCATCGGCGTAGTCGCCGATGATCCGCGCGATGTCCCAGTCCTCGAGCTTCTTCGGGAACGCCCGGTGCGCCGCCTCGCGCTCGTGCCCGGGCGAGACCACCGGCAGCCAGTCGGCCTTGTCCCAGCGGGTGCGGCGGCCGAGATGGGTGAGCTGGATCATCACCGCAGCACCGTGATCGTGGCATTCGTCGGAAAGCTGCCTGAGCCAGCCCACCACCTCGTCCTTCCAGGCGAGGATGTTGTTGAAGACCGGCGGGCTGTCGCGGCTGACGCTGGCCGAGCCTGCGGTCATCGTCATCGCGACGCCGGCCTTCGCACGCTCGACATGATAGGCGCGGTAGCGCCCCTTGGGCATGCCGTCCTCGGGGTAGGCGGGCTCGTGGCTGGTGATGATGATGCGGTTGCGCAGCGTCAGGTGCTTCAGCCGGAACGGCTGGAGCAGGGGGTCATTCGACATCTCGGGTCCTCGGGTCCTCGGGGCCGGGCGGGGCGGCCGGTCCCGGCCGGCGGGAGGGGCCGGCGGGACGGGGCGCGGTCGGCGATGTCGGTCGGCACTTGGTCGTCATGCTTCCCCGCTGCCCCGGGCCTTCTGCCCGCTTCGGTCGCTGCGTCTGCCGACAGGCATCCTGCCGGTCCGGCGGCCGGACGTCGCGCCAAAAGCGAAGCTCCGGCGCGACAAAGCGCACGTTCCCGCGGTCGCGGAGATTCGCGCAAGGCCAGAAATGGGTTCCAATCGCATGATCTGGGGTTATGCTGAACCTCCGCCTTCCGGCGACCGGTACGCCATGCCGACCTTGCGCCGCAGCATCTCCTCGCTGAGCGCGCTCGCAACCTTCGAGGCGGCGGCGCGGCTTGGCGGCTTCACCCTGGCGGCGGCCGAGCTGGGGGTGACCCAGGCGGCTGTCAGCCGCCAGATCAAGCTGCTGGAACAGGACCTGCGGGTGCCGCTTTTCGTGCGGGGCCACCGGCGGGTCACGCTGACCGCGCCGGGAGAGGCGCTGGCCGCGGCGGTGAGCGGTGCCTTCGGGCGCATCTCGGACGTGGTCGAGGCGATCCGCCAGCCGGTCGCCGCGGGCACCGTGACGATCGGCGCGACGCTCGCCTTCTCGCACTTCTGGCTGCTGCCGCGGCTGCCGGCGTTCCGCGCGGCGCATCCCGACATCAAGCTGCGCCTGCTGGGCGACGACACCCCTTCGGACCTCAGGCGCGACCGCCTCGACATCGCGATCCGCTACGGCAGCCCGCCGTTCGAGGATGGCGAAAGCGTCGCCAGTGCCGCCGACGAGGTGTTCGCGGTGTGCAGCCCTGTCCTGCGCGACCTGCTGCCGCCGGAGGTCGACGGGGCGGCGTTCCTCGACCTGCCGCTCATCGCCTCGGACTGGCTCGAACCGACCTGGCTCACCTGGCGGCGCTGGGCGCGGCATGTGGGCCTCGGGCCCGCGGTCGCCCGCGCCTCGGACCAGAGCAGGCTGCGGTTCAACCACTATGCCGACACGATCCAGGCGGCGCTGGCCGGGGAGGGGGTGGCGCTCGGCTGGGCGACGTTGCTGTCGCGGCTGCTGGCGGAGGGTCGGCTGGTCCGGCTCGGCGCGCTGAGCTTCACGCCGGCCGAACGCTACCATGTGCTCGTCCCTGCCGGGCGGCAGCCGGGGCCGGGCGTGCGGGCCGTGCTCGACTGGATCGTCGCCGAGTTCGCGACCGGCATGGCATAATCCCCGGTTATCGAAATGCGCCCGAAATCTTGGCGTCACAGGGCCGGCCATGCGCGATAGCCTTTGCGGGCGGAAGGCAGTGGGGAAGGACCCTTGGCGATGCACGACCTTGCCGAAGCCGACCCGGCGGCGCCGGCCCGCAGGCGGTCCGGGCGCGAGAGCCGCCGGGCCGAGCGGGCACGGCCGCGCGCGGATCTCGGCTGCGCCTACATCGTGCGCGGCATCCCGACCTACGACGTGATGGGCGAGGAGAACCTGCTGCGGATCGAGGCCGCGGCCGACCGCATCCTGGCCGAGACCGGCATCGACTTCCGCGACGATCCGGCCGCGATCACGCTGTGGCGCCGGGCGGGGGCCGCGGTCGACGGCGTGCGCGTGCGCTTTCCGCCAGGCATGCTGCGCGAGATCGTGCGCACCGCTCCGGCGGAGTTCACCCAGCACGCGCGCAACCCGGCAAACTCGGTCCGCATCGGCGGGCGCAACGTCGTCTTCGCCCCGGCCTACGGGTCGCCCTTCGTGATGGACCTCGACCGCGGCCGCCGCTTCGGCACGCTCGACGACTTCGCGAACTTCATCAAGCTCGCGCAGTCCTCGCCCTGGTTCCACCATTCCGGCGGCACGATCTGCGAGCCGACGGACGTGCCGGTGAACAAGCGCCACCTCGACATGGTCTACGCCCATATCCGCTACTCGGACCGCGGCTTCCTCGGCTCGGTGACCGCCGAGGAGCGGGCCGAGGACAGTATCGAGATGGCGCGCATCCTGTTCGGCCCCGACGTGGCGGATGCCCAATGCGTCATCATGGCGAACTTCAACGTCAACTCGCCGCTGGTCTGGGACGGCACGATGACGAAGGGGCTGCGGGCCTATGCGCGGGCCGGGCAGGGCACGATCCTCGTGCCCTTCATCCTCGGCGGCGCCATGGGGCCGGTGACGAGCGCCGGTGCCATCGCGCAGGCGCTGGCCGAGACGCTCGCGGGCTGCGCGCTGACGCAGCTGGAACGGCCCGGCGCGCCGGTCGTCTTCGGCAACTTCCTCTCCTCGATGAGCCTGCGGTCGGGCAGCCCGACCTTCGGGACGCCCGAGCCGGCGATCGGTTCGATGGTCATCGGCCAGCTGGCCCGGCGCCTCGACCTGCCGCTGCGCTGTTCGGGCAACTTCACCACCTCGAAGCTGCCCGACGCGCAGGCGATGACCGAGGGTACGATGTCGATGCTGGCCGCAGTGCATTGCGGGGCGAACTACATCCTGCACGCGGCCGGGTTCCTCGACGGGCTGCTGTCGATGTCCTACGAGAAGTTCATGCTCGACGCCGATCTCTGCGGCGCGCTCCACGCCTATCTCGCCGGGGTGACGGTGGACGACGAGGCACTTGCCGTCGACGCCTTCGCCGAGGTCGGGCCGGGCAACCACTTCTTCGGCTGTGCCCACACGATGGCGCACTACGAGACCGCCTTCTGGGATACCGCGCTGGCCGACAACGAGCCGTTCGAGAAATGGCAGGCGGCGGGCTCGCTCGACGCCGCCGCGCGGGCCAATCGCGCCTGGAAGAAGGCGCTGGCCGAGTACGAGGCGCCGCCGCTCGACGACGGGATCGACGCGGCGCTTCGCGACTTCGTGGCGCGGCGCAAGGCGTCCATGCCCGACATGTGGTACTGACGGCGGCATGACGGCGGCAGAGGCGACGATCGGGATCATCGGGGCGACGGGCTGGCTTGGCGGCGCGCTGGGCCGCGAGCTGCTTCGCCACGGCCTCCTGCCGGCCGACAGGCCCGTCGTCCTGAACCGCCGGGGGCCGACCGCCGACTACGACGCCTGGCCCGGCGTCGTCTGGGCGAAGGACTCGGCCGACCTCGTCGCGCGCTGCGGGGTGGTCGGGCGCCTCCTCGGCGTGCTGGGCGAGGTCGACCGCGCCGGGACCGAGGCCGAGCTCGACGACCCGACCGCGCTCTCCGGCTCCGGCGCGGCCTATCCGGCGCTGCTTGCGGCGACGGACCGCGCGGCCGCCATGGCGGAGCACCGCTGCCGGGCCGGAGCGCCACCCGATGCCTGACCATTCCCGCCTGCTCTCGCCGCTCGACCTGCGCGGCCGCACCCTGCGCAACCGCGTGGTGTTCGGCGCGCATACCGCGAACATGGCCGAGGACGGCCTGCCCGGCCCGCGCTACGGCGGCTACCTGCTGGAACGCGCGCTGGGTGGCGCGGCGATGATCGTGGCCGAGCCGGTGCCGGTGCATCGCACTGCCGTCCTGACCCGCGGCAACTTCCGCCCCGGCGACGACGCGGTGATCCCGGCCTTCCGGCGCCTCGTCGAGCCGGTGCAGGAGGCCGGCGCCCTGATCCTCCAGCAGCTCTACCACGTCGGCCAGCACGGCGATTCCGATCTCAGCTTCCAGCCGCACTGGGGGCCGTCGGGCCTGCCCTCCTATCACGACAGCGACGGCAGCCATGCGATGACCGGCGCCGAGATCGCCGAGGTGATCGAGGGCTTCGTCGCCGCCGCGCAGCGCTGCCGGGCAGCGGGATTCGACGGCGTCGAGGTCTGGGCGGCCTACCTGTCGCTGCTCGACCAGTTCTGGAACCCGTGGACGAACCGCCGCGACGACCGCTGGGGCGGCAGCCTCGAGAACCGCACGCGGCTGTCGCGCACCATCGTCGAGGAGATCCGGCGCGCCTGCGGCGAGGCGTTCATCATCGGCCTCTCGGTCAGCCACGCGCGCGGCTTCGAGGTCGAGCTCGCGGCCGAGGCGCTGGCCGAGATCGTGGCCCTGCACGATGCCGCCGGGCAGATCGACTACGTCACCATCGGCTCGGGCAGCTACCTGCAGTTCGACGCCATCATCCCGCCGTTCCTCCAGGGCGAGCGTCCGGTCACCCCGGTCGCCGCCCTGATGCGATCGGCGGTGCGGACCGCGAAGGTGACGGCCGAAAGCCACATCCGCACGCCGGAGAACGCGGAGGCTGTGCTGCGCGAGGGGCAGGCGGACCTCGTCTCGATCGTGCGCGGGCAGATCGCCGACCCGCACTGGGCGCGCAAGGTGGCGGGCGGCCGGGCCGAGGACGTGCGCGGCTGCATCTCGTGCAACCAGATGTGCTGGGGCCGGCGGGCGCGGGACTACTGGATCTCCTGCCTCGTCAACCCCTCGGCCGGCCGCGAGTTCGAGTGGGGCGGCGACCGGTTCACGCCCGCGGCCACGCCCCGCCGGGTGCTCGTCGTCGGCGGCGGCCCGGCGGGCCTCGAGGCGGCGCGGGTGGCGGCCGAACGGGGCCACCGGGTGACGCTGTTCGAGGCGCAGGATGCGCTCGGCGGCCAGTTCCGCCTGGCCGGGATGCAGCCCCGCCGTGGGCAGATCCTCGACCTGATCGCCTGGTATGCCCGCCAGCTGGAGCGGCTGCAGGTGCGGGTCCATCTCGGCCGCTACGCCGAGGCCGCCGACGTCGTGGCCGAGGCGCCGGAGGTCGTGCTGCTGGCCACCGGCTCGCTGCCCGACCCGGCCGGGTTCCAGCGCTGGCTGCCGCAGCATGAGGCGCTGCCGGGCATCGGGCTCGGCCGGGTCTGGTCGCCCGAGGAGGTGATGCGCCGCGAAGCCCGGCCCGGCAGCGGCGTGGTGGTCTACGACGAGGGCGGCCACTGGCGCGGGCTCGGCACCGCCTGGCACCTGGCCGAGCAGGGTCACCGGGTGATGGTCGTCACGCCCGAGCCGTTCCTCGGCCGCGAGCTTGCCCGCACCGCCGCCGATCTCGGGCTGCGGCAGCGGCTGAAGGTGCTCGGGGTCGAGACGATCACCGAACACGCGATCGCCCGCTGGACCGGATCGGCCGCGATCGTGCGGTGCCTCCTGACCGGGGCGGAGCGGGATGTCGCCGCCGACGGCCTCGTGATGTCGACCACGAACCGCGCCTTCGACCCGCTTTCCGGCCCGCTCGACGGCCTCGAGACGCACTTGATCGGCGACGCGCAGGCGCCGCGCCTAGCGCCCTTCGCGTTCCACGACGGCCGGCGGTCCGGGCTTCTCGTCTAGCGCGGCCGGAGCGGAGGTCGTCCTTGGTCAGGGCCATCCCGGCGCGGCCGGGCCGCCCTGCGGGCGGCCAAGCGGTCAGAACCCGAACGTCACCCGCCGCGTCACGATCAGCGAGGCGCGGCCCTGCGTGCGGCTGCCCTGGGCCACGATCGGGCTGTCGGCGGCATCGCCCATCAGGCGGTCGTAGCCGATCGTGCCGCGCAGGCCCCAGTTCTCGTCGAAGCGGTAGTACATCCCCAGCTCCACGCCGGCGCTGACCAGGCCGCCGCCGGGGTCATACGCGGCAAGACCGCTCGCGGCCGCCTCGTCGCCGGAGATGCCGAAATAGGTGTCGGTGTAGCCGTCGGAGCCGAAGAGCACCCTGGGCCCGGCGGTCAGCGTCAGCCGGTCGTTCGGGCGCACGACCGCGTCGGCCCCGACCTCGCCCACGAGCGACTCGTGCCCGGTAAGGCCGTAGCGGACATTGGCAAAGGCGCGGTAGCCGGGTGCGCCGTAGCGCAGCCCGAGGCCGAGTTCCACCGCCGTGTCGATATCGTCGAGCCCGGCGATCTCGCTGTGGTCCCCGGAATCGCGCCCGCCCCGGATCCGGAACGAGCCGTCGACGCTGAAGCCCTGGTCGTCGCCGGGGGCGGGCGTGCCGAACGAGAACCGGCCCAGCCGGAAATTCTCGATCGAGAACCGGCCGGTCGGGCCGAGGCCGTAGTCGTCGGACCCCTGGTAGTCCGGCGCAAACGCCGCGCCCAGGCCCAACGTCAGCACGGCGCCGTCCTGCGCGACCGCGGTGGCGGGCAGCGCTGCAGCGAGAAGCGCGGCGATCGTTCGTTTCATGCGATGCGGCCTGCGGGTTGGTGTGTCGGACACGGGTCTGGCATCCCCATGTCCTTTTCGGAGATAGCCCGGCATTGCAACAGTCAATTCGGGGTTCAGTTCCGCGGCGGCAATCGCCCGCCCGTGATCGCTGTCGGCCGCACCGGCCTTTCCCGCCGCGGCCGAGGCGCCTATATGGCGGGGATGTTTGCTGACCTGCTGCGCCGCCTCACGACGCCCGAACCGGTGCTTCTGCCCGAGCTTGACCAGCGCCTCGCGCTGGCCGCGCTGCTGGTGCGGATCGCGCGGTCGGATGGTGCCATCGCCGGCGCCGAGGCCGAGCGGATCGACCGCATCCTCGCGAAGCGCTACGGGATGACGCCGTTCGAGGCGGTCAGGCTGCGATCCGAGGCCGAGACGCTCGAGGCCGAGGCGCCCGATACAGTGCGTTTCACCCGGGCGATCAAGGACACCGTGCCCTACGAGGAGCGCGAGGGCGTGATCGAGGCGCTCTGGGCCGTGGTGCTGGCCGATGGCGTGCGCGATGACGAGGAGGATGCGCTGCTGCGGCTCGTCGCCAATCTGCTCGGGGTGAACGACCGCGACTCGGCGCTGGCGCGCCAGCGGGTCGAGGCGCGCGGGTGATCGCCGCGCTGCCGATGTACGACCGGCCGTCGACGGCGCCGGCGAACGACCGGCTGTGGGTTCTGATCCGCGACGGTCTCCGGCGCCGCGGCCTGCCGGCGCCGGAGGTGCTGACCCGCGGCGGCGACCTCATGCAGCAGTGGCTGGCGCCCGATCTGGTGCTGGCCCAGGCCTGCGGGTTGCCGTTCCGGGCGTGTCTTCACGGCCGCGTCACGCTTGTCGGGACACCCGACTACGGCGTCGCGGGCTGCGCTCCGGGGCATTATTGCAGCGTGATCGTCGCGCGCGCCGGGGGCCCGCGCGCCGCGCTGGCGGAGTTCGCCGGCGCGACCGTCGCCTGCAACGATCCGCTGTCGCAATCCGGCTGGGCCGCGCTCTGGGCGCATGCGCCGGCGCTGGCCGAGGGTCCGCTGCACCTGACGGGGGGTCATGCCGCCTCGGCGGCCGCGGTGCGCGACGGGCGCGCCGACCTCGCCGCGATCGACGCCGTGACCTGGGAGCTTCTGGCCGCCGAGGGTGCGACCGCCGGCCTGCGGGTCTTGGAGCGGACGGCGCCGACGCCGGGCCTTCCGCTGATCGCCGCGCCGGGCGCCGATGCCGCCGCGCTGTTCGAGGCCGTGGCCGATGCGATTGCGGCGCTTGCGCCGGGCAACCGCGCGGCGCTGCGGCTCAGGGGCGTCGTACCGATCCCGGCCGCGGCCTATCTTGCGCTGGCCGTTCCGCCCGCGCCCGCCCAATTCGCACGCTCTTGCTGACCGGAGCGGCGAATTCCCCGAGGGAATGCCGTCTTGGTCGTTGCAATGACGCGAATTATCCGCACTACTTCCCGACCGGGGACCTCCGCAGCAGTGCCGACGTGACAGATCAAGCCGCGCCGATCATCGAAATCCGTGACCTCCACAAGAGCTACGGATCGCTCGAAGTCCTCAAGGGCGTCGATATCCGCGCCCGCCGCGGCGAGGTCGTCTCGCTGATCGGGTCGTCCGGGTCGGGCAAGTCGACGCTTCTGCGCTGCGCCAACCTCCTCGAGGACAGCCAGCAGGGCGAGATCCTGTTCGAGGGCGAGCCGGTCGCCTGGAAGGGCGCCGGCATGGCGCGGCACCCCGCCGACAAGGCGCAGGTGCTGCGGATCCGCACCAACCTCTCCATGGTGTTCCAGCAGTTCAACCTCTGGGCGCATCTCACGATCCTGCAGAACGTGATGGAGGCGCCGGTGACGGTCCTGAAACAGGACCCCGCGGTGGTCGAGGAGCGCGCCCGCGCCATCCTCGACAAGGTCGGCATCCACGAGAAGTGCGACGCCTACCCGGCGCAGCTTTCCGGCGGCCAGCAGCAGCGCGCCGCGATCGCGCGCGCGCTCTGCATGGAGCCGCGTGCGCTGCTGTTCGACGAGCCGACCTCGGCGCTCGACCCCGAGCTCGAGCAGGAGGTGGTCAAGGTGATCAAGGCGCTGGCCGTGGAGGGGCGCACCATGCTCCTCGTCACGCACGACATGCGGCTGGCCGCCGACGTGTCCGACCATGTGGTGTTCCTCCACAAGGGCCGGATCGAGGAAGAGGGGCCGCCGGACCGCCTGTTCGGCCAACCCCGGACCGACCGGCTGAGACAGTTCCTCAGCGCGACGGCAGCGTGATAAGAAGACCCATCAAGTAGCCAACCGGGAGACAACAAATGAAGAGACTGATGCTTTCCGCAGCCATCGCGGTGCTTTTCGCCGGAAGCGCCGTCGCGCAGGACGTCGTGCGCATGGGGACCGAGGGCGCCTACCCGCCCTACAACTTCATCAACGACGCCGGCGAGGTCGACGGCTTCGAGCGCGAGATGGGCGACGAGCTCTGCGCCCGCGCCGAGCTGACCTGCGAGTGGGTCACCAACGAGTGGGATTCGATCATCCCCAACCTGCAGTCGGGCAACTACGACACGATCATCGCCGGCATGTCGATCACCGAGGAGCGCGAGGAGGTCATCGACTTCACGCAGAACTACATTCCGCCCGCCGCCTCGGCCTATGTCGCGCTGTCCGAGGATGTCGACGTGACCACCGGCGTCATCGCCGCGCAGACCGCGACGATCCAGGCCGGCCATGTCGCCGAGTCGGGCGCCACCCTGGTCGAGTTCGCGACGCCCGAGGAGACGATCGCCGCGGTCCGCAACGGCGAGGCCGACGCGGTCTTCGCCGACAAGGACTACCTGGTGCCGATCGTGGCGGAATCGAACGGCGAGCTGGTCTTCGCCGGCGAGGAAGTCCAGCTCGGCGGCGGCGTCGGCATGGGCCTGCGGGATGCCGACGACGAGCTCCGCGGCAAGTTCGACGCCGCGATCCAGTCGATGAAGGACGACGGCACGCTGAACGCGATGATCAAGAAGTGGTTCGGCGACGAAGCGGTGGTGTTCTGATCCGGCGCCGGCGGGGCCGGCCCCGGCCCCGCTACTGACCTGCACCCCATGTTCGCGTTCTGCGCCGATCCCGACACCCTTGAAGGTGCCACCTGGCTGGCCTGTTATCTGACAACGGGCAAGCACCTGGCGTTCTATGCCTCGTTCGGGGTGGTCCTGCTGCTGCTGGCCATCACCGCGCCGATCGCGCTTGCCTTCGGGTTCGGCGGCGCGGTCGCGGCGCGCTCGCAGATCCTGCCGATCAGCCTGTTCGGCAAGGCCTATACCGCGATGGTCCGCGGCGTGCCCGACATCGTGTTCTTCCTGTTCTTCGTCATCGCCCTCGACCAGGCGATCGAATGGACCGTCCACCAGGTCCGCTGCCCGGACTGGACCGAGGACATCCGCCGCGGCTCGGCCTTTGTCGTCTGCCCCGAGGCCAAGGTGCCGCGGTCGAGCACGCCGCAGATCTGGCACCAGGTCTACGGCTTCGGCCTGGCGGTCATCACCTTCGCCATCGTCTTCGGCGCCTTCGCCGCCAATGTCCTTTACGGTGCGATGCGCGCCGTGCCGCACGCCCAGATCGAGACGGCCGAGGCCTACGGCATGTCGCGGCGGCAGGCGTTCTGGCGCGTGCTCGTCCCGCAGATGTGGGTCTACGCGCTGCCCGGCCTGTCGAACCTCTGGATGATCCTCATCAAGGCCACGCCGCTCTTGTTCCTCCTCGGCGTGCAGGACATCGTCTACTGGGCGCGCGAGCTCGGCGGCTCGAAGACCTCGGCCTACGAGTATCCGCATGGCGACTGGCGGCTGTGGTACTTCCTGGGGCTCCTCGCCTTCTATCTCGCCTTCACCAGGGTCTCCGAGATCGCCCTCGTCCGCCTGACGCGGCGGCTGAGCCACGGCCAGGCGACCACGGCGGGCGAAGACCTGCGGCGGGCCGCGGCATGAGCTGCTGGGAGACGGTCGCGGACTATGCCCTGCGCTCGATCGGGATCGGCGAACGGCTGCTGCCGCGGTCGGACTTCACGCTTTGCCAGCAGTTCACGCTGATCGGCTCGGGGCTGATCTGGAACGTCTATTTCGGCGTTCTGGCGCTGGGCGCGGGGTTCTTCCTGGCCGTCGCCGTCGCGCTCGGCAAGGCCTCGCGCAATCCGCTCCTGCGCAAGCCCTCGGAGTGGTTCGTGTTCGTCTTCCGCGGCTCGCCGCTCTTCATCCAGTTCTTCCTCGCCTACGAGACCCTGGTCCTGCTGCCGCGCGCGGGCATCGACGTCTTCGGCATCACGATCGAGACCTCGTGGGCCACGCGCGCCTGGGCCGGCGCATTGTTCGTGCTGTTTCTCAACACCTCGGCCTATGCCGGCGAGATCTTCTATGGCGCCCTGCAGGCGGTGCCGAAGGGCGACATCGAGGCGGCGGAGGCCTACGGGATGACCGGCTGGACGAAGTTCCGCAGGGTCAGCTTTCCCACCATGCTGCGGCTGGCCTGGCCTGCCTACACCAACGAGGCGATCTTCCTGTTCCATGCCACGACGCTGGTGTTCTTCTCGGGCTTTCCGGCCTGGCAGCAGCGCGGCGACGCGCTTTACTATGCCAGCTATTTCGCCGACAAGACGTTCAACCCGTTCATTCCCTATCCGATCGTCGCCTTCTACTTCGTCCTGCTCACGCTGCTGCTGATCGGCGCATTCGGCCTGGCCAGCCGGCGGCTCAACCGCCACCTGCCGGCAGAACGCCGGCGCGGCGTGCGCTATCGGCCGCAACTCATCCGGTGACATCTTGAAGGACTGGTTCCACGCCCATCCCGACGTGAAGACGATCCGCGTGGCCGCTGCCGACCTCAACGGCCAGGCGCGCGGCAAGCGCGTACCCGCCCGCTTCGCCGACAAGATCGTGTCGGAAGGCACCCGGTTTCCGTTCTCGGTGCTCAACCTCGACATCTGGGGCGAGGACATCGAGGACAGCCCGCTTGTCTTCGAGGCCGGCGACATGGACGGCGTGCTGCTGCCCACCGAACGGGGCTTCCTGCCGATGCCCTGGCTCGATGCGCCGACCGCGCTGCTGCCGATCTGGATGTTCCACGAGGACGGCCGCCCCTACGAGGGCGACCCGCGCCACGCGCTGAAATCGGTCGTCGACCGCTATGCCGCGCGCGGCCTGACACCGGTCGTCGCGACCGAGCTCGAGTTCTACCTGATCGACGATTCCGGACAGATGCCGCGGGTGCCGCCATCGCCCCGGTCCGGCAAACGGCGCACCGGCGCCGAGACGCTGGCCCTGCGCGCGCTCGACGCATTCGACCGGTTCTTCACCGACCTCTACGACGCCTGCGAGGCGATGGACATCTCCGCCGACACCGCGATCTCCGAGGCCGGGCCGGGGCAGTTCGAGATCAACCTCCAGCACGGCCCCGACGCGATGAAGGCGGCCGACGACGCCTGGCTCTTCAAGCTTCTGGTCAAGGGCCTGGCCCGGCGCCACGGCGTCGCGGCGAGCTTCATGGCCAAGCCCTACGAGCAGTTCTCGGGCAACGGGATGCACATGCACTTCTCGGTCCTCGACGAGGCTGGCCGCAACGTGTTCGACGACGGCGGGCCGGACGGGTCCGAGGTGCTGCGCCATGCGGTCGCGGGCTGCCTCGAGGCGCTGCCCGCCTGCACGCTGCTCTTCGCGCCGCATTCGAACAGCTACGACCGCCTCGTGCCCGAGCGCCATGCCCCGACCGGCGTCGCCTGGGCCTACGAGAACCGGACCGCGGCACTGCGCATCCCCTCGGGCAGCCCGCGCGCCCGGCGGATCGAGCACCGCGTGGCTGGCGGCGACGTGAATCCCTACCTCACCATCGCGGCGATCCTCGGCGCCGCGCTCGACGGCATGGACCGGCGCCTCGCCGCTCCGCCGCCGATCACCGGCAACGCCTACGCGCTCGACCTGGCGCAGATCCCCGACAGCTGGGAGGGCGCGCTCGCCGCGTTCGAGCGGAGCGAGCTTCTGCCGCGCATCTTCCCCGCGGCGCTGGTTTCGAATTACGTTCTGACCAAGCGGCAGGAAATCCACTACATGTCGGAGCTGTCGCCGCAGGAGCAGATCGAACTTTATCTCGACACGGTCTAGCGCGGCCGGCGTGAAGGGGGGAACGCGATGGAGATGAACGGAAGCCGGACGATTGCGGCCGACAGGGCGACGGTGTGGGCGCGGCTGAACGATGCCGAGACGCTCCGGACCTGCATCCCGGGGTGCGAGGAGCTCACGGGGTCGCCTTCCGACGGCTTCGAGGCGGTGGTGAAGCAGAAGATCGGGCCGGTGAAGGCGACTTTCCGCGGCAAGGTCACCCTGACGGACGTCGTCCCGGCCGAGAGCTACCGGATCGTCGGCGAAGGATCGGGCGGCGTCGCCGGTTTCGCCAAGGGCGCGGCCGCCGTCCGGCTTTCCGACGCCGAGGGCGGCACCGAACTGACCTACGATGTCGAGGCGCAGATCGGCGGCAAGCTCGCCCAGCTCGGCTCGCGCCTGGTCGGCGGCGTGGCGCGCAGCCTCGCCGACGAGTTCTTCACCCGCTTCCAGACCGAGGTCGAGCAGGGCAAGGCCACCTGAGCAGGCAGGGGTGCGGGCGCCGGGCAAGCGCCATGGCAGCGAGGCGCGCCGTTCTGCCGTGGAGCACGGGGCAGCCAGCAGTCGCCGGAAGGCGCCCGGCTCACCGCTCTGCCATGCCGGACCTTCCCGCGTCGCAGGGGATTGCCGGATGTCCGTTGCAGGCGCGGCGATCCGCTTCGCCCCGGGCGGACGAACCGGCTGTGCTGCGGCTCAGATGACGGCGACTGGCCGCAGGGCCGCAGCGTGAGCGACATGGTCATGGCACAGGCACGCGCCGTCCGAAGCCCTGCGCCTTCGTCGGCGATCAGGCCGCGCGGGGCCAGCGGCGGTGCAACTCGTCGATCACCAGCGGATGGGCGTGGGCGGGGCCGTGATCGCGCAGGTGCGGGTGGTCGGGGGGCAGGTCGGGGTGGTCATGGACCAGCACCTCGGGGTCATTGGCGGGCCAGAGGCGCAGGACGGTGGCCAGCCCTGCCGCGCCGATGCCTGCGAGGACCAGCGCCGCGACGGACAGTCCGGCCCCGGCCCCGATCCAGCCCGCCAGCGGATAGGTCACCAGCCAGCAGGCATGCGACAGCGCGAACTGCGCCGCGAAGACGGCGCCCCGGTCCGCCTCGCGCGCGGAGCGGTTGATGATCCGCCCGATGGGCGTCTGCGTCAGCGAAAAGCCGAAGCCGATCGCCGCCCAGAGCGCGATCAGCGCGGCCAGTCCGCCCACCAGCGGCACCAGCGCCACGCCCGCCACCATCAGGCCCGCGCCGCTGATCATCACCGGGCGATCGGCCAGACGGCTCAGGATGCGCGGCAGCAGGACCGCGGCCAGCATCGACCCGGCCCCGAAGCCCGCGAAGGCGAGCGCGACGGCCTCCTCGGCGAGGGCCAGCCGATCCTGCACCAGGACGACCGTGTTCACGTAGACCATGGCGCCCGCGGCGGCGACGGCGGCCTCCATCACCATCAGCCCGCGCAGGCGCGGGGTCGCGGTGTAGATGCGGATGCCCTTGGTGACATCGGCCCAGAAATGCTCCTCTGCATCCTTCGCCCGGGCGGGCAGATGCGCCGTGGCGACCAGCACGGCGGACCCGAGGAAGCCCGCCACCGTCCCGGCGAACAGGACCGGGAAGCTGAGCACCGTCAGCAGGGCCGCCGCGAGGATGGGCGAGGCGAGCTGCTCGAGATCTTCGGCCAGGCGCAGGAGCGAGAGCGCGTTGGTGTAGTCGTCCTCGTCCTTCAGCACATCGGGGATCACCGCCTGGAACGCCGGGGTGAAGCCTGCCGAGGCCGCCTGCAGCAGGAAGATCAGGACATAGACCTGCCAGACCTGATCGACGAAGGGCAGGCAGGCGATCACCGCGGCCCGGATCAGGTCAAGCGCGACCAGGAAGGCCCGGCGCGGCAGGCGTTCGGCCACCGCGGCGGCGATCGGCGCGAGCGTCACGTAGGCCACCATCTTGATCGCGAGGGCCGTGCCGAGGACGGCCCCGGCATCGGCTCCGGCAAGCTGCCAGGCCAGAAGGCCGAGCGCGACGGTGGCCAGGCCGGTGCCCACCAGCGCGACCACCTGTGCGGCGAAGAGGTGGCGGAAGGTCGGGTTCCTGAGGGTGGCCAGCATTACAGGAGCTTCGTCAGGGCTTTGATCTCGGCCATGTCGTGCGCAATCCGGTCGCTCAGGCAGTGGTCGATATGCTCGTGGATGATCGCACGTTTCGCCTCGGCCACGGCGCGTTCCACGGCATGGAGCTGGGTCGCGAGGTCGAGGCAGGACCGACCCTCCCCGATCATCGCGACGACGCGGCGCAGATGGCCTTCGGCACGTTTCAGCCGGGTTGCGATGGCGGGGTGGCTTGCATGGCGATAGGGTTCTGTCATAGGAAAGCGATAACCCCCCAGGGGGGATAGAACAAGGCAGTGCGCGATACCCCGGACATCGCGCGGGCAGGACGGATGAGCGGGCTCTTTCGGGTCTTCAGGCGAATGGCGGCGCTGACGCTGCTTCTGGCGATGGGCGTGGCCCCGGTGGCCGATGCCATGACGCATGGTCCCGGTCATGCGGCTCTCGCAGCGGAGGATGCCGCGTGGCAGGCCGGGCCGGGCGAACATCGGCCGCTGCTGCACGGCCACGGCCATCACGACGCCGTCGACCACGACCACGCTGCAAGCGTGATCCTTCCGGCTTCCGCCGGACCGGTTCCGCCGGCGGACCAGAAGCTCCGGTCGTTGCGGAACCGGCATATGGCCGGTGTCATCCGCGACGGTCCCCGACGCCCGCCGCGGGACGCCGGTCTGGTCCTTTGAGCCGGATGGCGCTGCCACGGGCAGAGCCGTTCGATCGGAACCTGTCATCACGGGACATGCCCATGCACATCATCCACCGGACACCGCGGCGCGTCCGGATCCTTCTGGCCTCGCTCGTCCTCGCCCTGCTCTGGGCGGGCGCAGCGCTCGCGCATGCCGTCACCCTCGGCGACAAGGGTTACATCCAGGAGATCACCGGCCCGCAGCTGATCCCCTTCCTCTATCTCGGCGCCAAGCACATGGTGACGGGGTACGACCACATCCTGTTTCTCTTCGGGGTGATCTTCTTCCTCTACGGGATGCGCGAGATCGGCATCTACGTCACCCTCTTCGCCATCGGCCATTCGGTGACGATGCTGGCGGGCGTGTGGTTCAACTTCGGGATCAACGCCTACATCATCGACGCGATCATCGGATTCTCGGTGATCTACAAGGCGCTCGACAACCTGGGCGCGTTCCAGAAGTGGTTCGGCGTGCAGCCCGACACGAAGACCGCCACGCTGATCTTCGGCTTCCTGCACGGCTTCGGCCTCGCCTCGAAGATCATCGACTACGACATCTCGCCCGACGGGCTGCTGGCGAACCTGATCGCCTTCAATGTGGGGGTCGAGATCGGCCAGCTGACCGCGCTTGCCGCGATCCTTGTCGTCATGCGGCGGTGGCGCGCGACGCCCGCCTTCGCCCGGCAGGCCTACAGCGCGAACGTCATCATGATCGGCCTCGGCGTCTACCTGATGGGCTTCCAGCTCATCGGTCTGGCGATGGCCTGAGCGGAGTATCACGAGATGCAGCAGAAATTCGACACCCCCCGCACCCCGCAGCCCCTGCTTCGCGCCGAACGCCCCGGACGCCCCGAACCCGGGCCGACCCATGACGCCGCCGGCCATATCCGCGGGGTCGAGGCGACTTCGGGCGGGCTGATCCGCTCCACCCTGATCTCGGGCGGGGTGGCGCTGGCGGTGCTGGGCATCGTCTACATGCCCGCGGAATACGGCATCGACCCGACCGGCTTCGGCGCGGTGCTGGGGCTGACCGAGATGGGCCAGATCAAGCAGCAGCTCTATGCCGAGGCCGAGGCCGAGGATGCCGCCGCCACCGCGCAGGCCGTGACGCTCGACCCCGACGCGCTTGCGCGGCTCGACCGGATCGAGGCCCGGCTTGCCGCCATCGGCGCGGTGGTCGGCGCGCCGCCCGGCGCGGCCGAAGCCCCCGCCCCGGCG
>CAZYBG010000063.1:0-18726 GCA_964645155.1 uncultured Rhodobacterales bacterium | reverse complement strand
CCGCCGCCTGGCGCCGGGCGGCCGGCTGACGGCGATCCTCCGCGCCGGGCGGCTGGGCGAGCTCATCGCCGCCTGCCAGGGCCGCCTCGGCACCGTCGAGATCAAGCCCGTCGCGCCGCGCGAGGGGCGTCCGGCCGGCCTCGTCCTCGTCCGCGCCCGCGCCGGCCGGCAGCCCTCGGTCGTGCTGCACCCGCCCCTCGTCCTGCACGAGGGCGCCGCCCATGACGGCGACCGCGAGAGCTACCGCCCGCAGGTGCAGGCGATCCTGCGCGACGGCGCGGCGCTTGCGTTCTAGGCGCGCAGCGCGGCGGCCAGCGTCGAGATCGCGAAGATCACCGCGGCGGTGGCCACGATCGATGGCCCGGCGGGGGTGTCGAACGTCAGCGAGGCGGCAAGGCCGCCGGCCACCGCCGCCGCACCGACCAGCACGGCGCCTGCCGCCATGCCCTCGGGGCTGCGCGCGAAGGCCCGCGCCGCGGCCGGCGGGATCAGCAGCATCGCCGCGATCAGCAGCGCGCCGACGACCTTGATCGCCACGGCGACCACCAGCGCCAGCGCCAGCGTCAGCACCAGCCGCTCGCGGCCCGGGTCGATGCCGGCGGCCTTGGCAAGGTCCTCGTTCAGCGTCGCGGTCAGAAGCCGCGACCAGCGCCAGCCGATCAGCGCCACCACGATCAGCGCCCCGCCCCAGATGAAGCCGAGATCGGTCCGGCTGACGGCGAGGATGTCGCCGAAGAGATAGGCCGAGATGTCGACCCTGACCCCCTGCATGAACGACACCGCGACAAGCCCGAAGGCCAGCGCCGAATGCGCGAGCACGCCGAGCGTGGTGTCGATCGCCAGGCCGCGGCCTGCCAGCGCCGAGACCACGGCCGCCATCGCCAGCGCGACCGTCAGCGTGCCCCAGAAGATCGAGACGGCGAAGCCGAGCGAGAGCGCGACGCCGAGGAGCGAGGCATGCGCCGTCGCATCGCCGAAATAGGCCATGCGCCGCCAGACGACGAAACAGCCGAGCGGCCCCGCCGCCGCCGCCGTGCCGAGCCCGGCGAGAAGCGCGCGGCCGAGGAAGTCGTCGAGCATCAGGACACCTCGCCCGCCGGTGCCGGGGCGGTGCGCCCCGACCCCTCCGCCGCGCGCGGCGCCGGGCTGCCTTGGCTGTGCCCGTGCCCGTGCCCGTAGTCATGGTCATGGTCATGGTCATGGTCGTGCCGGTAGAGCGCGAGCGCTCCGCCGCTGCCGAGGCCGAAGAGCGCGCGGTATTCCGGCGCGGCGCCGACCACCGTCGGCGTTCCCTCGCAGCAGATATGGCCGTTGAGGCAGATCACCCGGTCCGAGGCGCTCATCACCACGTGCAGGTCGTGGCTGACCATCAGGACCGCGGCGCCCGTCGCGTTCCGCACCTCCTCGATCAGGCGGTAGAACGCTGCGGCGCCGGGCTGGTCCAGCCCCTGCGTCGGCTCGTCGAGGATCAGGATCTCGGGTCGCGCGAGCAGCGCACGCGCCAGCAGCACGCGCTGGAACTGGCCGCCCGAGAGGTCGGTCATCGCCTGCCGCTCCAGCCCCGACACGCCGGTACGGGCCAGCGCGGCGGCGATCGCGGCCGCGCTCTGCCGGTCGGGCAGCGACAGGAAGCGGCCGACCGTGATCGGCATCCGCGCGTCAAGCGCCAGCCGCTGCGGCACGAAGCCGATGCGCAGCCCCGGCCGGCGCTGCACCCGGCCCGCCGCCGCCGGAAGTGTGCCGATCAGCGCGTGCAGCAGCGACGACTTGCCCGAACCGTTCGGCCCGACGACGGTGACGATCTCGCCCGGGCCGATGGCGAAGTCGACACCGGACAGGACGGTGGCGCCGCCGTAGCGGACCGCAAGGCCCGCGGCAGTGATCAGGCTCACGTCCGCGCCTCCCGGCAGGCGGGGCAGGTGCCGACCGCCTCGATGCTGGTGCGCTCGATGGTGAAGCCGAGCTCGGCCGCCGCCGCGTCCATCGCCGCCCGCGCCGCCCGGCCCGGCGCCTCGGCGATGGCGTCGCAGCCGGCGCAGATCAGGAAGACCGGCTGGTGCGCCTCGCCCGGCCTGGTGCAGGCGGCAAAGGCGTTCAGCCGCCGGATCCGGTGCGCCAGGCCGTTCTCGACCAGGAAGTCGAGCGCGCGGTAGGCCACCGGCGGCTGGTTGCCGAACCCGTCCGTCGCCAGTCGGTCGAGCACCTCGTAGGCGCCGAGCGCGCGGTGCTCCTCGAGCAGGATCTCGAGCACCCGCCGGCGCACCGGCGTGAGGCGCAGGCCGCGATCGGCGGCGATCGCCTCGGCGCGCGCCATCGCGTCGCCCGCGCAATGGGCGTGGTCGTGCTTCGCGAAGGCCAGCGGAGCGGTCGGGTCCGGCATCGTGCGCCCCTTGACATGTTATTCTATAACGTATCTATCACCCACGCCGAAAGACACAAGATGGAGCCCCCGCCATGCGCCTTCTTCCTACGCTTGCCGCCGCCGCTCTGGCCAGCCCCGCCGTGGCCGAGGTGCCGAAGGTCATCACCGACATCCAGGCCGTGCACTCGCTCGCCGCGCAGGTGATGGGCGAGCTCGGCGCGCCCGAGCTGCTGCTCGACCAGGGCGGCGACCCGCACGCGTTCCAGCTCCGCCCGAGCCAGGCGCGCTCGCTCGCCGAGGCGGACCTGGTGTTCTGGATCGGACCGGAACTCACGCCGTGGCTCGACCGCGCGCTCGAGGGCATGGCGCCGCAGGGCGAGGCGGTGGCGCTCCTGCCGCTCGCCGCGGTGACGCATGCCTATGGCGAGGACGAGGCCGACCATGGCGACGAGCATGTCGAAGGCGAGGAGGACCACACCGAGGAGCATGCCGGCCACGACGACCACGCAGAGACTGCCGAGGAGCATGCCGAACACGCCGAGAGCGCCGAGGAGCATGCCGAACACGCCGAGAGCGCGGAGGAGCATGCCGAGGGCGAGGAGGGCCACGACGACCACGACGACCATGGCCACGACGGCACCGACCCGCATGCCTGGCTCGACCCCGCGAACGCGCGCGCCTGGCTCGGCGTGATCGCCGACCACCTCGCCGAGGCCGATCCCGGGAACGCCGCCACCTATGCCGCCAACGCCGCGACGGCGCTGGCCGCGCTCGACGCCCTCGAGGCCGAACTCCGCGAGACCCTGGCGCCGGTCGCCGACCGGCCGATCTACGTCTTCCACGACGCCTACCGCTACTTCGAGGAGGCGTTCGGCGTGAACATCGCCGGCACCATCGCCGAGGGCGACGCAGCCGATCCCGGCGCCGCGCGCCTGGCCGAGATCCGCGCCGGGATCGAGGCCGACGGCGCCGCCTGCGTCTTCGCCGAGGCGAACCACAACCCGGCCTATGCCACCAACCTGGTCGAGGGCACCGGGATCGGCACCGGCACGCTCGACCCCGAGGGATCGAGCCACCCGGCCGGCCCCGGCCACTATGCCGCGATGCTCCGCGCCCTTGCCGGCGAGATCGCGCGCTGCGTCACCGCCGCCGGCTGAGCCCGCGGCCGCGGCCGGGTCGCCCGGCGGCCCCGCGGCGGCCTACCGCAGCCGCGCCTCGGTCGCCGCGTCGAAGGCCAGCACCTGGGCGGGGCGGAACGTCAGGCCGACGCGGCTGCCGTCCGGCGCGGGGCGGTCCTCCTTCGCCTCGACCACGATCCGCTCGCCGCTGTCCGCGGTGAGGTGGACGTAGGAGACGCCGCCCAGCGCCTCGGTCATCTCGACACGGTGGGTCGTGCCGTTCAGGTCGATGCCGATATGCTGCGGCCGCAGGCCCAGCGTCACCCGGCTGCCCGCCGCCGGCAGCGCCACCGCCGGCACGACCGGCGCGGCGGCGAAGCCGGGCGCCCACACCGCCCCCGCCTCGACCGTACCGGCGACGAAGTTCATCGCCGGACTGCCGATGAAGCCCGCCACGAAGCGGTTCGCCGGATCGTGGTAGAGGTCGAGCGGCGCGCCGACCTGCTCGACCTTGCCGGCGCGCAGCACGACGATCTTGTCGGCCAGCGTCATCGCCTCGACCTGGTCGTGGGTGACGTAGATCATCGTCGCGCCGATTTCCTTGTGCAGGCGCGCGATCTCGACCCGCATCTCGACGCGCAGCTCGGCATCGAGGTTCGACAACGGCTCGTCGAACAGGAACACCTCGGGCCCGCGCACGATGGCGCGGCCGATCGCCACCCGCTGGCGCTGGCCGCCCGACAGTGCCTTCGGCTTGCGGTCGAGCAACTGCTCGAGCCGCAGGATGCGGGCGGCCTCGCCGACCTTGGCCGCGATCTCCGGCTTCGGATGGCCGTTCATCTTCAGCCCGAAGCCCATGTTCCCGGCCACCGTCATGTGGGGGTAGAGCGCATAGGTCTGGAACACCATCGCCACCCCCCGCTCCGAGGGGTCGGCGCGGGTCACGTCGCGCCCGCCGATGCGGATCGCGCCGGCCGTCGTCTCCTCCAGCCCCGCCACCATCCTGAGCAGCGTGGACTTGCCGCAGCCCGACGGCCCGACGAAGACGCAGAACTCGCCATGCTCGACCGCAAGGTCGACGCCGTGGATCACCTGCGTCTCGCCGTAGCGCTTGACCACCCGCTCGAGCGTCACTCCCGACATCTCACTCCCCCGCCTGCTTCATCTCTTCGGGAAACCGCCAGTTCGCCGCCTCGGCCGCGATCGCGCGGGCCGCCGAGGCGATCCGCGGCGCCAGCCGGTCGAGCGCCGGCAGCGAGCTGCGCGCCGTCGTGCTGGTGACGCTGAGCGCGCCGAGGACGCGGCCACCGCCCGACAGGATCGGCAGCGCCACGCAGATGATCCCCGGCTCGTGCTCCTCGCGGTCGAAGGCATGGCCGCGCTTGCGGATCGCCGCCAGCTCCGCCCTCAGCGCCGCCTCGCTGGCGATGGTGTGCTCGGTGAAGCGGTGGAACGACTGCTGCGGCAGGATCCGCGCCAGTTCGTCGCCGGGCAGGAAGGCAAGCATCGCCTTGCCGACGCCGGTGCAGTAGGCCGGCCCGACCTTGCCGGCCTGGCTGAACATCTCGATCGGCTCGCGCGCGTTGCGCTTGTCGACATAGAGCACCTGTCCGTGGTCGAGCTGCGCCAGATGCACCGTCTCGCCCACGTCGCGCGCCAGCGCGTCGACGATCGGCCGCGCGACCGGCGCGATCGAGGATTGCCGCCACGCGGTATGGGCCAGCCTGACCAGCCGGACGCCCAGCGCATAGGTGCCCCGCTCGGGCTCGTGTGCCAGCATGCCCTGGCTCGTCAGCGTCTGGATCAACCGGTAGAGCGTCGCCTTCGGGAACGGGCTGCCGTCGAGCAGTTCCGAGAACCGCACCGGCCGGCCGAACGCCGCCACCTGGTCGAGCACCTCGAGCGCCTTGCCGACGGTGCCGTCGCCCTCGCGTGCGGACATGCGCCTCCTCCCCTCCCGCGGTCATTCTCCCCCGGGCGTTCTCCCCCCCGGCTTCGCCCCGGGGGCCGCCTCTGCCGGGCGCCGCTGCCGAGGAATGTGTTGACAACCATAGGCGAGTCGCCCTTATGATTTCAATATACAAAACCGAGTTCCGAATAATGGAACTACTATAGTGGAACAGATCAGGGAGGACCAGATGTTCCAGACCCCCCGCCGCGCCGCCCTGGCGCTGGGCGTCGCCACGCTTGCCGTATCGGCAGCCGGCGCACAGGAAACCCGCGTGCTGCGCTACTACGCCGACTTCGATCCAGCGCCGCTTGCCGCGTTCGAGGCCGCGATCGCCGATTTCGAGGCCGCGAATCCCGGGATCGACGTCCAGCTGCAGAACTTCGACCACGAGGGCTACAAGACCGCGATCCGCAACTTCCTCACCGCCGACGCGCCCGACCTCGCCAACTGGTACGCCGGCAACCGCATGGCGCCGTTCGTCGCGGCCGGCCAGTTCCTCGACGTGACCGACGTGTGGGAGGCGAACGGCCTCGACGAGGCGCTCGGCTCGGCCGCCGCTTCGATGACGATCGACGGCAAGAAATGGGGCGTGCCCTACACCTACTACCAGTGGGGCATCTACTACAACAAGACGGTCTACGAACAGGTCGGCGCCACGGTGCCGGCGACGTGGGACGAGTTCATCGCCAACTGCGAGACGTTCAAGGCCGCCGGCATCGACTGCGTGACCACCGGCACCAAGGCGCTGTGGCCCGGGGCGGGGATCTTCGACTACCTCAACCTGCGCACCAACGGCTACGAGCATCACATGCAGCTCACCGCGGGCGAGATCCCGTGGACCGACGACACCGTCCGCGCGACCTTCGCCGAATGGGCGAAGCTGGTCGAGCCGGGCTACATCACCGCGAACCACGCGGCGATCGACTGGCAGGATGCCGCGGCGCTGCTGGTGCAGGGCCAGGCCGCCAACTACGTGATGGGCAACTTCGCCGTCGCCGTGTTCAAGGAAGGCGGCATGACCGACGAAACGCTGGGCTTCATGCCGTTCCCGACGATCAACCCGGACGTGCCGCAGGCCGAGGAGGCGCCGACCGACACCGTGCACATCCCGGTCGGCGCGACGAATGTCGAGGATGCCAAGCTGTTCCTCGCCTTCCTCGCCCAGGCCGACACCCAGACCAAGCTGAACGAGGCGCTGGGCCAGCTGCCGATCAACAAGGACTCGACGGTCGGCGACGATCCGTTCATCCGGGCCGGCTTCGAGCTCCTGTCGAGCACGCCGGGCGGCATCGCGCAGTTCTTCGACCGCGACGCGCCGGCCGAGATGGCCAAGATCGGGATGGAGGGCTTCCAGCAGTTCATGGTCCAGCCCGACCAGCTCGACGCGATCCTCGAGCGGCTTGAGCAGGCGCGCGCGCGCATCTACCAGTGACCTGACCAGGGGGCGCGGCCCGGCCAGGGCCGCCCCCCGCTTTCGTTCCCGTACCGTCCATCCCCGTCCCGGCCCCGGACGGCGAGGAGATAAGCCATGACGCAGGCCGCCCTGCCCAACACCCGCGCCGAGGTGCCGCGCCGGTCGTGGTGGCGCGCGAACCAGCAGCGGCTGACGCCCTGGCTGTTCCTCGCGCCGGGCCTCTTCATGTTCGGCGTCTATGTCGTCTGGCCGATCTTCCAGAGCTTCTGGCTGTCGTTCTACGACTGGGACGGGCTCGGCGAGAAAAGCTGGCTCGGCTGGGGCAACTATGCCGAACTGTGGAACGACCCGGCCTTCTACACCTCGCTCAGGAACAACGTGATCTGGCTGGTGCTCTACCTGCTCGCGGTGCCGGCGGGCCTGATGATCGCGATCTTCCTCAACCAGTCGGTCTTCGGCATCCGGCTCTACAAGAGCCTGTTCTTCTTCCCCTTCGTGATCTCGCAGGTCGTCGTCGGCCTGATGTTCTCGTGGTTCTATGCGCCGAACTTCGGGCTCTTCTACCAGCTCATCGAATGGCTGACCGGCACCGGCGTCGCCGTGCTCGCCGACCCCGACCTCGTGACCTACGGCATCATCGTCGCCGGCCTCTGGCCGCAGATCGCCTATGTGATGATCCTCTACCTCACCGGCCTCAACAATGTGGCCCCCGACCAGGTCGAGGCGGCGCGGCTCGACGGCGCGCGGGGCTGGCGGATGCTCTGGTACGTGATCCTGCCGCAACTGCGCCCCGCCACCTTCATCGCCGTCGTGGTGACGGTGATCGGCGCGCTGCGCTCGTTCGACCTTGTCAGCATCATGACCGATGGCGGCCCCTTCGGCTCGTCGCGCGTGCTGTCGTTCTACATGTACGAGCAGGCGCTCAGCGAGTACGGCTACCGGATGGGCTACGGCGCGGCGATCGCGGTTGTGCTGTTCCTCATCATGATGGTCTTCATCAGCGGCTTCATCTGGAAGATGGTCCGCGACGAGCGCGAGGGCTACTGAGATGTTCCCCCGCCCCGTCCAGCAGGTCGGCCCCGGTGCCACCGCCAGCTACCAGACGCTCCTGCCGCTGGCGCTGATCCTCTGGCTCCTGCCGCTGCTCGGCGTGGCGCTCACCTCGATCCGCCCGGGCTCCGACCTCGCCTCGGGCAACTACTTCGGCATGCCGTCGTCGCTCGCCTTCGAGAACTATGCCGACGTGTTCCGCAACTCGCCCATCGGGCGCTACATGCTGAACTCGCTGATCGTCACCGTGCCGACCGTGATCGGCGCGGTGGCACTCTCCTGCCTGACCGGCTTCGCGCTCGGCATCTACAAGTTCCGTTCGAACCTGCTCATCTTCTTCATGTTCGTCGCCGGCAACTTCGTGCCGTTCCAGATCCTCATGGTGCCGGTGCGCGACATGACGGTGCAGCTCGGCCTCTACAACAGCTACATGGGCCTGATCCTGTTCCACATCGCCTTCCAGACCGGCTTCTGCACGCTCTTCATGCGCAACTTCATCCGCGCCCTCCCGCGCGAGCTGATCGAGGCGGCGCGGGTCGAGGGCGTGGCCGAATGGCGGATCTTCGTCTACATCGTGCTGCCGCTGATGCGACCCGCCATCGCGGCCCTGAGCGTGCTGATCTTCACCTTCATCTGGAACGACTACTTCTGGGCCACGGTGCTCACCACCTCGGCCGCGACGCAGCCGGTCACCGCCGGGCTCTACTCGCTCAACGGCCAGTGGATCGCGCAATGGCACCTGGTCTCGGCCGGCTCGATCCTGGCGGCGCTGCCGCCGGTCATGATGTTCTTCGCCATGCAGAAGCACTTCATCGCCGGCCTCACGCTCGGGGCGGTGAAGTGAACCCTCGGGGCGCGCAACCAAGGGCGTCGGCGCCCGGCCGCAGGATCCCCACATGACCAGGATCGCCTTCATCGGCGCCGGCTCGACGGTCTTCATGAAGAACCTGATCGGCGACACCCTCCAGATGCCCGCGCTGGCCGATGCCACCGTCGCGCTGATGGACATCGATCCGAGGCGCCTCGCCGACTCCGAACTCGTCGCGCGCAAACTGGTCGCCTCGCTCGGCGTCCCCGCCCGGGTCGAGACCACGACCGACCGCCGCCGCGCCCTCGACGGCGCCGATTTCGTCATCGTCGCCTTTCAGATCGGCGGCTACCGCCCCTGCACCGTCACCGACTTCGAGGTGCCGAAGGCTTACGGCCTGCGCCAGACCATCGCCGACACGCTCGGCATCGGCGGCATCATGCGCGGGCTGCGCACGGTCCCCCACCTCTGGGCACTGGCCGGGGACATGGCCGAGCTCTGCCCCGACGCGATCCTCCTGCAATACGTCAACCCGATGGCGATCAACACCTGGGCCCTCGGCGCCCGCTTCCCCCGCCTCAGGCAGGTCGGCCTCTGCCACTCGGTCCAGGGCACCGCGGCCGAGCTTGCCCGCGACCTCGACCTGCCGGCGGACGCCTTGCGCTACCGCGCCGCCGGCATCAACCACATGGCGTTCTACCTGACACTCGAGGCGCGGCAGGAGGACGGCAGCTACCGCGACCTCTATCCCGCGCTGCGCGAGGGCTACCGCGCAGGCCACATCCCCAAGCCCTCGTCGTGGAACCCGCGCTGCCCCAACCTCGTGCGCTACGAGGCGATGATGCACCTGGGTTACTTCGTCACCGAAAGCTCCGAGCACTTCGCCGAATACGTGCCGTGGTTCATCAAGTCGCACCGCCCCGACCTGATCGACCGCTTCGCGATCCCGCTCGACGAATACCCGACCCGCTGCGAGGAGCAGATCGCGGCGTGGGAGGCGCAGCGCGACGCGCTCGCCACCGCCGACCGGATCGAGGTGACGCCCTCGCACGAATATGCCGCGACGATTATGAACTCCGCCCTGACCGGCACCCCTTCGGTGATCTACGGCAACGTCCCGAACCGCGGCCTGATCCCGCAGCTTCCCGAGGGCTGCGCCGTCGAGGTGCCGACGCTGGTCGATGCAAGCGGCCTCCAGCCCACGCCGGTCCATGACATCCCGCCGCAGCTCGTCGCGCTGATGCGCACCAACGTCAACGTGCAGGAGCTGACCGTCGCCGCGCTGCTGGAGGAGAACCGCGAGCATGTCTACCACGCCGCCATGCTCGACCCGCGTACCGCCGCCGAGCTCGACCTCTCCCAGATCCGCGCCCTCGTCGACGACCTGATCGCGGCGCATGGCGACTGGCTTCCCGACTGGCTCCGCCGGAAGAAGGCCGCCTGAAACCCCTCTCGTCCCGGCCCTGACCCGGGACCCCGAACCGTAAAGCGCATCATGACCGAACGCAGGAACCGCGGCTGGTACGGCAAGACCGACAAGGACGGCTTCATCCACCGCTCGTGGATGAAGAACCAGGGCTTCCCCGACCATGTCTTCGACGGCCGGCCGATCATCGGCATCTGCAACACCTGGTCCGAGCTCAACCCCTGCAACCACGGGCTCCGCGGCCTCGCCGAAGGCGTCAAGCGCGGGGTGTGGGAGGCCGGTGGCTTCCCGGTCGAGTTCCCGGTGATGAGCACGGGCGAGACCCAGATGAAGCCGACCGCCATGCTGTTCCGCAACCTGCTGGCGATGGATGTCGAGGAATCGATCCGCGCCTACGGCATCGACGGCGTGGTGCTGCTCGGCGGCTGCGACAAGACCACGCCGGGCCAGCTCATGGGCGCCGCCTCGGTCGACCTGCCGTCGATCGTCGTCTCGGCCGGCCCGATGCTGAACGGCAAGTGGCAGGGCCAGGATATCGGCTCGGGCACCGATGTCTGGAAGTTCTCCGAGGCCGTCCGCGCCGGCGAGATGAGCCTCGCGGACTTCATGGCCGCCGAATCCGGCATGTCGCGCTCGGCCGGGGTCTGCATGACGATGGGCACTGCCTCGACCATGTCGTCCCTGGTCGAGGCGATGGGCCTCTGCCTGCCGATGAACGGCACGCTGCCGGCGGTGGATTCGCGCCGCATGGCGCTTGCGCACCTGACCGGCAGGCGCATCGTCGAGATGGTTGAGGAGGATCTGCGCCTGTCGCAGATCCTCACCCGCGAAAGCTTCGAGAACGCGATCATCGCCAACGCCGCGGTCGGCGGCTCGACCAACGCGGTCGTGCATCTTCTGGCGCTGGCCGGCCGCGTCGGCGTGCCGCTCGCGCTTGCGGATTTCGAGATCGGCGGGCCGATGCCGCTTCTGGTCAACTGCATGCCCTCGGGCAAATACCTGATGGAGGATTTCTGCTATGCCGGCGGCATCCCCGCCGTGCTGGCCGAGCTGAAGGACCACCTGCGCCCCGCCCGCACCGTGCTCGGCACAGACATATCGGTCTACGCCGCGAATGCGAAGGTCTGGAACCGCGACGTCATCCACCCGTTCGACGCGCCGCTGAAGCCGGCCGCCGGCCTGCGCGTCCTGAAGGGCAACCTCGCCCCCGACGGCGCCATCGTGAAGCCCTCGGCCGCGACCGACCGGCTGCTGGAACACGAAGGCCCGGCCTACGTCTTCGAGACGATCGAGGAGATGAAGGCCAATATCGACCGCGACGACCTGCCGGTGACGCCCGACACGATCCTGGTCCTGAAAGGCTGCGGGCCCAGGGGCTATCCCGGCATGCCCGAGGTCGGCAACATGCCGATCCCGAAGCGGCTGATCCAGCAGGGCGTGCGCGACATGGTCCGCGTCTCCGACGCCCGCATGTCGGGCACCGCCTACGGCACGGTGGTCCTCCATGTCAGCCCGGAATCCGAGGCCGGCGGCCCGCTCGCCCTGGTGCGGACCGGCGACCGGGTGCGCCTCTCGGCCGCGCGCGGCGAGCTCACCCTCCTCGTGCCGGAGGCCGAGCTTGCCGACCGCCGCGCCGCCTGGGCGCCGGCGCCGCCGCGCTACGACCGGGGCTATGCCAAGCTTTATGTCGAGCACGTGATGCAGTCGCACGAGGGCGCCGACCTCGACTTCCTGCGCGGCCGCGACACCCGCGCCGTGACCCGGGAAAGCCACTGATGCGCGCCGCGCGGACCCGCGGGGCGGTGTACAGGTTGTGTACAGGTTGTGCACCGGCTGTGCCGGCCGCAGACCCGACGATTCGAGGAGCCGAGGCATGACCCTTCCCGCCACCTTCCACGACCTCGCCGGCGCCTCGGTCTTCATCACCGGCGGCGGCTCCGGCATCGGCGCCGCGCTCACCGAAGGCTTCCTCCGCCAGGGTGCCAGGGTCGCCTTCGTGCAGCGCTCCGACGCCACCGCCTTCTGCGACGAGATGGAGCGGGCGACCGGAAATCGCCCGCATTTCCAAGCCTGCGACATCACCGACATCGCCGCGCTGAAGGCCGCGACTGCCGCCGCCGCCGACCGCCACGGCCCGGTCACCGTCCTCGTGAACAACGCCGCCAACGACCAGCGCCACGCGACGCTGGAGGTGGACGAGGCGTTCTGGGACTGGTCGATCGCGATCAACCTCAAGGCCTATTTCTTCGCCGCCCAGGCCGTGATCCCGATGATGCAAGCCGCCGGCCATGGCTCGATCATCAACTTTTCCTCGATCAGCTACATGATGGGCAACGCCGGCTATCCCCTTTACACGACGGCGAATTCCGGCATCAACGGCCTGACCCGCAGCCTCGCGCGCGAGTTCGGGCCCGACCGGATCCGCGTCAACGCGCTGGCTCCGGGCTGGGTGCTGACCCGCAAGCAGCGCGAGAAGTGGGTAACGCCCGAAGGGCTCGAGGCGCATGTCGGGCGCCAGTGCCTCAAGGACACGCTCGATCCCGAAGACATCGTCGGCGGCTGCCTGTTCCTCGCCTCGCGGGCCTCGCGGATGATGACCGGCCAGGCCCTCGTCATCGACGGCGGGGTGGTGGTGACCGGATGATCCGCCCCGACTGGATCGCCGACTGGATCGCCGTCGACTGGGGCACCACGCGCCTGCGCGCCTGGGCGATCGGCCCGGCCGGCGATGTCCTGGCCGAGGCTGCCTCCGACGAGGGCATGGGCGGCCTCGCACGCGACGGGTTCGAGCCCGCGCTCCTGCGGCTGGTCGGCCCCTGGCTCGGCCCCGCGGTCGAGGTGATCGCCTGCGGCATGGTCGGCTCCCGCCAGGGCTGGGTCGAGGCGCCCTACCGCGCCGTCCCCTGCGCCCCGCTCGGCGGCCCCCTCGCCGAGGCGCGGGCGGCCGATCCGCGGCTGCGGGTCCGCGTCGCGCCCGGCCTCAAGCAGGAGCGGCCCGCCGACGTGATGCGCGGCGAGGAGACGCAGATCGCGGGCTTTCTCGCGGCACATCCGCGCTTCGACGGGGTGATCTGCCTGCCGGGCACACATTCCAAATGGGCCCGGCTCAGCGCCGGCGAGGTGGTGAGCTTCGCGACGTTCATGACGGGTGAGCTTTACGCCGTCCTCGCCACGCAGTCGGTCCTGCGCCACGCGCTCGGCGCCGGCTGGGACGATGCCGCCTTCGCCGAAGCGGTCAGCGATGCGCTGGCGCGGCCCGAGCGGCTCGCCGGCCAGCTCTTCGGTCTGCGCGCCGGCGGCCTTCTCGGCCAGGTCGGCCCGGACGCCGCCCGCTCCCGCCTCTCGGGCCTTCTCGTCGGGGCCGAGCTGGCCGCCGCCCGGCCCTACTGGCTGGGCCAGGACATCGTGCTGATAGGCTCCGAGCCGCTGGTCTCGCACTACGCGCAGGCACTGGCCCTGCAGGGCACCGCGCCGCGCGAGGCCGATGCCCGGGCGATGACGCTTGCCGGGCTCGCCGCGGCCCGCGCACTGGTGCGCGAGCCCGTCCGATGAGCCGCCCGGTCATCGCCATCCTGCGCGGCCTGACGCCGGCCGAGGCGCTGCCGGTGGCCGAGGCGCTGATCGGCGCCGGCATCACCCGGATCGAGGTGCCGCTCAACTCGCCCGATCCGTTCGCCTCGATCGCCGCGATGGCGCGCCGCTTCGGCGCCGATGCCCTGATCGGCGCGGGCACGGTCCTGACGGCCGACGCCGTCCGCGCCGTCGGCGACGCCGGCGGCAGGCTGATCGTGTCGCCCAACACGGATGCCGAGGTGATCGGCACGACGAAGCGGCTCGGCCTCCAGAGCTTCCCGGGCGTCTTCACCGCCACGGAATGCTTCGCGGCCCTTGCCCATGGTGCCGACGGCCTGAAGGTCTTCCCCGCCAACCTCATGGGCGCCGAAGGCGTCAGGGCGCTGCGCGCCGTCCTGCCGCCCGGCACCGAGGTCTTCGCCGTCGGCGGCGTCGGCGCGTCCGACTTCGCCGCCTGGCGCCGTGCGGGCGCCACCGGCTTCGGCATCGGCACCGCGCTCTACACCCCCGGCCTCGCGGCAGCCGAGGTCGCCGGGCGCGCGCGGACCCTCGCGGCGGCATGGGACGCCTCGGCATGAGCGCGGTGTTCGATGCGCGCGCCTGCCAGCTGGGCGAGGGCCCGCTCTGGCACCCCGAACGCCGCCAGCTCTTCTGGTTCGACATCGTCGGGCGGCGGCTCCTCACCCGCGAGGGCGACCTGCCGCGGGACTGGACGTTCCAGGGCAACGTCTCCGCCGCCGGCTGGATCGACCACGACACCCTTCTCGTCGCGTCCGAGACCGGGCTGCATTGCTTCGACCTGATGCTGGGCGAGGCCCAAGACCTCGCGCCGCTCGAGGCCGACGACCCCCGCACCCGCTCGAACGACGGCCGCGCCGACCCGTTCGGCGGCTTCTGGATCGGCACCATGGGCAAGGCCGCGGAGCCCGGCCTCGGCGCGATCTACCGCTATCACCGCGGCGAACTGCGCCGGCTCTTCGGGCCGGTCACCATCCCGAACGCCATCGCCTTCCATCCCGGCGGGCACTGGGCCACCTTCACCGACACGCCCACCCGGCAGGTCATGCGCGTACGCCTCGGCCGGGACGGCTGGCCCGAGGGCGCGCCCGAGGTCTTCCTCGACCTCGGCGCCGAGGGGCTCAACCCCGACGGCGCGGTCTTCGACGCCGAGGGCAACTTCTGGCTTGCCGAATGGGGCGCGGCGCGGGTCTCGTGCTACGGCGCCGACGGCCGGCGGCTGCGGACGACCGGCTTCCCCGCCCAGCATACCTCCTGCCCCGCCTTCGGCGGCGCCGGCCTCGCCACGCTCTTCTGCACCACCGCGCGGCAGGGCGTCTCCGCCGCCGACCGCGCCGCCTTTCCCTTGACCGGCCAGACCTTCGCGGCCACGGCCGCCGCGACGGGCCTGCCCGAGCACCGGGTGATCCTCTGATGCGCCCCGCCGGTGTCGCGGAGACCCCGCGCGGCGTCGCTGGAGCGCGACCGGCCCGCCGCGGGGGCCGGCCATGAGGCACCGCGCCCTCGGCGTCTGCTACTACCCCGAACACTGGCCCGAGGACTGGTGGGCCACCGACGCGCGCCGTATGGCGGATTGCGGCCTGGTCTGGGTCCGGATCGGCGAGTTCGCCTGGTCGCGGCTCGAACCGAAGCCGGGCCAGACCGAGTTCGACTGGCTCGACCGCGCCATCGAGACGCTGGGCGGCGCCGGGCTCAGGGTCGTTCTCGGCACCCCCACCGCCACGCCGCCGCGCTGGATGCTCGACCGCCACCCCGACATGCTGGCCCTCGACCGCGACGGCCGGCCGCGCGGCTTCGGCTCGCGCCGGCACTACGACTTCAGCCATCCCGGCTACCGCGCGGACTGCGCGCGGATCGTCGATCTTCTGGCCCGGCGCTACGGCCGCCACCCGCATGTCCACGCCTGGCAAACCGACAACGAATATGCCTGCCACGACACGGTGCTGTCCTACTCCCCCGCCGCGCTCCGCGCCTTCCGCGACTGGCTTGCGCAGGGATACCAGAGCCCGGAGGCGCTGAACCGCGCCTGGGGCAACGTGTTCTGGTCGATGGAGTACGGCAGCTTCGACGAGATCGGCCTGCCGAACCTGACGGTGACCGAGCCGAATCCGGCGCATGTCATGGCCTTCCGGCGCTTCGCCTCGGACCAGGTGGTCAGCTTCAACCGCCTGCAGACGCAGATCATCCGCCGCCATTCCGACCGGCCGATCGCCCACAACTACATGGGCCGGGTCACCGACTTCGACCATTTCGAGGTCGGCGCCGACCTCGACATCGCAAGCTGGGACAGCTACCCCCTCGGTTTCCTCTCCGACCGGCTGGAGGCCTCCGACGACCACAAGCGCCGCTTCCTGCGCCAGGGCGACCCCGATTTCCAGGCCTTCCACCACGATCTCTACCGCGCGATCGGCGCCCGGAGGTCCGGCGGCCCCGTCGCCGAGGGCCGGTGGTGGATCATGGAGCAGCAGCCCGGGCCGGTGAACTGGGCGCCCTGGAACCCCGCGCCGCTGCCCGGCATGGCGCGGCTCTGGGCCTGGGAGGCCTTCGCCCACGGCGCCGAGGCGGTGCTCTACTTCCGCTGGCGGCAGGCCCCCTTCGCGCAGGAGCAGATGCATGCGGGCCTCCTGCGCCCCGACAGCGCCGAGGCGCCGGCTTTCGCCGAGGCGGCCGAGGTCGCGCGCGAACTGGCCGCGATGCCCGAGGCGGGAACCGCCACGGCACCGGTGGCGCTCGTCTTCGACTATGCCTCGGCCTGGGCCTGGGAGACGCAGCCTCAGGGCCGCGACTTCGACTATTTCCGCCTCGTCTTCGCGTTCTACCGCGCACTCCGGCGCCTCGGCCTCGACATCGACGTGATCGCGCCTGACACGCCCGACCTCTCGCCCTACCGGCTGGTCCTCGCGCCGGGCGTCGCGACGCTGTCGGCCGCGCTTCTGGGCGCGCTCGGCCGGTACCGGGGCACGGCGATCCTCGGCCCGCGCAGCAACGCGAAGACCGCCGAGATGGCGATCCCGGTACCGCTGCCGCCGGCGCTGCCGGGCCTCGACGCCACCGTGACCCGGGTCGAGAGCCTGCCGCCGGGCATCGCCCACCCGCTCGCCGGCGGCGGCGAGGTGCGCCACTGGCTCGAACACATCGAGACCACGGCCGAGGTGGTCGAGGCGACTGCCGAGGGCCATCCGGTGCTGGTGCGGGCGGGCACGCTGCACTACCTCGGCGGCTGGCCGGACGAGGCGGCGCTGCTGCGGCTTCTCGGCGCCGCCGCCGCCGCCGCCGGCCTTCCGACCGAGGACCTGCCCGACGGCCTGCGCCTGCGGTCCGGCGCGGGCCACCGCTTCGCCTTCAACTATGCCCCCGGGCCGGTGGCGTGGCGGGGCGTCGAGATTCCGGCGGCGGGCGTGCACTGGTGGCCGGCCTGATGCGCGAGCCGTTCGGCACGCTTTCCGGCGGCCGACCGGTCGAACGCCTGACCATCGCCGCCGGCGCGCTGACCGCGCGGGTGCTGACGCTCGGCGCGATCCTGCAGGACCTGCGGCTTGCTGGCGTACCGCGGTCGCTGACGGTGGGCAGCGCGCGGCTCGCCGACTACGAGGGCCCCCTGCGCTTCCACGGGGCGATCGTCGGGCCGGTCGCGAACCGGATCGCGGGCGCTGCCTTCGCGCTCGACGGCCGGCGCTTCCGCCTTGCGGCGAACGAAGGGCCGAACACGCTGCATGGCGGCACGGGCGGCACCCATGACCGGCTCTGGACGGTCGCCGACCACCGCGCCGACGGCCTGGTCCTGACGCTCGCGCTGCCGGACGGCGAGGGCGGCTTCCCCGGCAGTCGCACCATCACGGCCACCTTCGAGGCCGCACCGCCCGCGACGCTCACCCTCACGATCCGCACCACGACCGACGCCCCGACGCTCGCCAACCTCAGCAACCACAGCTACTGGCAGCTCGGCCCCGCGCCGTGCGGCGCGCAGGTGCTGACCTCCGCGGCCGCGACACGCATCGCCCTCGACGGCGCGAAGCTGCCGACCGGCGCGCTCGCGCCCGTCGACGGGACCTTCGCCGACTTCCGCGCCGGCGCGCCGGTCGGCGAAGGGCGGTTCGACCTCTGCCTCTGCCTCGCGCCGGCGCGCCGGGCGCTCAGCCCGGCCGCCACGCTCGACGCGGGCGGCCTCCGCCTGACCGTCGAGACCACCGAGGCGGGCCTGCAGATCTACGACGGCCACGGGGCGGGCGGCGTCGCGATCGAGGCGCAGAACTGGCCGGGCGCGGCCCACCATCGGCATTTCGCCAGCGATCTTCTCCGCCCGGGCGAGACACTGACGCAGATCACGCGCTGGAGCGTCGCACCGGTCTGAACCCGCCCCCTTCATCCTGTCGGAAGTACTCCACGGGGGGAGCGGGGGTGTGAAACCCCCGCACCGCCGCCCTAGCCGCCCGCGGCCGCACCCCGGAACCAGGCCACGATCGCGGCGCGCTCCGCGGGCTCCATGTAGCTGAGGTTGCCCGGCGGCATCGCGTGGCTGACGCCGGCCTGAAGGTAGATCGCGCGGGCGTGCCGGGCGATCTCCTCGGGCGTGTCGAGGCGGACCTGCTTCGGCGCCCAGTGCAGGCCGTCCCAGTTCGGCTCGGCCGCGTGGCACATCGAGCAGCGGCCGAGCACGATGCCCGCCACCTCGTCGAACCCGTCGGCCTCGGCGTAGCGCAGCGCCGCGCCGGTCAGCGCGGCCTGCGGGCCGCCCGCCGCGCCGCGCGGCCCCGGCGTCGAGAGCCAGACGATGATGAGGAAGATCACCACGGTCGCGAGCCAGGTCCAGTGCGGGTTGCCCTTCCGCGCGTGGCGGGAGTTGAACCAGTGCCGGATGGTGACGCCCATCAGGAAGACGAGGCTGGCGATGACCCAGTTGTACGGGCCCGCGAAGGCCAGCGGGTAGTGGTTCGACAGCATCAGGAACAGGACCGGCAGCGTCAGGTAGTTGTTGTGCGTGCTGCGCTGCTTGGCGATCTTGCCGT
>CAZYBG010000062.1:0-18740 GCA_964645155.1 uncultured Rhodobacterales bacterium | reverse complement strand
GACGCGATCGCCTGCCATGCCCGCTCCTCCCCCAGCGGGCGGCCGCGACGGTTGCCCTTGCGTGTGCCGCCCTTGCCGCTGCCCGAACCGCCACGCTCGACCCGGCCGGCGGCAAGCCGGGCGAGCAGGCCGGGCGGGATCGCCGCGGTGGCGGCGGCGAGCAGCAGTTCGGCCGGCAGGCCCTGCGGCTCGGCCTCGCCGTCGGGCCGGTCGCCCTCGGCGCGCTCGGGCGGGGCGGGCTGGTCCTCGGGCTCTGCAACGCTGTCGGGAAGCACGGTGGCGCGATGCGCGAGGACCAGTTCGGCGGCTGCGGCGAGGTCGGCCGCGGCGACCACGGCGCGGCCCGCCAGCGCGGCATGGGCCCGGGCCGCACGCAGCGCCAGCAGCGGGGCGCGCAGGCTGTCGATGCCGAGGCGGCCGGCCACGGTCACCAGGTCGGCCGCCGCCGTGGCGGGCAGCGCGATGGCACCGACCGCGCCGCGGGCCCGGGCAAGATCCTCGGCGACGAGCGTGATCGGCCCGGCGGCGCCAAGCGCAATGCCCGACAGGTCGGCTGCGAAGGCCAGCCGGTCGGCCAGCGCGGGCGCGATCGCCTCGTCGGGCTCGGCGCCTTCGTCGAGACCGATCAGGCAATGGCCGATCCGGTCGTCGAGGACCTGCGCGAGCCGCGCCGCAAGCCCGGCGCCGGCCCGCTCCGCCATCGGCAGGATGAACGCCGACGGCGTTCCGAACAGCCCCGGCTGGCGCACCACCGCCCCGGCCGCAAGCGTTGCGGCAAGATCGATGCCGCCATAGAGTTGGCTGTCGGCGACAGCGGGATGCAGGCGGCGGAGCGGCAGCGGCAGCAGCGGCAGCGCCGCGACCAGCCGGTCGCGGACCGGCGACGGCCGGGCGCGCACCCAGAACCCGCCGAGCCCGGCCGGATCGACCGCGAGGAGCCTGAGCGCCGTCGCCGCGCGCGTCCAGGCGGCGTGCTCGGTCACTCCAGGACCTCGGCCACGATCCGGGCGACGCGTGCCGTGCTTCCGGCCTCGTCGAGCGGATCGCGGCGGAGCCGGTGGCGGAGCGCCGATGGCGCCATGCGCCGGATCTGCCGGCGGCTCACCGCCTCGGCGCCCTCGTAGGCGGCGAGCGCCCGGGCCGCGCGGAGCAGCGTGAGCTCTCCGCGGAGCCCGTCGGAGCCGAGCGCGAGGCAGAGCTCGGCGCAGTCGGCCAGTGCTGATTCCGGTGTCTGCAGCTTCAGCAGCGCCTGCTTCGCCGCCACAATCCGGTTGCGGATCTTGGTATCCTCGCCCTTCCAGCGCCGCAGGAAGCGCGCGCCGTCGCTTTCGTAGGCGTCGCGCCGCCGGACGACCTCGATGCGCTGGGCGACATCGCGCGGCGAGCCGACCTCGACCGACAGGCCGAAGCGGTCGAGGAGCTGTGGCCGCAGCTCGCCCTCCTCGGGGTTGCCGGACCCGACGAGCACGAAGCGCGCGGGGTGGCGGATCGAGAGGCCCTCGCGCTCGACGACGTTCTCGCCCGACTGGGCGACGTCGAGCAGCAAGTCGACGATATGGTCCTCGAGCAGGTTCACCTCGTCGATGTAGAGATAGCCGCGGTTGGCGCGCGCGAGCAGCCCCGGCTCGAACGCCTTCTCGCCGCGGGTCAGCGCGCGCTCGATGTCGAGCGCGCCTACGACGCGGTCCTCGGTCACGCCGAGCGGCAGGTCGACCACGGGCGTGGGCTTGGAGACGATGCGCTTCGAGCCGATCTCGGCCCAGTCGGGGCAATCGGCAAGTGCCGCGGAATTGACCGGGCACCCCTCGACGGCGCGGATCGGCGGCAGGAGCGTGGCAAGCGCCCGGACGGCGGTCGACTTGCCCGTGCCGCGGTCGCCGAAGATCAGCACGCCGCCGATCCTGGGGTCGATCGCCGTCAGGATCATCGCCGTCTTCATCTCGTCCTGGCCGACAATCGCGGAGAAGGGGAAGGGAAGCGTCATGCGGCGGTCCTTTCGGGCAAGACGGGGCGGCCGTTCCACGTGCCGGCTTCGCCGAGCACCCGGAACCGGGCGTAGAGTTCCTCGCTGAACCAGCTTTCCTCGCGCACGGCGCGGATGGCACGGGCGTGCGGTCCATCGGCGCGGGCGAAGGCGGCCATCGAGGCGACATCGGGCCAGATCGAGAACGTGACCTGGTGGAGCAGCGGCACCTCGCCGATGCCGACCTTGAAGATCACGTTCGGGTCCTGCCCGATGACGCCGGAGATCGAGGGGACGCGGCCCCAGAACCTGAGCGCCACCGCCGGCCGTACCGTCGCGCGGGTCAGCGCGGCGAGCGGGCCGGGCCCCGGCGCCGCATCGGCCAGAAACGGTGCCCGGCCACCCCAGTGGCCGCGGGCCGAGGTGGTGGCGAGGAATACCGTCCAGGCCTCGGCCGCGCGATCCCGCCAGCGCAGGAAGACATCTGCCCGCGCGGTCTGCGCCCGCGCGATCTCCTCGTTCTGCCAGGTGGCGAGAATCGCCCAGACCGCGGTGTTCGGCAGCGGCGTGAAGCCCTCGCCCGTGCCCGAGCCGCAGAGCTTCCAGGTGCCGATGCCCGGCACCTTGGGCAGCGCCAGCCGCGCAAGCGCCATCTGCCCCAGCACCCAAAGGCGCTGGGCCGCCGATGGAAAGCGGAACAGGCTGAGGCTCACGCAGTGCACGGACACGGTTCCCTTGTGTAAATCTATCCTGACATATCAGAGGAGGAATGCAAAGATTTCTCGACCTTCGCTGCGTTCTGTCCTAGCCTCATGGTGTCAATGAGAGTGGACAGGGCGGGATGTCGCGCAGGACCACGGCCGCACGTGAAATGCCCGGCAACCACGCCGTCGTGATCGGCGCCGGCTTCGGCGGCCTGGCGGCGGCGATGCGGCTTTCGGCCAAGGGCTGGCAGGTCACCGTGGTCGACCGCCTCGACATGGCGGGCGGCCGCGGCTCGGCGCTCTGGCGTGACGGCCACCGCTTCGACCTGGGGCCGACCATCGTCACCGTGCCGCAGGTGTTCCGCGAGCTCTGGGCGGCCTGCGGTCGCAGGTTCGAGGACGATGTCGACCTCCGCCCGCTCGACCCGTTCTACGAGATCCGCTGGCCCGACGGCTCGACCTTCACCGCCCGGCAGTCGACCGAGGCGATGACGGCCGAGGTGGCGCGCCTCGCGCCCGGCGACGTCGCCGGCTACGAGCGGTTCCTCCGCGACAGCGAGCGGCGCTACCGCTTCGGCTTCGAGGATCTCGGCCGCCGGCCGATGAACGCGCTCGGCGACCTCATCAGGGTGCTGCCGACCTTCGCCCTGCTGCGCGCCGACCGGTCGGTCTATGCCCATGCGGCCCGCCGGGTGCGGGACGAGCGGCTGCGCATGGCGCTGTCGTTCCACCCGCTGTTCATTGGCGGCGACCCGTTCCGCGTCACCTCGATGTACATCCTGGTGAGCCATCTCGAGAAGGCGTTCGGCGTGCATTACGCGATGGGCGGCACCCAGGCCGTGGCCGCGGCGATGGCCCGTGTCGTCGAGGCGATGGGCGGCCGCATGCGCTATGGTGCCGAGGTGCGCGAGATCGCGGTCGCGGGCGGCCGGGCCGCCGGTGTGCGGCTTGCCTCGGGCGAGACGGTCGCGGCCGACATCGTGGTCTCGAACGCCGATGCGGGGCATACCTATCTCGACCTGCTGCGCCGCCCCAAGCGGCGCTGGACGCCGGCTCGGCTCGGCCGGACGCGATGGTCGATGGGGCTGTTCGTGTGGTACTTCGGCACCCGGGGCACGCGCGGCCTGTGGCCCGATGTCGGCCATCACACGATCCTGAACGGTCCGCGCTACGGCGGCCTCGTCCGCGACATCTTCCGCAAGGGGCGGCTGGCGGCGGACATGAGCCTTTATGTCCACCGCCCCTCGGTGACCGACCCGACGGCCGCGCCGGCGGGGGGCGACACGTTCTACGCGCTCTCGCCGGTGCCGCATCTCGGCCATGCCGACCCGGTGGACTGGACGGCCGAGGCGGAAAACTACCGCCAAAGGGTCGAGCGGATCCTGGAAGCCGAACTCCTGCCCGGCCTCGGGCAGCATCTGGCGGCATCGGAGGTCTTCACCCCGGAGACGTTCCGGTCGCGCTACCTCTCGCCGCATGGCTGCGGCTTCTCGATCGAGCCGCGCATCCTGCAGTCGGCGTGGTTCCGGCCGCACAACGTCTCGGAGGAACTGCCCGGCCTCTACCTGGTGGGTGCCGGAACCCATCCCGGCGCCGGCCTGCCCGGCGTGATCGCCTCGGCCGAGGTGCTGGGCAAGCTGATCCCCAATGCGCCGGCCGCGGCCATGGCCCTGCCGATGGCCGCCGAATGATCGCCGCGGCCGACATGGCGGCCTGCCGCGAGGCGATCCGGACCGGGTCGCTGTCGTTCCATGCCGCCTCCCGGCTTCTGCCGGCGCGCGTCCGCGACCCGGCGCTGGTGCTCTATGCGTTCTGCCGGCTGGCCGACGACGCGGTCGACCTAAAGGCCGACAAGGCGCGCGCGGTCCTCGCGCTGCGCGACCGGCTCGACCTCGTCTATGCCGGCCAGCCGGCCGATGCCGCGCCCGACCGCGCCTTCGCGCAGGTGGTCGAGGCCTACCAGATGCCGCGCGCGCTGCCCGAGGCGCTGCTGGAGGGGCTCGCCTGGGATGCGATGGGCCGCCGCTATGCCACGCTGCCCGCGCTTCTCGACTACTCCGCCCGGGTCGCGTCGGCGGTGGGCGCGATGATGTGCGTGCTGATGCGGGTGCGCGACCGCAACGCGATCGCCCGCGCCTGCGACCTTGGCGCGGCGATGCAGCTGACCAACATTGCCCGCGATGTCGGCGAGGATGCCGCCGCCGGCCGGCTCTATCTGCCGACCGACTGGCTTGCGCAAGCCGGTCTCGACCCCGCGGCGTTCCTCGCCCGGCCCGGCGCGACGCCGGAACTGCGCGCCGTGGTCCGCCGGCTGCTGGGCGAGGCGCAGAGGCTCTATTTCCGGGCCGAGGCGGGCGTGGCGGCGCTGCCGGTCAGCTGCCGGCCGGGCATCTATGCCGCGCGGCACATCTACGCCGGCATCGGTGGCGCGATCGCGCAGGCGGGGCATGACAGCGTCACCCTGCGGGCCCGCACGACGGCGGCGCAGAAGGTGGGCTGGCTCGGCCTCTCGCTCCTGCGGACCGGGGTGACGCTCGCGATGCCGCGGTCGGCCGTGATCTACGCCCGGCCCCTTCCCGAGACGGCTTTCCTCGTCGAGGCCGCGGCCCGGCAGGAGCCCCAGGGCAGCCGCTGGGGCGAAGGGCGGGCAGGTGCGCTGATCTCGATCTTTGCGGAACTCGAGTTGCGCCAGCGCGGCAGACATGGTTTGGAACAGTCCGGGGCGAGTGCTGGTTAAGCCGCCTGGCGCACCCTCCCCTGGAGAGCCACGCGATGGACTGGGGCCTGTTCCTGATCTTTCTCGGCGCCTGCTTCGCGGCAGGGTCCACCGGCGCGGCCTTCCCGCCGGGCCCGTGGTACGAGCGGCTGGACAAGCCTGCCTGGACGCCGCCCAACTGGCTCTTTCCGGTCGCCTGGACGTTGCTCTACATCGCGATCGCGGCTGCGGCCGCGCGGGTTGCGCCACTGCCGGACAGCGCCTACGCGGTGGCGTTCTGGGCGCTTCAGATCGCCCTCAACGCGCTATGGACGCCGGTTTTCTTCGGGCTCCGGCGGCTCCGGGCGGGGCTTCTCGTCCTGGGCTGCCTCTGGCTCGCCGTCCTCGGCACCGTCGTCACCGCCTGGCAGGTCGACACGCTCGCCGGCGTCATTCTCCTGCCCTATCTGGTCTGGGTCAGCTATGCGGGGGCGCTCAACGCCTCGATCGTGGCGCGCAACCCCGACCCGGTGCCGGCCTGACCGCGGTCACTCCACCGCGCGGATCAGCTTGCGCTCGAGGACGCCCAGCACCGCGCGGAGGTCGTTGCCACGCTTGAGGATGCGTCCGTCAAGGGCGACGACGGCATAGAGCGACTGCTTGCCGCGCAACCTGGGGCGCTTCTCGATGCGGTAGAGCGGGTGCTCCGCCGTCCGGCGGAACACCGAAAAGACAGCGGCCTCGCGCAGGGTCGACAGGCCATAGTCCCGCCACTCGCCGGCGGCGACCATCCGCCCGTAGAGCGACAGGATGACGGACAACTCCGCCCTGTCGAACCCGATCTGTTCCGGAACCTGTCCCGAGCCCCCGACGGGCGGGAGGAACGTCACTGTCATGTCATCGAGATTGCCCGCTGATTCGGCACGGCGCAAGCGTGGCGTGCTCAGGTGCCGGTCGGCGGCCGGCGGGGCTTGAACGGCTTCATCCCGGCGCGCGCCAAGGCATCGGCGCGCTCGTTTTCCGCGTGGCCGGCGTGGCCGCGGATCCACTCCCAGCGGACCTTGTGGCGCGCCTGCGCCGCGTCGAGGCGCTGCCAGAGCTCGGCATTCTTGACCGGCTCGCGGCCGGCGGTGCGCCAGCCGTTGCGCTTCCAGCCATGGATCCATTGCTGGACCCCGTTCTTCACATAGGCGCTGTCGGTCACGACGGTGATCTCCGAGGGCTTGCTCAGGCCCTCCAGCGCACTGATCGCCGCCATCAGCTCCATGCGGTTGTTGGTCGTGAGCGCCTCGCCGCCCGACAGCTCGCGCTCCTTCACCACGGCGTCGCCCTCGCGCGCCTGCAGCAGGACGCCCCAGCCGCCCGGGCCGGGGTTGCCCGAGCAGGCGCCGTCGGTGAAGGCGAAGAGGTCAGCCATCGACGATCACGAGGAGGCAGGCGATCACCGCAAGCGTCAGCAGGAGCCGCAGGCGCATCCACCACGGCGGCGCGAGGTCCTGGCGCCAGAACAGCCAGTCGAGCCCGAGAAGGCCGGCGAACCCGGCGATCAGGTAGATCGCCGCCGAGACGGGCCCGCCGCCGATGAAGAAGAAGGCCCAGAGCGCCGGCAGGACCGAGAGCGCATAGCCGGTCGCGGCGACGGCGCCCTCGGCGCGGGTCGCGAAGCCCCAGAGCACGCCCGACATGAACGCGAGGATGATGGTGCCGTAGGCGAGGCTGACATAGGGCCCGACGAAGCGCGGGCCGATCGTCCGCGTCGCCCATTGCGCCAGATCCGGCAAGAGCAGGGTGGCCGCGCCCCAGAGGAACGGGATCACCCCGGCGAGGCCGAGCGCGAGGGCGGCGGGGGGGATCGGTGTCATCGGATGCCGTTCGGGCGGTAGGCCGTGGCTCACGCCGGCTCCCGCAGGATGCGCGGCACCTTGAACTCGACATCCTCGACGGCGGTCTCGACGACCTCGACCGTCACGCGGTAGCGCTCGCGGAAGGCGTCGATCACCTCGTCCACCAGCACCTCGGGCGCCGAGGCGCCGGCGGTCAGGCCGACGGCGCGGGCGCCGTGGAGCGCGCGCCAGTCGATGTCGGCGGCGCGCTGGACGAGCTGCGCATAGGCGCATCCGGCCGCCCGGCCGACCTCGACCAGGCGCATGGAGTTCGACGAGTTCGGCGCGCCGATGACGAGGAGCGCGTCGATCCGGGACGCCATCGCCTTCACCGCCTCCTGGCGGTTGGTCGTGGCATAGCAGATGTCCTCCCTGCCCGGGCCGACGATCTGCGGGAACCGCGCGCGCAGCGCCGCGACCACGGCCGCCGTGTCGTCCACGCTCAGCGTCGTCTGCGTGACGAAGGCGAGGCGCGCGGGGTCGCGCACCGCGACCGCGGCCACATCCTCGACCGTCTCGACGAGCAGCACCTCGCCCGCGGGCAGCTGGCCCATCGTCCCCACCGTCTCGGGGTGGCCGGCATGCCCGATCATCACCGTCTGCACGCCGTTCTCGTGGTGCCGCCGCGCCTCGTTGTGTACCTTGGTGACCAGGGGGCAGGTCGCGTCTACCGCGATCATCCGCCGGCGCTCCGCCTCGGCCGGAACGGCCCTCGGCACGCCATGCGCCGAGAAGACCACCGGGCGGTCGGCCGGGCAGTCCTCCAGCTCTTCGACGAACACCGCGCCGCGCGCGCGCAGGCCGTCGACGACATAGCGGTTGTGCACGATCTCGTGGCGCACATAAACCGGCGCGCCCCACTTCTCGAGCGCCATCTCGACGATCTTGATCGCCCGGTCGACCCCGGCGCAGAAGCCCCGCGGTGCGGCGAGATGGAGCGTGAGATCGGGTCGCGTCATCGGGCGCCTCCGTCTGGCGGAAGACTCTGGCGGAAGACCTAGTTCCTCCGCGCCCGGGCGTCCAGCCGGGCGCGGCGCGCCGCCTGCCGGTCCGCCGGCCGGTTGACTGGCCGCCTCACTGACCGGGCGCGGCCTGGGCTTCCTCCCGCTCGGGTCGCGGTTCGCGTGGCGGGCGGCCGATCACCTCGCGCAGCTCGTCCAGCTCGATGAAATTGTCGGCCTGCCGGCGGAGTTCGTCGGCGATCATCGGCGGCGAGGAGCGGATCGTCGAGACGACCGAGACCCGGACACCCTGCCGCTGCAGGCTTTCGACCAGCGGCTTGAAGTCGCCGTCGCCCGAGAAGAGCACGATGTGGTCGACCCGCGGCGCAAGCTCCATCGCATCGACCGTCAGCTCGATGTCCATGTTGCCCTTGACCTTCCGGCGGCCCTGGCTGTCGGTGTACTCCTTGGCCGGTTTCGTCACCATCGAGAAGCCGTTGTAGTGCAGCCAGTCGACCAGCGGCCGGATCGGCGAGTAGTCCTCGCTCTCCAGCAGGGCGGTGTAGTAGAACGCGCGCAAGAGCTTGCCACGGCGCATGAATTCCTGCCGCAGAAGCTTGTAGTCGATGTCGAAGCCAAGAGCCTTTGCCGCTGCGTAAAGGTTTGAACCGTCAATGAACAGCGCAAGCCGTTCGTCCCGGTAGAACATCAATCTTCCCCTTCAATGCGATGTTCCGGCGCGACTTCCCTGGGGTGGTGGCACCAAGTAGAAGCGCAATTCATAAGACTAAAAACATATATTGTTCCAGCGTCGCAGCAAGACGCTCAATGCGTGGCCACGACCGAATCGAAGGACGATGCGCCCGGTCGGCCACGTGAGCCGCAGGCTGGTCGCAACGGAATTGCGAAGTGAATCAGGAGGATCACTCAACCTGAAGGCGAAAACTCCCTTCTGAGCGGCGGGTGACCGATCGGCAACATGTTGCCGCCGGAACACGGCGGGGGCCTGGAATTGCCGCTGCGTCAGCGCCGGCTAGGGGCGCCGGCGGGCCGCCCGCGGCCGCGGATGCGCCTTGTCAAGGCCGGGCGGTGGCTATAAGTAGGCGCTTCCCGCTTCCCAACCGTGTGGAGAGACGCATGGCCCGCGTGACGGTCGAAGACGTCGTTGACAAGGTTCCGAACCGTTTTGAGATCGTGATGCTGGCGGCGCATCGCGCGCGCGAGCTGACGGCCGGTGCGGCCCCGACGATCGACCGAGACAACGACAAGAACCCGGTCGTGGCGCTGCGCGAGATCGCCGAGGAGACGCAGGGTGCCGACGACCTGAGGGAGCGGATGATCGCGAGCCACCAGACGCAGATCGAGGTGGACGAGCCGGAGGAGGATGCCATGGCGCTTCTGATGAGCGCCGAGGCCGACCGCCCGCAGCACGACGATCTGTCGGAAGAAAAGCTCCTGCGCGCGCTCATGGAAGCGCAGGAGATGCGGTAAGGCCGCCTCCGGGTGGCCTTCGGGCGGGTAAGGGATGATCGACGCCGACGACCTGATCGCCCTTGTCCGCAACTATAACCCCCGCACGAACGATGCGCAGATCCGCGCTGCCTATTCCTATGGCCAGCGCATGCACGAGGGCCAGAAGCGGCATTCGGGCGAGCCCTACTTCATGCATCCCGTCTCGGTCGCCGCGATCCTGACCGAGCAGCAGCTCGATGATTCGACGATCGTCACCGCGCTGCTGCACGACACGATCGAGGACACCAAGAGCACCTATACCGAGGTCGAGCGGCTGTTCGGCAACGAGGTGGCCGAGCTCGTGGACGGCGTGACCAAGCTCACCAACCTGCAGCTGTCCTCGTCGGAGACCAAGCAGGCCGAGAACTTCCGCAAGCTGTTCATGGCGATGTCGAAGGATCTCCGCGTGATCCTCGTCAAGCTCGCCGACCGGCTGCACAACATGCGCACGATCCGCTCGCTTCCGCCGGAAAAGCAGGTGGTGAAGGCGCGAGAGACGATGGAGATCTACGCCCCGCTGGCCGGCCGCATGGGCATGCAGTGGATGCGCGAGGAGCTCGAGGACCTGTCGTTCCGGGTGCTGAACCCTGACGCCCGCAACTCGATCATCCGACGCTTCATCACGCTGCAGCGCGAATCCGGCGACGTGATCCACAAGATCACCGCCGACATCCGTGCCGAACTCGACCGCGAGGGGATCGAGGCCGAGGTGTTCGGCCGCGCCAAGAAGCCCTACTCGATCTGGCGCAAGATGCAGGAGAAGGATCAGGGCTTCTCGCGCCTGTCCGACATCTACGGCTTCCGCATCATCACCGAGACCGAGGGCGACTGCTACCGCGTTCTCGGCGCGATCCACCGCCGCTGGCGGGCGGTGCCGGGGCGGTTCAAGGACTATATAAGCCAGCCGAAGTCGAACGGCTACCGGTCGATCCACACCACTGTGTCGGGCCGCGACGGCAAGCGCGTCGAGGTGCAGATCCGCACGCGCCAGATGAACGAGGTGGCCGAAGCGGGCGTGGCGGCGCACTGGGCGTATCGCGACGGGGTGCGGACCTCGAACCCGTTTGCCGTCGATCCCGCGAAATGGGTGGCGACGCTGACCGAGCGGTTCGACACCGAGGATCACGACGAATTCCTCGAGCATGTGAAGCTCGAGATGTACTCCGACCAGGTCTTCTGCTTCACCCCCAAAGGCGAGGTGGTGCAGCTTCCCAAGGGCGCGACGCCGCTGGACTATGCCTACACGATCCATACCCGCATCGGCGACAGCTGCGTCGGCGCCAAGGTCGACGGGGTGCGCGTGCCGCTCTGGACGCGGCTGAGGAACGGCCAGTCGGTCGAGATCATCACCGCCGAGGGCCAGCGGCCGCAGGCCACCTGGCTCGACATCGTGGTGACGGGGCGCGCCAAGGCGGCGATCCGCCGCAGCCTGCGCGAGGAGGACCGCGAGCGGTTCATCAAGCTTGGCCGCGAGTTGGCGCGCGTCGCGTTCGAGAACATCGGCAAGAAGGCCACGTCGAAGGCGCTCGACACCGCCGCCCGCACGCTTGGCCTGCCGGACGGCGAGGAACTGCTGGCTCGGCTCGGCTCGGCCGAGACGACCTCGCGGCAGGTGGTCGAGACGCTCTACCCCGAACTGGCCTCGGGCAAGGGCGACGAGGTCGAACCCGGCCGCGCCGTCGTCGGCCTCGCGCCGGGCCAGGGCTTCGACCGGGCGCCGTGCTGCCAGCCGGTGCCGGGCGAGCGCATCGTCGGCATCACCTGGCGGGGCCGCGGCGTCGTGGTGCACGCCATCGACTGCCCGGCCCTCGTCGAATTCGAGGAGCAGCCCGACCGCTGGGTCGACCTCGCCTGGCAGGGCGGACGCCACAAGGCGGTGCACACGGTGCGGCTGATGGTGACGATCCGCAACGACGCCGGAGTGCTGGGGCGGATTTGCACATTGATCGGTGAGCAGAAGGCCAATATTTCCGACCTACATTTCGTCGACAGAAAGCCTGATTTCTATCGTCTGTTGATCGAAGTGGATCTGCGCGATGCCGAGCACCTGCACACGGTGATGACGGCGCTCGAGGCGGAAAGCGACGTGGCGGCCATCGAAAGGCACAGGGAGCCGGGCCGCAAACCCTGAAGCACGCCGCGTGGCGGCGCCGGAGGAGGTGAGGCGGTGGTCTTCAAGCGTCGCAACAGACGCTCGTGGTGGCGGGTGATTCGCGAGGCGCTCTATCCCCGGGGGGGATGGACCCGCGCGTTCCACTACGTGAAGCACCGCGTCCGGCGGCTGCCGGACACGCCGCACAAGATCGCGCGCGGGATCTGGGCCGGCGTCTTCATCAGCTTCACCCCGCTTTTCGGGCTTCACTTCATAGGCGGTGCACTGATCGCCTGGGCGATCAGGGGCAACATCCTTGCCTCAGCGATCGGTACGTTCTTCGGCAACCCGCTGACCTATGTGCCGATCGGCCTGGTCTCGATGCAGACCGGCTACTTCCTGCTCGGCGAGCAGTTCGACGAGCAGCGGCACAGCTCGTTCTTCGGGAACTTCGCCGCCGCGGGGCGTGACCTCAAGCACAACATCCTTGCCTTCTTCTCCGACCGCCAGGCCAACTGGGACGGCCTGGGGCAATTCTACGACGAGATCTTCTTTCCCTTCCTGATCGGCGGCATCGTTCCGGGTATCGTCGCGGCGACGATCTGCTACTACCTCACGATCCCGCTGGTTACCGCCTACCAGAACCGCCGCAAGGGGCGGCTGAAGGCGAAGCTCGCCGAACTCAGGGCCAAGGCGGCCAAGCGGCACGACAACGTGCTTTGAGGTGCAGGGAATGACAGGCGCACGCGAAAAGCTCAGGTTGGGCGTCAACATCGATCACGTGGCGACGGTCAGGAATGCCCGCGGATCGGCCTATCCCGACCCAGTGCGCGCGGCGAAGCTGGCCGAAGACGCCGGTGCCGACGGGATCACCGCACATCTGCGCGAGGATCGCCGGCACATCTCGGACGACGACATCACGCGGCTGATGGACGCGCTGACGCTGCCGCTGAACTTCGAGATGGCCGCGACCGAGGAGATGCAGCGGATCGCGCTGCGCCACCGGCCGCACGCCGTGTGCATCGTGCCCGAGCGGCGCGAGGAGCGCACGACCGAGGGCGGGCTCGAGGTTGCGCGGGAGGAGAACCGGCTGGCGCACTTCATTGCGCCGCTGCGCGATGCGGGCTGCCGCGTGTCGATCTTCATCGCCGCCGACCGGCGGCAGATCGAGGCGGCGCACCGGATCGGCGCGGCGGTGGTCGAGCTTCACACCGGCGCCTATTGCGACGCCCATGCCGAGGGATACCAGGATGCGCGCGACGCCGAACTCGCCCGACTGAGAGAGATGGCCGCCTTCGCCCATGGCCTCGGCCTTGAGGTTCATGCCGGCCACGGCCTGACCTACGATACGGTGCAGCCGATCGCCGCCCTGCCGGAGGTGATGGAACTCAACATCGGCCACTTCCTGGTCGGTGAAGCGATCTTCCGCGGCCTCGGCCCGGCGATTGCCGAGATGCGGCGGCTGATGGACGACGCGCGCCGCGAGGGCGGGGTCGGAGCCCGATAGGCTGTCGCCGGGCTATTCGATCTCGAGTGGCAGCGAGACCTCGGCCGTCTCGTCCGAGGCGAGATCGCCCAGGGTAAGCTCGAGCACGTAGGAGCCCGGCGGAAAACCCGAGAGGTTGAGGGTGACGTTGCCGAAGAACTCGGTCGGGCGTTCGGTCGACCGGGTGCTGAGGGTCAGGAACTCATCGTCGCGGAAGGCTTCGGTGCCCGCCTCGGCGTTGACGACGAGGCCGATGCTCAGCCCGAATTCGTTGAGGCTGCCCGCCGGTTTCCAGCCGTAGCCGACCGGCTCGATATAGATGTAGATCGGGTCGCCCGCGGCGAAGGCGGCGTCGGCGCGCTCGTCGTAGAGGCCGTAGCCAGCGGCCGGTTCGCTGACGAAGATCGCCTTGCTGACCTCAAGTGGCGCCGCCTCCCACGCGGCGAGGAGCGCCGCCCGCGCCGCGTCGATGTCCTGCGCCCGCACCGCCGCCGGCGCAGCCAGGGCGAAGGTCGCGATGACCGCCGTGGTCACACGAAGGATGTTCCGCATGGCGCTCCCCAGACTCGTTCTCCAGCCGGGTCGGAGCCTAGTGCAACTTGCAGCCAAAGCACCAGAAAAAGCCGGTGGGCCAGTGGAAAGGATAAAGTTTCAACCATCCCGCGAGCGCGACGGGCACGGTTGCCCCCGGCTCGGGCGCCAAGGTAACCTCGGGCATGATCCTGGGCATCGGTACCGACCTCGCCAATATCGCGCGCATCGAGGCGACGCTCGCGCGCTTCGGCGACCGGTTCCGCAACCGGGTGTTCACCGAGACGGAACAGCGCAAGGCCGAGCGCCGGCGCGACCGTGCGGGTACCTACGCCAAGCGCTGGGCGGCAAAGGAGGCCTGCTCGAAGGCGCTGGGCACCGGGTTGCGCATGGGCATCTCGTGGAAGGACATGGCGGTGTCGAACCTGCGGTCCGGGCAGCCGGTCATGCACCTCACGGGCTGGGCGGCGGAACGGCTGGCCGCGATGACGCCGCCGGGGCACGAGGCCGTCGTCCACGTCACACTGACCGACGACCATCCCTGGGCGCAGGCCTTCGTGGTGATCGAGGCGCGCCCGCTCGCCGCGCCCCGCGGCGGCCCGCAGGCTTGACTTGGCCTGCCGGCGCGCCCAAAGAACCGCGCGACGCAAGAGGCAGGACAAGCAACATGGCAAGCCGCGCGGAAGCGAAGGAAGGCATCTGGGAGACGGTCAAGACGATCGTCTACGCCCTTCTGATCGCAGGCGTGTTCCGGACGCTGTTCTTCCAGCCGTTCTGGATTCCCTCGGGGTCGATGAAGGACACGCTGCTGATCGGCGACTTCCTGTTCGTCAACAAGATGGCCTACGGATACTCGCAGTATTCCTGCCCGTTCTCGATCTGCACCTTCATCAACGACCGATGGTTCGCGTCCGAGCCGGAGCGGGGCGACGTCGTCGTTTTCCGCCACCCGGTCAACGGACAGGACTTCATCAAGCGGCTGATCGGCCTGCCGGGCGATACCGTGCAGATGGTCGACGGGCGGCTGCAGCTGAACGGCCAGCCGGTTCCGGTCGAGCCTGCCGGCACGTTCACCGAGGTCTATGCGCGGCAGGGGCCGCAGGGCACCTATCCGCGCTGCGAGAATGCGCCGGTCGGCGAGGGCGGGGCCTGCGCCAAGTCGCGCTTCGTCGAGACGCTGCCGCTGGCCGACGGCAGCACGCGTACGCATCACATCCTCAACATCGAGAACGGTTTCGGCGACAACACGCCGGTCTTCACGGTGCCCGCGGGCCAGTACTTTTTCATGGGCGACAACCGCGACAACAGCCAGGACAGCCGGTACGACCGCGCTGTCGGCGGCGTCGGCTTCGTGCCGGCCGAGTACCTGATCGGTCGCGCCGACCGGATCATGTTCTCGTCGGCCGGGCGGTCGATGTTCTTCTTCTGGACCTGGCGCGCCGACCGCTACTTCAGGGCGGTGGAGTGAAGCTGGCGGCCGATCTGAGGGCGTTCGAGGCCCGGCTTGGCCACCGGTTCCGCAAGGCCGACCTGCTGATCGAGGCGCTGACGCACCCGTCGAAGACCGGCCCCGCGAGGCCCGACAACCAGCGCCTGGAATTCCTCGGCGACCGGGTCCTCAACCTGGTGATCGCCGATGCGCTGCTCGGCGCCGATGCGGCGGCCGCCGAGGGCAAGCTCGCGCCCCGCCTGAACGCGCTCGTCCGGAAGGAGACCTGCGCCGAGGTCGCGGCGGAGATCGACCTCGGCGCGGTGCTGCGGATCGGCCGCGGCGAGATGCTGACCGGCGGCCGGCGGCGCCAGGGCGCGCTGGCCGACGCCATGGAGGCGGTGATCGCCGCCGTCTTCCTCGATGCCGGGTTCAGCGCGGCGCGGGACATGGTGCTGCGCCTCTGGCGGGAGCGGATCGGCGCTGCCGGCACCACCGCGCATGACGCCAAGACCATGCTGCAGGAATGGGCGCAGGCCCGCGGCCTGCCGCCGCCGGACTATGTGGTACTGTCGGCCGAAGGCCCGTCCCACGCCCCGACCTTCACGATCGAGGCGCGGCTGGCGAACGGGGCAACCGCGCGGGCGACGGCGGGAGCGAAGCGGCAGGCCGAACAGGCTGCGGCGAAGGCGCTGCTGGGGCAGCTGGAGGTGGCGCATGGCTGAGACACGAGCGGGCTTCGTCGCGCTGATCGGCGAGCCCAACGCGGGCAAGTCGACGTTGCTGAACCGCATGGTCGGGGCCAAGGTCTCGATCGTCACCCACAAGGTACAGACGACCCGCGCGCGGATCCGCGGCGTGGCGATCGAGGGCGCAGCGCAGATCGTGTTCGTCGACACGCCGGGTCTGTTCCGGCCGCGTCGCCGGCTGGACCGGGCGATGGTCGCAGCCGCCTGGGGCGGCGCGGCGGACGCCGATGTCGTGGTGCTGCTGATCGAGGCTCAGCGCGGCCTGACCGCGGGGGTCGCCGCGATCCTCGCGTCGCTCCGCGACCGGATCGGGCCGCGCCCCGTCGCGCTCGCCATCAACAAGATCGACCGGGTGAAGGCCGAAAGCCTGCTGGCCCTGTCGCAGGAGATGAACGCGGCCTTCCCCTTCGTGCAGACCTTCATGATCTCGGCCGAGCGCGGCCACGGCGTCGACGACCTGCGCCGCTGGCTTGCCGGCGAGATGCCCGAAGGCCCGTGGCTCTACCCCGAGGATCAGATCGCCGACCTTCCGCTGCGGATGATCGCCGCCGAGATCACGCGGGAGAAGCTGACGCTCCGCCTGCACCAGGAGCTGCCCTATGAACTGACGGTCGAGACCGAGGCCTGGCAGGAGCGCGACGACGGGTCGGTGCGCATCGACCAGATCGTGTATGTCGCCCGCGACGGGCACAAGGGCATCGTGCTCGGCCGCAAGGGCGAGACCGCGAAGGCGGTCGGGCAGGCCAGCCGGCTGGAGCTGGAGGAGTTCCTCGGCCGCAAGGTGCACCTGTTCTTCATCGTCAAGGTGCGGCCCGGCTGGCTCGAGGAACGAGAGCGCTATTCCGAGATGGGGCTCGACTTCTCCGGCGGGGGCTGAACGGCTTGGCGCGGCTGGCCGCGGGCATCTGGGTCGGCGCCTATCTGCGGCGTCTCGAGATGGCCGGGATCCCGGCCTATGTCGCGCGTCGGGGTGACGACACCGCAGGGGCGGTGATCGTCAAGCTCGCCACGCTCGACGGCCAGGCGGTCGCGTTCCAGCGCAGCTTCGACCTGATGACCGGCGCGCGTGCCTGGGTCATCCTTGCGCAGGGCGCGGAAGCCGGCGTGGACCAGGCGCTCGCCCGCCAGGCCCGGTTCGACCCCGATCTCTGGGTGATCGAGATCGAGGACCGGGCCGGGCGGACGCTTCTGGACGAGCCGGGGCTCGACGCATGAATTACGGACAGGCGGCCACGTAGCGCTGGCCGTAGGCGTCCTGGTAGACGCATTCGTCGGGGCGCTGCTGGCTGCGGCCAAGCAGCGTGCCGGCCACGGCACCGACGCCGGCGCCGAGCGCTGCACCTTCGAAACGGTCGCCATCGTCCGCAAGCGCGGCCCCGGCAATGCCGCCGACTGTCGCCCCGGCGACGGTGCCCTCGTTGGTCTCGACACAGGCGGTCAGCGCGACGGCCGGCACGATCAGCAGGTATTTTCGCATGAGGTTCTCCCTTCCTTCAACCAGTTCAAGGACGCGCGACGGGCCGGAATGTTCCATGACGTCCCGCGACCGGGCGGAGAGCCGCCGGTTTGCGGGCCCTGCATCGGCGCGGATCGGGAGCGCGGTCATCGCAATGCGCCCCGGCATGGGCACCCGCGCGGGCACTAGCGCGGGCACTGGCGTCGGCACTTGCAGACTCCCCCGCGGCCGCGTATATCGCCAGTGACAGCGGCGCGTCGGTCTCCACCCCCGAAGCTCCACCGGCAGACGATCGCGGGCCGCTCGGCCCGCTTTTTTGTTTCTGGACACCCGCCTTGACCGACCTTGTCGCCAAAGCCGCCATCGACCGGCGCCTCGCCGAGATCGTCCAGCCGACGATCGAGGGGATGGGCTACGAGCTTGTCCGCATCCGCCTTTTGGGCGGGCAGCGCAAGACGCTGCAGATCATGGCCGACCGACCCGACGGCGGGATCGAAGTCGAGGACTGCGCGCGGATCTCGACCGCGGTCAGTGCCGTCCTCGACGTCGAGGACCCGCTCGGGGATGCCTACACGCTCGAGGTGTCGAGCCCGGGGATCGACCGGCCGCTGACCCGGCTGAAGGATTTCGACGCCTGGGACGGGTTCGAGGCCCGGCTCGAGACGACCGAGCTGATCGATGGCCGCCGCCGCTTCAAGGGCGCGCTGCGCGGCACCGAGGGCGACGAGGTGCTGATCGAGATCGAGGGCCCCGAGGGCCAGCCGGTCACGATCGGGCTTAAGTTCGACTGGCTGTCCGAGGCGAAGCTCGTCCTGACCGACGAGCTGATCCGCGAAGCCTTGCAGCAGAAGAAGGATGCGGGCCGGATCGACGCCGCCCGCTATGACGACATCGAGGAAGAGCTTGCCGCCGACGAGGCGGAGGAAAGGGAGTGAGAGATGGCGATTACCTCTGCCAACCAGCTTGAGCTTCTGCAGACGGCCGAGGCGGTCGCGCGCGAGAAGATGATCGACCCCGGCCTCGTGATCGAGGCGATGGAGGAAAGCCTCGCCCGTGCGGCCAAGTCCCGCTACGGCGCCGAGATGGACATCCGCGTGAAGATCGACCGCAAGACCGGCCGCGCGAACTTCACCCGCGTGCGCACCGTGGTCGAGGACGATGCGGTGGAGAACTACCAGGCGCAGGTCACCGTCGCGCAGGCGAAGCAGTACCTCGACGACCCCAAGGTCGGCGACGAGATCATCGACGAGGTGCCGCCGGTCGACATGGGCCGGATCGCGGCGCAGTCGGCCAAGCAGG
>CAZYBG010000061.1:0-18963 GCA_964645155.1 uncultured Rhodobacterales bacterium | reverse complement strand
GGGCGCGCTGAACCTCTACCTCGACTTCATCAACATGTTCATGTTCCTGCTGCAGTTCCTCGGAAACCGCGAGTAGCGGCACGCCGACCGCAGACCGGAAGGGCCGCCCCGAGGGGCGGCCCTTTTCGTTTCGGCAGGTGACGGGGACGACGTAGACCGCCGTGAAGTGCGAGGCGTCATGGAGCGCCGCCCGCCGCCCGCTGGCATCCGCTTCGAACGGCCGCCGCGGCGACGGCGTCGCGGACGAACTCCCGGTCCACCGCGATCGCCCGGCCCGCTGCACGCGATGAGGGTTCGGTGCGGCGGGCGATTGCTCAACCCGTGCCGACAGGCGCAAAAGACCACCGGGCTTCGGTCGCGGCTGGATGAAAGTTGAGAGGCCGGTCAGCGCCAGCGCGGCGATGAGGGACAAGGTGCGCGATCCTTGTCCCCCACAGGATGAATGGTTCAACCCGTGGCGGCGTCGGGCTGTGGCGTCAGATGGGCGCGGCGCCCACGAAAGGCAGGTCATCGTCGCTGACGCCGCGTCAGATTCCCCGCACCATCTGCACCGCCGGAAAGCTGATCCCGGCCTCCAGCCCGATCTCGACCGGGCCGACGATGCGGAACCCCATGGCCTGGTAGAACGGAACCGCCGTGCGGGTCGACAGGCAGTCCATCCGGGCCAGTCCTGCCGCCCGCGCCTCGTCGAGGATGAACTCCACCAGCCGCCGCGCGACGCCACGGCGGACGACATCTGGGTCCGTCGCGATGTGGCGCATCTCGCCCTGCCGGGCGGCATGGCTGCGGATGCTCCAGCCGCCCGCGCCGACCACCCGGCCCTCGGCCGTCTCGGCCACGTAGTACCGCCCCGACGTCACCAGCGACGGCTTGGCGCGCGCCAGCCGCGGCACCGCGGTGACCATGACGGAGGGCGGATAGTCGGCCTTCAGGAGCCGCGGATAGCTGCGCGCGAGCAGCGCGTCGATCCGGCCGATGTCACCGGCATGGGCCACGCGCAGGCTGAGGGCGAGGATCTGCATCCTCAGGATGGTAGCGCCACGCCGCTGCGGCGCAAGCCCGGCGCGACGGCAGGCCGACATGAAAAGGCCGCGCCCGAGGCGCGGCCCGCCGGACCGGCAAGCGCCGGGCAGGGACGTCAGATCACTTGATCTTGCCTTCCTTGTACTCGACGTGCTTGCGGGCAACGGGGTCATACTTCCTGGCCGAGAACTTCTCGGTCATCGTGCGCGCGTTCTTCTTCGTCACGTAGAAGTGGCCGGTGCCTGCCGTCGAGTTCAGCCGGATCTTGATCGTCGTCGGCTTCGCCATGTGAACAGTCTCCGTTCCGGGGCGGTCGTGCCGCCCGCGTGAAATCCGAAGTCCGCGTTCTACACACCCCGCGGCGCGAGTCAACATCCCCCCGGGCTCTCTCGGGATGCCTGCGGGGGTGCGCGGCTGTCAGACCGTCACGACGACCTTGCCCACCGCCTTGCGGTCGCGCAGGAGGCCCAGGGCCTCGGCGGCCCGCTCGAGCGGCAGGACATGGCTGACCCGCGGGCGGATGCGGCCCTCGGCGTACCAGCCGAAGAGCGTCCGCAGGCTGGCCTGCACCACCTCTGGCCGGAAGGCGAGGTAGCCGCCCCAGTAGAAGCCGATCACGTCGACATTCTTCACCAGAAGGTGGTTGGCCCTGATCTGCGGCACCTCGCCCGAGGCGAAACCGATGACCACCACCCGCGCCTCGGGGTTCGCGGCGCGCAGGGCGGCATCGAAGGCCGCGCCGCCGACCGGGTCGTAGACGACATCGGCGCCGCCGAGGGCGCGGACCTCGGCGCGCAGATCCGCCGCCGCGTCGACGAGGTGATCGGCGCCGGCGCCGGCGGCGGCGGCCAGCCGGTCGGGCCCGCTCGCGACCGCGATCACGCGCGCGCCCAGCGCCTTGCCGATCTCGACGGCGGCCAGACCCACGCCGCCCGCGGCGCCGAGGACGAGGAGCGTCTCGCCCGGCCTGAGTCGTGCGCGGTGCGACAGCGCGACATGGCCGGTGCCGTAGGCCACCTGAAACCCCGCCGCGGCGGTCATCGGCATGCCCACGGGCAGCCGGACGGCGCGATTCTCGGGGAAACAACCCGTTTCCGCCAGCCCTCCGGAACCTGCGAAAATGGCAACTTGCGTGCCCTCCGGCCAGTCGGCCGTTTCCGGCCCCCGGCCCACCACCCGGCCTGCCAGTTCCATCCCCAGGACAACGGGCGGATCGGGCCGTTCCTGGTACCTGCCCTCGGCGATCAGCAGGTCGGCGAAATTCAATCCGCAGGCTTCGATTGCAACGGCAATTTCGCCTTTTGCGGGTGCGCGCGACGGCAGGTCGAGCAGCGTGGGCGCCTCTCCCGCGGCGCGCAGACCGAAGGCTCGCATGGGTGATTCTCGCCGCGTATACAACCAGTCGGCAAGACTACCGCGGAGGGCGCCGCAAGCTCAAGGCGACGTTCATCGAACCGTCACCTTCCCGTCAGGGACCTGCCTTCCGCTTTGCTTTTTCCCGCGAAACGTGTATCACCACGAGATGTTGACGTGACCGTCACAGCCTCTGAATAAGCGGGGGCGGGCCGGTCGTACATGTTGTTCGGTTTCCAGTGTGGAAGCGCGCGCGCCAGTGCGTTCAGGAGTGAAAAAATGCCTCATCCCGTTGACGTCCACGTCGGCAAGAGGGTCCGTCACCGCCGCTGGCTGGCGGGCATGACCCAGCAGCAGCTTGCCGAAAGCGTCGGCATCAAGTTCCAGCAGATCCAGAAGTACGAAACCGGCATGAACCGCATCAGCGCATCGCGCCTGTGGGATATCGCCAGCGCGCTTGGTGTGCAGGTCAGCTACTTCTTCGAGGGGCTCGACGCCGCCGGCGCGGTGGATTCGGACCTGCCCGGCGATATCCTCGCCGACAAGGAGGCGCTCGAGCTCGTCCGCTCGTACTACGCCATCCCCGAGCAGCAGCGCCGCCGGCTGTTCGACCTCGCGCGGGTCTTGAGCGACGCCGCCTGATCGCGCTATGGGGTGACGCGGGATCGACGCACGGGCCGCGGCCCGCGCCGTCCCGCCGTCGCTGCAACGGAGCGCGCCCTTGGAAGCCTTGAGCCGAGCCGTGCGGCGCGAGCTGCTCGCCGTGGCGAACGAGCTTGCGGATGCCGCCCGCGCCGCGACGCTCGCGCATTTCCGTGCGGACGGCCTCAGCGCCGACAGCAAGGAGACGACGCGCTTCGACCCGGTGACGGCCGCCGACCGTGCTGCCGAAACCGCGATGCGCGACATCCTTGCCCGCCGCCGCCCAGACGACGCCATCCTCGGCGAGGAGTTCGGCAAGGCCGCGGGCACGACCGGCCTGACCTGGGTGCTCGACCCGATCGACGGCACGCGCGGCTTTCTTGCCGGCACGCCGACCTGGGGCGTCCTCATCGGGCTGCGGACGGCGCAGGGCGCGATCCTCGGTCTCATCGATCAGCCCTATATCGGCGAGCGGTTCACCGGCGGCTTCGGTCTCGCCGAACTCGACGGCCCGGCCGGGCGCCGGCCGCTCCGCACCCGGCCGGCGCGGCCGCTGCCCGAGGCGATCGTGTTCTCGACCTTCCCCGAGGTCGGAACCGCCGAGGAGGGCCGCGCCTTCCACCGCCTTGCGGCACGCGCCCGCCTGACGCGCTACGGGATGGACTGCTACGCCTACGCGCTGGTTGCCGCGGGGCAGATCGACCTAGTGGTCGAGGCGGGGCTTCAGGCCTACGACATCGTGGCGCCCGCGGCGGTGGTCGAGGCGGCGGGCGGCATCGTCACCGACTGGCGGGGCGGCCCGGCGCTCGACGGCGGGCGGGTCGTCGCCGCGGCCAATGCCGCGATCCACGCCGCCGCCCTCGACATCCTCGGAGAGGTCGGCTGACACGCCGGCGTCAGCCCGCGCGGCTTGGCGGCGAGATGAAGACGGTGGCCTGGTTCGCGGCATCGACGACCGTGACGGTGCCGAACGGCGCCAGCGCATCCTCGATCGTCAGCGCCTCGAACGCGGCCTCGACGATGAAGCGCGCGGGATTGGTGCCGTCCTCGAGCTCGACGAAGTAGCGCCAGCCTTCCGGGCAGCCGCCGAGCGCGCCCGACCACCGCCGTGCGCCGGCGGGCGGCGGGCCGCCGCGGCAGGTGGTGCCGTTCGCGAGCCGGACCGAAAGCCCCTCGGCCGAAAGCCGCGCGGCGACCGGGTCGGGCGCTCCGGAGGTGGTGGTGACGCAGCCCATGAGAGCAAGGGCAGGCAGGTAACGCAGGGCGCGGATCGGCATGTAAGCTCCAGAGATCGGGCGGGGCGCCCGGACCCGACCAGTCATACGGGCCAGATCAGGGGGATCAAGAGGCTCGCTACGATGCCGAGCAGGATGTTGAGCGGCACGCCGACCTTCAGATAGTCGGTGAAGCGGTAGCCGCCGGGCCCGTAGACGAGCATGTTGGTCTGGTAGCCGATCGGCGTGGCGAACGCGGCCGAGGCCGCGAACATGATCGCGACGACAAGCGGCCGCGGATCGATGCCGAGCGCGAGGCCGAGTTCAATGGCGATCGGCGTGAAGATGACGCCGACCGCGTTGTTCGACACCACCTCGGTCAGCGTCGAGGCGATCGCGTAGACGCAGAAGATGACGAGGACCGGCGGCAGGTTCACGAGGCCGGGCTCGACCCACTCCACGATCAGCCGCGCCGCGCCCGAGTGATCGAGCGCAGCGCCGACCACGAGCATCGAGAAGATCAGCGCGAGCAGCCGTCCGTCGATGAACGAAAAGGCCTCGTCGGCGTCGATGCAGCGGGTGAGGAAGATCACCGCGACGGCGACGACGGCGCAGACCAGGATCGGCGCGACACCCAGCCCGGCAAGGGCGACGATGCCGACCAGCGCGCCGACGGCGATCGGCGCGTGGCGGCGCCGGTAGGGCTTGAGTGTCGGGCGCGTGATGTCGACGAGGTCCATGTCGGCGGCCAGGCGCGCGATGTCCTCGGCCGCGCCCTCGAGCAGCAGGGTGTCGCCGACCACGATCACCACGTCGTCAAGCTGGCGGCCGATGTTCTGGTTCCGGCGGTGCACGGCCAGCGGGTAGACGCCGTAGCGCCGCCTGAGCCGCATCGCGCCGAGCGAGCGGCCGATCATCCGGCAGCCGGGCGAGATCAGCACCTCGACCGTCTCGGTCTGGACCGAGGAGAGCTTGTCGACCATGCGCAGGTCGCGCGACTGCTGGATGTCGAGCAGGTCGGCCATCTCGGTCCGCAGGACGACGCGGTCGCCGGCCTCGAGCCGGACGCCGCCGAGGTCGCGGCGGAGCGAGGCATCGCCGCGCAGCACGTCGATCAGGCGGACCCCCTCGCGCCGGAACAGCTCGACCTCGGTCGCCTCCTGGCCGATCAGCGACGACCCTGTCGGGACGGCGACTTCGGTGAAGTACTTTAGCCGGCGGCGGTCCGACAGCATGACGCCCATCGACTGCCTGTCGGGCAGCAGGTGGCGGCCGACCAAGGCGAGATAGGTCATGCCGATCAGCACCTGCACGATGCCGAGCGGCGCGATCTCGAAGATCGAGAACGGCTCGAGCCCCTTCGAGCGGGCGACGCCGTCGACGAGAAGGTTGGTCGAAGTGCCGATCAGCGTGACGGTGCCGCCGAGGATCGCGGCATAGCTGAGCGGGATCAGCAGCTTGGAGGGCGCCAGGTTCAGCTTCTTCGCCACCTGGACGAAGACCGGGATCATCACCACCACGACCGGGGTGTTGTTGAGGAACGCCGATGCCGCCGACACGAACAGGAACAGGATCATCAGCGTGACGACCGGGCGGTCGTCGACCTGACGCTCGGCCGCGCGGGTGAGCGAGTCGAGCGCGCCGGTGCGCACCAGGCCGCCCATAACGAGGAACATCGCGAGGATGGTCCACGGCGCGGAGTTCGACAGCACGGCCCGCGCATCGTCGTAGGGGACAAGCCCGAAGAGCAGCATCGCGGCCGCCCCCGCGACCGCGGTCACCTCGGCCGGGTAACGCTCGCGCACGAAGAGCACGAGCATGACGATGACGATGCCCAGCGCGAGAAGCGCCGTGCCGGTCGGTCCGAGGGGAAGCTCGATCATGCGGTCCGTTCTGTGCTGCCCGGACCCCCGCGGCCCTCAGGCACCATCTTTAGCGGCACGGACGGGCACCGCAATGGCGCCCTTCGGGCGCGGCTGAACCAGGAACAGCCCGCCCAGCATCGCGGCAAGCGCGAGCCAGATCCAGCCGGAATAGACCTCGCCCAGAAACAGGATCGACCAGCCGACGCCGAACAGCGTGACGAGGTAGGAGACCTGCGCGGTGAAGACCGCGCCGGCGCGGCCGATCATCCAGACATAGGCCGCGTAGGCCGGCCCGTGCAGCAGCGACGAGGCGACCAGCGCCTGTTCGGCAGCGCCGAAGCCGGCGCGGGGGTCGATGAACTGCCCGGTGGCGAGGGCCAGGCCGAGCGCGATCGCCGCGCCGACAGCGGAGGCGCCGCAGAGCGTCTGGATCGCGTCGCAGCCCGCGGTGCCCCAGCGCGCGACGACATTGCCCTCGATGGCGTAGAGGAACGGCGCGACCAGAGCGAGCGGCAGCGCGGCCAGCATCGCGCGCTCGGGCAGGCTCGCCTCCGGCAGCGCGATCAGCGCCACGCCGGCGAGGCCGAGCGCGAGGCCGCCGAGGCGCTCGGGGCTGAACCGGTCGGTCCGCAGGGCAAGCGCGATCGGGAACGCGAACATCGGGACCAGCGCGATCGCGATGGCGAGGACGCCCGCCGGCAGGTCGCGCGCGGCGAGGTACGAGGCCGAGTTCGGGATCAGCGTACCGATGACCGCGATCAGCAGGTAGAAGGCGACGGCGCGCCGGTTGACCGGCAGCGGCCGGCCCAGCACGGCGAGAACGGCCCGCAGCAGGACGGCGCCGGTGACCAGCTGCCAGAAGATCAGCCCCATCGGCCCATGGCCGGTCGAGACGGCGATCTTCGTCAGCGGCTGGGTCCCGCCCCAGGCCGCGCCGAGAACCACCAGCAGAAGGACGAGCCAGGCCCGCTCGCTCACGGCGCGGCCTCGGGCAGCAGGCCGCCCTGCCGCAGCATCGCGACGCGGGTGGCGCGCCCGGTCCGGTCGTCGGTCTCGACATAGAGGCCCGACAGCGTCGCCTCTCCGGTGGCCGGCGTGAAGCGTTCCTTGGGCATGCCGGTCAGGAAGCGGCGCATCGGCTCGGCCTTGTCCATGCCGATGACCGAGTTGTAGTCGCCGCACATGCCGGCATCGGTCAGATACCCGGTGCCTGCCGGCAAGATCATCGCGTCGGCGGTGGGCACGTGGGTGTGGGTGCCGATCACCGCGCTGGCGCGGCCGTCGCACCAGTGGCCCATGGCCATCTTCTCGCTCGTCGCCTCGCAGTGCATGTCGATGATCGTCGCGTGCACGGCGCCGCCGAGCGGATGGGCCTGCAGCACCGGCTCGATGGCCGAGAACGGATCGTCGAAGGGGCGCTTCATGAACACCTGGCCCAGCACCTGGGCCACGAGCACCCGCCGGCCGTCGGCAAGCTGGAAGGCGCGGTGCCCGCGGCCGGGAGAGGCCTTGGAGAAGTTGATCGGCCGGACGATCCGGTGCTCGCCGTCGATATGGGACAGCATCTCCTTCTGGTCGAAGGCATGGTCGCCGAGCGTGACGCAGTCGGCGCCGGCGGCGAGCAGCGCCCGCGCATGCTCGGGCGAAAGGCCGGCGCCCGAGGTCGCGTTCTCGCCGTTGACGACGACGAAGTCGAGCCCGAGGCCTGCCCTGAGTTGCGGCAGCCGGTCGGCCACGGCCTTCCGGCCCGCCCGTCCCATGACATCGCCCAGAAAGAGGATTTTCATCCGCACTGCCTAGGCTTGCGGCATCGCTGACGCAAGCGTCACGTGGCAGGCAACAGGCCGTCATGGGGGCCGGGCCGGATCGGCCCGCGCTCGGTGACGACAAGGTCGAGTCGCTGGTCGACGGCCTCGGCCGGGACCTCGGCGACCTCCTGCGCGGCCCAGGCGAACCCGATGGCGACGATCGCGCCCCGCGCCCGCAGGCGCTCCAGGGTGCGGTCGTAGAAGCCGCCGCCATAGCCCAGCCGGTAGCCCCGCCGGTCGAAGGCGAGCAGCGGCACGATCAGCACCTCGGGGACGAGCCAGGCGCCCGCGGCGGGAACCAGCGCGCGGAACCGCCCTTCGACCATCGCCGCGCCGGGCCGCCATTCGCGGAAGTCGAGCGGCAGCCCGCGCCCGGCGATCACCGGCACGCAGACCGGCCCGCGATGCGCCGCCATCGCGGGCAGCGGGTCGATCTCGCCCCGCATCGGCATGTACCCCGACAGCACCCGGCCGGCATGCGGCGCCAGCACCGCGGCGAGCCCGGCCGCGCCGGCCGCGGCATCGCCGCCGGCGGCCACCGCAGCGCGGTGCGCCAGCGCCTCGCGCCGGAGCGCGGCCTTCGCCTCGGCGACCGCGGTCACAGCAGCACGACCGAGGCGAGGCCGAGGAAGGCGAAGAAGCCCACCACGTCGGTCACCGTGGTCACGAACGGCCCCGAGGCGAGCGCGGGGTCGATGCCGGCCCGGTCGAGCGCGATCGGCACGAGGATGCCGCCGAGCGCGGCCGCCGCGAGCGTCAGCACCATCGCCAGCGCGATCACCACCGCCAGCATCGGCAGGCCGAACCAGACCGCCGCGACCATCGCCAGGATCACGCCGAACCCGACGCCGTTCAGCACGCCGACCGCGACCTCGCGCCGGATCACCCGCAGCGCGTTCTGCACCGTCAGGTCGCGCGTGGCGAGCGCGCGGACCGCGACGGTCATCGTCTGCGTGCCGGCGTTGCCGCCCATCGAGGCGACGATGGGCATCAGCACGGCCAGCGCCACCAGCTCGTCGATCTCCTCGGCGAAGACCGCGATCACCATCGAGGCGATGATCGCGGTGATCAGGTTCACGAACAGCCAGACGAACCGCAGCTTCGCCGTCTCCAGCACGCGGTCCGAGAGGCTCTCGTCGCCCACGCCGGCCAGCAGCAGGATGTCCTCCTCGTTCTCCTCGTCGAGCACGGCCATCGCATCGTCGATCGTGATGACGCCGACGAGGCGGCCGTCCGCGTCCACCACCGGCGCCGAGATCAGGTGATACTGGTTGAACGCATAGGCGACGTCGCCCTCCTCCTCCAGCACGCCGATGGTGCGGAAGCTGTCCTCCGTCACCTCGGCCAGCTTCGCCGAGCGCTTCGCGGCCAGGATCCGCCCCAGCGTCACGTAGCCGGTCGGCCGGTGCCGGGGGTCGACGAGGATGACGTGGTAGAACTGGTCGGGCAGCCAGTCGGCCGCGCGCAGGAAGTCGATCGCCTCGCCCACGGTCCAGTGCTCGGGCGCGGTGACGGTCTCGCGCTGCATGAGGCGGCCGGCGGAGTATTCCGGGTAGGTCAGCGACTGCTCGACCGCCGCGCGGTCGGCCTTCTCGAGCGCGTCGAGGATGATCTCCCGCGCCGGCGCCTCGAGGTCTTCGAGAAGGTCCACCACATCGTCGGAATCGAGGCCGCGTACCGCCTCGGCCAGCACCTCGCGCGGCAGGTGGCCGATGATCTCCTCGCGGACCGTCTCCTCGAGTTCCGACAGGATGTCGCCGTCGATCTGGCCCGACCAGAGGTCGATCAGCGCCCGCCGGTCGTCGGGGGGGATCTGTTCGAGGATGTCGGCGATATCGGCCGCGTGGAGCGGATCGAGGAGCTCGGTGACGCGCCCGGCATCCCCGGCTTCCACCGCTTCGAGAACGGCGGCCACGGTCTCGCGGTCGAGCCCGTAGGCGTCGTCCTCGCGCTCGTCGGTCTCCGCCTCGGCCATCGCGCCACCCCCGCCCCGCCTGCCCGAGACCTAGGCGCAATCCGACCCACGGGCAACCGCGCCGGGCGGTTTACGCGGCCGCCGCGCCACCCTATCGTGGCCGGCCGAACCGCCCGGAGTTTCCATGCCACGGCCCCGACTGATCCTCGGCCAGACGCTCGCCTTCACCGCCGATCCGTTCGCCGGCAACCCCACCGGCGCCGCCCGGCACGAGGCCCGCGGCGCCGTGCTGGTCGAGGGCGGCGCGATCCGCGCCGTCGGCCCGGCGGCGGACCTGCGTGCCGCCCACCCCGACGCCGAGGTCGAGGACATGGGCGCCGCCCTGATCTCGCCCGGCTTCATCGACGCGCATGCGCATTACCCGCAGACCGGCATCATCGCCAGCTGGGGCAGGCGGCTGATCGACTGGCTCAACGACTACACCTTCCCCGAGGAGATGCGGTTCGGCGACCCCGACCACGCGGCCGCGGTCGCGCACCGCTATCTCGACCTCACGCTGGCGCACGGGACGACGAGCGTGGTCAGCTACGCCACCGTGCATCCCGGAAGCGTCGATGCGTTCTTTGCCGAGGCCGGCCGCCGCGGCCTGCGGGCCTGGGCCGGCAAGACCTGCATGGACCGCAACGCGCCCGACGGCCTGCGCGACACGGCCGAACGCGCCTATGACGAAAGCCGCGCCCTGATCGGCCGCTGGCATGGCCGCGGGCGGCTGTCCTACGTCGTCACCCCGCGCTTCGCGCCCACCTCGACGCCGGCGCAGCTCGCCGCGCTCGGCACGCTCTGGGCCGAGCATCCCGACTGCCTGATGCAGACCCACCTGGCCGAGCAGACCGACGAGGTGGCCTGGGTACATGCGCTGTTCCCCACCGCGCGCGACTACCTCGACACCTACGAGGCGGCGGGGCTTCTCGGCCCCGGCGCGCTTTTCGGGCACGCGATCCACCTGACCCCGCGCGAGCGCGCCCGGATCAGGGAGGTCGGCGCCGGCCTCGTGCACTGCCCGACCTCGAACACCTTCATCGGCTCGGGCCTTTTCGACCTCGCGGGCCTCGCCGCCGAGGGCCAGCGGATCGGGCTGGCCACCGATACCGGAGGCGGGTCGTCGTTCTCGATGCTGCGCACGATGGCGGCGGCTTACGAGATCGCGCAGCTTCGCGGCGTGGCGCTGCATCCCGCGCAGCTCTGGTGGCTGGCCACCGCCGGCAATGCCCGGCTGCTCGGCGCCGGGCAGCGCATCGGCACGCTCGCGCCCGGCATGGAGGCCGACCTGATCGCCGTCGACCTTGCCTCGACGCCGGCCATCGCCCAGCGCGCCGACCGCGCCCGCGACATCTGGGAGATGGTCTTTCCCACGATCATGATGGGCGACGACCGCGCGATCGCCGCCGTCTGGATCGCGGGCGCGCGGCGGTCGTCGGCCTGACCCCGGCCGCGGGCGCGGGCGGCAGGACCGACACATGTGCGGTCGGCCCGGGCGACGTCGATGTCCCGCCGCGTCTCGGCCCTGCCAGGCGGCAGCGCCGACATCGCTGCCTCGACGCCCGCGAGATCCGCGGGCCCGACAGCGCGGAGGCTCCGGCGCGTGATGCCCGACGATCTGCCGGTCGACGGGGCGCGCCACAGAGACGCGCCAAAGAGACGCGCCAGACACCGTCCGACATTGCGCTTGGCTGTTCCCGACCGGGTGCGCTTCCCGACAGGTTTGCGGGCGGGGCGCCCGCCGGCCGATCGGCCGTCTCGACGCCGCTTTCGGCAGGGTCCGGAGATCGGCCGCCGCCGCGCGGGCGGGGGCATCACGGGCTTGTGGCGCAGGTCCATATTTTCCTTGAAAAGCGGCGCGTCCGGGCGCATCTAAGGCGCCGTTCGCGGGTTTGGGCGGACAGCACGGACTGGAGTGACCATGGCCAAGGAAGAAATGCTCGAATTCCCCGGCGTCGTGAAGGAACTCCTGCCGAACGCGACGTTCAGGGTCGAGCTGGAAAACGGCCATGAGATCATCGCGCATACGGCAGGCAAGATGCGAAAGAATCGCATCCGGGTTCTGGCCGGCGACAAGGTTCAGGTGGAGATGACGCCCTACGACCTGACCAAGGGGCGGATCAATTACCGCTTCAAGTAGGGTGCGGCTGATCCTCGGCTCGGCCTCGCCCCGGCGGATCGAGCTGCTCGGCGCGCTCGGGATCGTGCCCGACGACGTGCGCCCCGCCGATATCGACGAAGACCCGCTTCCGGGGGAACTGCCGCAGCCCTATGTCCGCCGCATGGCGCGCGAGAAGGCAAGGGCCGTCGCCGCCGGTCCCGACGAGATCGTGCTGGCCGCCGACACCACGGTCTGCGTCGGCCGGCGCATCCTCGGCAAGGTCGCGACCGAGGCCGAGGCCGAGGCGTTCCTGCGGCTCCTGTCGGGCCGCCGGCACCGCGTCGTGACCGCGGTCGCGGTGCGGCGCGGCGAGCGGCTGTGGGAGCGCGCGGTGGAGAGCGTCCTGAAGATGAAGCGCCTGTCGCAGGCCGAGATCGGCGCCTACATCGCCTCGGGCGAATGGCGCGGCAAGGCCGGCGCCTACGGCATCCAGGGCCGGGCGGCCGCCTTCATTCCCTGGCTCCAGGGCTCGCATTCCGCGGTCGTCGGCCTGCCGCTGGCCGAGACGGCGGCGCTGCTGGCCGCCGCGGGGTACGGGCGGTGAGGGGGCGCGTCGTCGTCCTGTCGCAGGTGGCCGGCCGCGAGGCCGCGGCGCTTTTGGTCGACGGCCGGCTCGAGGACCTGCTGATCGAGGGCGGCGAGGATGCCCCGCCCGCGCCGGGCGCCATCTACCGCGCCATCGCCGACCGGCAGATGAAGGGGCAGGGCGGCGTGTTCCTGCGCCTGCCGGCAGGCGGCCGCGCCTTCCTGCGCGAGGCCAGAGGGCTGCGGCCGGGCGATGCGCTCCTGGTCCAGGTCACCGGCTATGCCGAGCCCGGAAAGGCGGTCCCGGTCACCCAGCGGCTTTTGTTCAAGAGCCGCCACGCCATCGTCACGCCGGATGCGCCGGGGCTGAACCTGTCGCGCCGCATCCGCGACGGGGCCGAGCGCGACCGCCTCGGCGCGCTCGCCGCGGCGGGCATGGCCGGGTCGGCGATGGGGCTGATCCTGCGGTCGGCCGCGGCGATCGCCGACGATGGCGAGATCGCCGGCGACATCGCCGCCATGCGCGACCTGGCCGAGCGCATCCTGGCCGAGGACGGCCGCGAGCCCGAGCACCTGCTCGACGGGCCGGGGCCGCATCTGCTGGCCTGGCGCGACTGGGCCGAGCCGCCGCCCGACGAGGTCGCCGAGGGGCCGGGGGCCTTCGCCGATCACGGTGTTCCCGACCTTATGGATGCGCTGCGGCGACCGGAGGTGGCGCTCGGCGCGGGCGCCACGATGTGGGTCGAGCCGACCCGCGCGCTCGTCGCCGTCGATGTGAACACCGGCGGCGACACCTCGCCGTCGGCGAGCCTCAAGGCCAATCTCGCCGCGGCGCATGACCTGCCGCGGCAGCTCCGGCTGCGCGGCCTCGGCGGGCAGGTCGCGATCGACCTGGCGCCGATGCCGAAGACCGACCGCCGCACCGTCGAAGGCGCGCTCCGCGCTGCCTTCCGGGCTGATCCGGTCGAGACCGCCCTTGTCGGCTGGACGCCCCTCGGCCACTATGAACTGCAACGCAAGCGCGAGCGCCCGCCGCTCGCCCAGGTGCTGGCATGAGCTGTCCCGTCTGCAGCAAACCGACCGATCCGCGGTACCGCCCGTTCTGCTCGCGGCGCTGCGCCGATGTCGATCTCGGCCGCTGGCTGACCGGCAGCTACGCGATCCCGACCGACGAGGCCGAGGAGGAGCCCGCGCCACCGGCGGACCCGGCGCCGAACTAGGCGCGCTGGGTCAGCAGCACCCCGAGCGCCATCAGCGCGATCCCCGCCGCGCGGGTCGACGAGAGCGGCTTCGGCAGCGCCGACAGCAGCGCGAAATGGTCGATCACGGCGGCCGAGGCCAGTTGGCCAAGCAGCACGAAGAACACCGCATTGCCGACGCCGAAGCGGGGCGCGATCCAGGTGATCGAGATCACGTAGAACGCCACGAGGAAGCCCGCGAGGAACAGGTGCTTCGGTTGCCCCGGCGCCCGGGCCAGCGCGCCGCCGCTGCCGGTGGCAAGCATCACCGCGACCGCCCCCGCGACGGCGACGACGAAGAGGATCGCCGCCGCCGCGGCCGGCGCGCCGATCCGCTGGCCAAGCTGCGCGTTGAGCGCGGCGAGGATCGGAATGCCGACGCCGGCGGCAAACATGACGACGGCGTAGCGGACGGTATCTGGCAGCATCGGCTTCTCCCTCTGTTCAAGGCTGTGCGCAGCGGTCGCATCAGCGAAAAACGGCCCATCGCAGCGCAAACCAGCGGCGCGGCGCTGGGAAACCGCTCAAGTTTGCGTCGAAAGCCGGCCTAATACGCAAACGGGTGCCTGTCTTCGGGAACTGTAGCGGATTTGACACATTCTCCTAGGTTACAATATGCGCGCTGGAGCAAAGGATTGGCAGCATCGTTGGACCCGCACCATTCGAGCGGGGCAGGTGGTGGTGGTGTCGCAATGATGTGGCAGGGTCGGGTGTGGCGCTGATCGATGGAGCGCATCGCAAAGCGCCAAGGGAAGACCGCGTGAGCGTCTCGCCCGATGAAGTCATGCCGACGGGCCAAGCGGAGCGCGCGTTGCGGTCTCTCCCGGTCCGGTGGTGGAACTTCCCGCTCGAGTACACCGTTCGGTGCAAGCGGCAGTTTCAGCGCGGGCTCCCGTTCCTCGGCGACCTGCTCGGCGACGATCTGGTGATCCTGCTCATCGCCTTCGCGCTGTTCGGCGCGTTTCCATTTCCGACGGCAGCTGCGATCGTCCTCCTCGGCCTGTCGTTCTGGGCCGTCTACGAGGCGGGGTACTTCGAGAACGACATGGTCGCCGCGCTGCGGGAGCGCGACCCGCGCATTCCGCGGGCGTTCGAGACCTTCCGCGCGCTCTATTCGGAACGTCGGGCTTGGGCCTGGGCGGGCGTCTTCGGCCTTTCCGGCGTCGCCGTCGCCGTCCTCGGCGCGGGCGTCGTCCCGCTTTCGGGCGGCCGGATCGCGCCGGTGTCCGGCATGCCCGAGGCCGCTCTCGCCGTGGCCCTTGGCTCGGCCGTCTGGCTTGCGTTCCTCGGCGTGACGCGCGCCGCCTTCCGTCTCTACAACGCCGTCGACAAGCTGACGCGGGCCTACCTCTACCTGCCGCTCCAGACGCTGAAATACGGCTTTCCGGCGCTGTTCTTCGAACTGCCGGCGGCCGGTGCGGTGCTGATCTTCGCGCAGATCATGCGGCGCTGGCTGCCCTACCTCGTCCGGCGGCTGTCGGGGTCCGACGATGAGGTGGTGCCGGCGCGGCTCGCGCGCCTGATGGTCTTCATCGTGATCTGGCTTCTGCTGCTGCCGACCGCCGTCAACACGACCTATCTGCTGCAGGGCGCGCTCGCCGCAGGGTTCCTGATGATGCGGGCGGCGAACCAGACCGCCCGGCAGCTGGCCGCGGTGCGCCGGATCGAGGGGGGCAGCTGGGGGGTGCCGAAGCGGCCCGCGGCCGCCGGGCCTGGCGCCGGGCGGCCGGAACCGGCGCTGCAGCGCGGCGCAAGGTGAAGGTGGCCGACACGGCGGCCCACCGGCCACCGTCGCCGCCGCCGATCCTGCCGGTCGACGCCGCTGCGCTGGAAGCGGCGTTCCCCTCGCTCGAAGGCCGCTGGCTGCTCCTCGACTTCGACGAGACGCTGTGGCTGCGGAACTCGACCGAGGCGTTCCTCGCCGCGGCCCGGCCGGGGTTCCTGGCGTGGCTCCTCCTGCTGCCGGTCCGCGTGTCGCGCCCGCTCTGGCGGCCGCGCGCGCCGAGCGACCTCGGCCACCGGCAGGACTGGCTGCGCATCCGGGTCGTGACCCTGCTGATGCCGTGGACGCTTTCCCGCTGGCGGCGCCGGGCCCGGGCGCTGGGCGAGGAGCGCCGCAACCTCCGGCTCATCGGGCTTGTCGAGCGGGCGCGGCCGGCGCGGATTGTCGTCGTCACCAACGGCTTCGCCCCGGTCGTCGCGCCGCTGCTCGAAGGGATCGGGCTGAAGGTCGACACGCTGGTGGCCGCGCCGCTCCGCGGCGGCGGCGCCTGGCGGATGCGCGGCAAGGTCGCGAACGTCGCGGCCGCGCTGCCCGCCGCGGCGCTGGACCGGGCCTGCTTCGTCACCGACCACCCCGACGACGCGGCGCTGCTCGGCCGTGTCGCGACCGGGCTTCTGTGCAAGTGGCCCGAGGCGCGCTACATCCGCGCGCCGTTCTGAGACGTCCCGGCGCGGCGAGGTTGATGCCGGTCAAGGCGGCCGCGCCCGGACCGGGCCAGGCTGATGCCCCATCGAGCCAGCCGGGAGGTCCGCCATGCTCCGTTTCGTCCCCCTCGCCCTCTGCCTTTCGCTGCCGGCCGCCGCGCAAGACCTCGAACCCGGCGACGCCGCCGAGGGCCGCACGCTCTTCGCCACCTACTGCGCCGCCTGCCACGGCGTGGAAGGGCGCGGTGACGGGCGGATGGCGCCGATCCTGACGGTGCTGCCGCCCGACCTGACGCAGCTCGAGGCCGGCAACGGCGGGGTGTTCCCGACCGAGAGGGTGGTGTTCCAGATCGACGGCCGCGACCCGCTGCTCGCCCACGGCGCCGACATGCCGCTCTTCGGCGACTTCTTCCAGGGCCTTCCCGACATCGCGGTTCAGGCCGAGACCGGCCAGCCGATCCTGACGTCCAAGCCGATCGCCGATCTGGTCGCATGGCTGCGGCAGATGCAGGAATAGCTGCTCAGCCCAGGTCGGCCACGGACTTGCCCAGCCGGAACGGCGCGGCGAAGGCGATGAGGCAGAGTGCGAGAACCTGCAGCGTCAGGACGAGCGAGTGGCTCTCGAGATAGCGCCACTCCTCGATCAGCCGCTCGGTCGTCGCGATCAGCTCCTCGTAGGTCGTGGCGATCACCCGGAAGTCGGCGGCGACGCTGACCGTCAGCGGCCGCAGGGCAAGGCGCGCGGTCGCCGCCTCGGTCGCCTCGGTGCGGGCCGCGAAGGCGAGAAGGCCGGCGGCGTCGAAGGCTTCGGCGGCGGTGCGGCTTTCGGCCATGCCGGCCGGTTCGGGGCCGGAGAGGAACAGGCGCAGCGCCCGCAGCGGCTCGGCCGTCTCGACCACCTCGAGGAAGATCGGCATCCGCCGCGTGCGCGCGGTCGAGGCGTGCAGCAGCTCGACCCGGTCGCAGAGCGCAACGACATCGCCGGCCACCCCGGCCTGCGCGAAGGCCGCGCCGGTGTCGCAGTAGGCCAGACGGAAGCGCGCGGCGTCGGCCTCGAAGCCCCGCGTGACGGCCAGCGCGACATCGACCTGCCGGTCGAGGCGCGTGCGGTCGCTCTGGTAGATGCCCGACAGGATCGCCGCGAGCGCACCGAGGCCGCCGAGCCCGACCCAGACAAGGTCCGCCACCCGCCACCAGAGCGACCCCCGCCCGAAGCGGTAGACGAACCCGGCGCCCAGAAGGCCCAGCAGGAAGGCGCCGAGGATCAGCGGCAACTGGTTGTCGGTGAGGAAGGACATGGGCGCCACCGGTTGGGTCGGCGGGGAGTGTAGCGGGGTGGCCGAGGCGGCGACAGGGGGCGGGGAACACCCCCTTTGGCCGGGTTCAGACGGGCCTCGCCAAGCCGGTATGCCGACCACGCCATCGCCGAAAGATCAGCCCCGGCGGTCAGCCCGGCGGCCGCTCCACGATCCCCGGCGCGCGCAGGCGTTGTGCCTTGACGCCTGTCATCACGGCCTCGGCGCGGCTTCGGAGCGCGGTCTTTCGGGCGGTCGCTGCAGGGTCCATGCAGATGCCGTTGAGGGATACGTCGACGGCCCCCTCACACATCCAGCTCCTCCACAAACCGCGCGTTTTCCTGGATGTACTGGAACCGCAGCTCCGGCTTCTTGCCCATCAGCCGCTCGACCAGGTCGCCGGTCTCGCCCGGCACCTCGTCGTGCAGGCTCACCCGGATCAGCTTGCGGGTGGCGGGGTTCATCGTGGTGTCCTTGAGGTCCTTGGCGTCCATCTCGCCCAGGCCCTTGAACCGCTGGACGTCGATCTTGCCGCCGGCCTTGGCCTTCGGGCCGCCGGTGCCGCCGAGGCCCCTGGCCAGCATCGCCTCCTTCTCGGCGTCGTCGGCGACGTAGACCCGCACCGCCCCCTGTGTCAGCCGGTAGAGCGGCGGGCAGGCCAGGTAGAGGTGGCCCTTGTCGATCAGCGGCCGCATCTGGGTGAAGAAGAACGTCATCAGCAGCGAGGCGATATGCGCGCCGTCGACATCGGCGTCGGTCATGATGATGATCTTGTCGTAGCGCAGGTCGTCGAGGTTGAACCGCGTGCCCATGCCGGTGCCGAGCGCCTCGCAGATGTCGCGGATCTCGGCGTTGTCGTTCAGCTTGCCCGAGGCGGCGCCGAGCACGTTCAGCACCTTGCCGCGCAACGGCAGCAGCGCCTGGAACTCGCGGTCGCGCGCGCCCTTGGCGCTGCCGCCCGCGCTGTCGCCCTCGACGATGAAAAGCTCGGTCCCCTCGCGCGTCTTGGCGGTGCAGTCGACCAGCTTGCCGGGCAGGCGCAGCTTCTTCGTCGCCGACTTGCGCGCCGTCTCCTTCTCCTGCCGGCGGCGCAGCCGCTCCTCGGCGCGCAGCACCAGGAAGTCGAGGATCGCGCCCGCCGATTTCGGGTCGGCGCCGAGCCAGGTGTCGAAGTGGTCGCGCACCGCGCCCTCGGTCATCCGGGCCGCGGTCTCGGAGGACAGCCGGTCCTTGGTCTGGCCGACGAAGGCGGGGTCGCGGATGAAGCAGGAGACCAGCGCGCAGGCCCCGCCGGCCAGGTCCTCCCGCGTGATCTCCTTCGCCTTGCGGTTGCCCACCCGCTCGCCATAGGCGCGGACGCCCTTCAGGATCGCCGCCCAGAAGCCGGCCTCGTGGGTGCCGCCCTCGGGCGTCGGGACGGTGTTGCAGTAGCTCTGCAGGAACCCGTCGCGCGACGGG
>CAZYBG010000060.1:1386-19242 GCA_964645155.1 uncultured Rhodobacterales bacterium | reverse complement strand
CGAGCCAGCCCGCCGCGCCCGCGACGAGGCGGGCGCGCGCGTCCGGCCCGGCCGCCGCTGCGGCACGGTCGAGCCGCTCGCCCGGGGCGAAGGTGAGGATCGCGTAGCCGCGCGCGGGGTCTGCTTCAAGGCAGCGGACGAGCCGGAAGGGGCCCTCGGCCATGGCGGCCGACATCAGGGCGAGTTCCTCGGCAAGGCGACCGACCCGGTCCGCCGCGTCGGCGTCGAGGAACCGCTTCAGCACCGCGCGGGTGCCGCCGCGGTCGACCTCGAAGACCTGGCGGTTCGCCCTCGCGCCCAGCAGCCGGCGCACGACCAGCGGCGGCTGCCCCGGCCGCGCGGCCACCAGATCGCGGAACCAGCGCCGCGCCCCGGCCGGGCGCCCGAAGCGGGAGAGGAGCGGGCCGATCATTCTGGGCGGCAGCGCGAGACCATATGCCCGACTAACCCATCCCCGGCCGGTCGGGCAATCCGTGGCGGGCAACGGCCGCGGGCGCCCGGGGGCAGACGGCGATCGGACTGGCCGGCGCGGAGGTCCGCGCCTTTCGTCCCGCCCGATCGGCCGGCGACGGGCCTTGAGGCCCGGCCGTGGCTGCTTCGGCCCGGCAATCCCGCGTCCCGAACGAGCAGCGGGAACGCGCGCCACCCCGCCGGGCGTTGAGGGGCGATGTTCGCCGCCTTATCCACTCCGGCCCTGATCGGGCTTTTCCTCGTCGCGACGGCACTGATCTTCGCGGGCGGCATCCGCATGACCGGCCTCGCCTACCAGATCGCCGACCGGACCGGTCTCGGCGAGGCGGTGGTCGGCGGGGCGATACTCGGGGCCGCGACCTCGCTCTCGGGCACGGCTGTCTCGGTGACGGCGGCGCTTTCGGGCGACGTCTCGCTCGCCTTCTCGAACGCCGTCGGCGGCATCGCCGCACAGACGGTGTTCCTGGCGTTCGCCGACATGCTTCTCCGCCGGGTCAACCTCGAGCACGCCGCTGCCGAGCCCGCGAACCTGTTTCAGGGCGCGTTGCTCATCGTCCTGCTCAGCCTGCCGATGCTGGCGATCGTCGGGCCCGAGGTGAGCCTCTTCGGCCTGCACCCGGTCTCGCTTGTCCTTCTCGTCGTCTACGGCTCGGGACTCTATGCCACGGCCGCCATCCGCAAGCGGCCGATGTGGCGGGCGGTGGAGACCTGCCAGACGCGGGCCGATGAGCCCGCGAGCAAGGGGGAAGCGGAGGCGAGCCCGGTTGGCCCGCTCCTGCGCTTCGGCGTCCTGATGCTGGTGCTGGGCGCCGCGGGCTGGGTTCTCGGCCGGGTGGCGACGGAATTCATCGCGCGCTTCGCCCTCTCGGCAAGCCTTGTCGGCGCGCTCCTCACGGCGGTGGCGACTTCGCTGCCCGAACTGGTCACGACGATCGCCGCCGTCCGACGGGGGGCGCTGCAGCTGGCCGTCGGCGGGATCATCGGCGGCAACGTGTTCGACGTCCTGTTCCTCAGCCTCTCGGACATCGCCTATCGCGATGGCTCGCTCTACCATGCGATCGGCGACGACGACGTGTTCTGGCTGGCGACCGGCCTCGTGATGACGGGCATCCTGCTCGCCGGGCTGATCGCGCGCCAGGCCCGCGGGCCCGGCGGCATCGGCTGGGAGAGCATGGCGCTGATCGCCGTCTATGGCGGCGCCGTCGCTGTCCAGGCCTTCGGCTGAGCTTGCCACGGCGGCCGCGAAGGCCTAGCTCCGTCGCAGATGGAGGGCTTCATGACCGACGCATTCCCCGGCTGGCACGGCACGACGATCCTCGGTGTCCGAAAGGGCGGCGAGGTCGTGGTCGCGGGGGACGGGCAGGTCAGCCTGGGGCAGACGGTGATCAAGGGCACCGCGCGCAAGGTGCGCAGGCTCAGCCCCGGCGGGCACGAGGTGGTGGCGGGGTTCGCCGGCTCGACCGCCGACGCCTTCACGCTGCTCGAGCGGCTGGAGAAGAAGCTCGAGGCGGCGCCGGGGCAGTTGCAGCGCGCCGCCGTCGATCTGGCGAAGGACTGGCGCACCGACAAGTTCCTGCAGAAGCTTGAAGCGATGCTGATCGTGACCGACGGCGCCGCGCTCTATGTCGTCACCGGGGCGGGCGATGTCCTCGAGCCCGAACACGGCGTCGCCGCCATCGGCTCGGGCGGGATGTATGCGCTGGCCGCCGCGCGGGCGCTGGTCGACGGGCCGCTGCCGGCCGAGGAGATCGCGCGGAAGGCGATGGCGATCGCGGCCGACATCTGCGTCTACACGAATGGCAATCTGGTGGTCGAGCGGATCTCGGGCGGGTCGCCGGGTTAGCGGGCGGCGCCGCGCGAGCCGGTTGCGCCGCCCCGGCATCGTGCATAGCTGTCGCGGCAACGCAGCGTTCGGGAAGGCGCGCCCCATGACCACCCTCACCCCCCGCGAGATCGTCTCCGAGCTCGACCGCTTCATCATTGGCCAGGCCGAGGCCAAGCGCGCCGTCGCGGTGGCGCTGCGGAACCGCTGGCGCAGGAAGCAGCTTGCCGACGACATCCGCGACGAGGTCTACCCCAAGAACATCCTGATGATCGGGCCGACCGGCGTCGGCAAGACCGAGATTTCGCGGCGGCTGGCCAAGCTGGCCCGCGCGCCGTTCCTCAAGGTCGAGGCGACGAAGTTCACCGAGGTCGGCTATGTCGGCCGGGACGTCGATTCGATCATCCGCGACCTGATGGACGCCGCCATGGTCGAGACCCGCGAACGGATGCGCGAGGACGTGAAGGCCCGCGCCCACGACGCCGCCGAGACCCGGGTGATCGAGGCGCTGGCCGGCGATGGCGCCCGGCCGCAGACGCGCGAAATGTTCCGCCAGAAGCTGCGCCGCGGCGAGCTCGACGACACCGAGATCGAGGTCGAGGTGTCGGAGACGCCGCAGATGCCGATGCTCGACCTGCCGGGCGGGGCGCAGATGGGCGGGATGATGAACCTAGGCGATCTCTTCAAGGCGTTCGGCGGGCGCCGGGTGAGGCGGCGGATGCGGGTGGCCGAAAGCTACGAGGTGCTGATCGCCGAGGAGGCCGACAAGCTCCTTGACGACGAGGCGGTGAAGGCCGCGGCGCTGGAGGCGGTGCAGGAGAACGGCATCGTCTTTCTCGACGAGATCGACAAGGTGGCCGCCCGCGCCGAGACCCGCGGCGCCGACGTGAGCCGCGAGGGCGTGCAGCGCGATCTGCTGCCGCTGATCGAGGGCACGACGGTCTCGACCAAGTACGGCCCGGTCAAGACCGACCACATCCTCTTCATCGCCTCCGGCGCGTTCCACATCGCCAAGCCCTCGGACCTGCTCCCGGAACTGCAGGGGCGGCTGCCGATCCGGGTGGAGCTCCGGGCCCTGACCGAGGCCGACTTCGTGCGCATCCTGACCGAGACGGACAATGCGCTGACCCGGCAGTACGCCGCCCTGATGGCGACCGAGGGGGTGGCGGTCGACTTCACCGAGGACGGCATCGCCGCGCTGGCCCGGATCGCGGCCGAGGTCAACGGCAGCGTCGAGAACATCGGCGCGCGGCGGCTCTACACGGTGATGGAGCGGGTCTTCGAGGAACTGTCCTTCGCCGCCCCCGACCGCGGCGGCGAGACGGTGCGGGTGGATGCGGGCTTCGTCGAGGCGAATGTCGGCGAGCTGGCGCGGAGCGCGGATCTGAGCCGGTACGTGCTGTAGCGGGTGCGCCGGGCCGCAGGAGACGGCACGGACGGATCGGCGTGGCGGCGGCAGGCGGCCTCAGGCCCTGACCAGCGTGCCGAAGATGCGGTCCTTGTGCTCGTCGAGGTAGATCCTCAGCCAGGGCGTGAAGCGCTCGGGGCGGCGGGCGACCTCGTCGGTCAGGTCGTAGAAGCCGACCCAGTCGACCGCCATCACCTCGGCGGGGTTCGGGCGGACCTCGATCCGGTGGTCGACGACCGCGAGGAAGATGTCGACCACCTCGTGCTCTACCATCCCGCCGCCGACCTCGGCGCGGTATTCGACCCGGTCGCGGAAGGCGGGGAAGAGGCCGGTCAGCCCAAGCTCCTCGCGCAGCCGCCTGACGGCGCAGTCGGCCGGGCTTTCGCCCCAGGCGGGGTGGGTGCAGCAGGTGTTCGCCCAGAGGCCGGGCGTGTGGTACTTGGCCATCGCGCGCTGCTGGATCAGTACGCTTTCGCCGTCCATGACGAAGACCGATACCGCCTTGTGGCGGAGACCGCGGCGGTGCACGTCCAGCTTGTCGACCGGGGTCAGGATGCCGTTGACCCAGGCCGGGATCAGGTCTGTCATGTCGAGGTGGCGGGCAGCAATCCGGTCAGGTGGCCGAGGTTCTTCAGCCCGATCTTCAGATGCGCGAGGGGCCGCGCCTTCACGAGCTTCTTGTTCATATAGGCCTCGAATGTCAGCCGTTGCACGTCGACATCATGACACAGGGAGACGAAGCGCTCGCGCCGGTCGTCGGAGCGGTAGTAGGCGTTCTGCATGGCGCCGAGAACCTTGAAGACGGTCTTGTGCTCGCGCATGAAGAGCTTGCGGGCGAGCCGCAGGTCGCGCACGCGGCCTGAGGCGAGGCACGCGGCGGCGGCCGTCGCCGCGACCCGGCCGCCGACCATCGCGTAGTAGATCCCCTCGCCCGAGGAGGGCGCGACGACGCCGGCCGCGTCGCCCGCGAGCACCACGTCGCGGCCGTTGTCCCAGCGGTCGAGCGGCTTCAGCGGGATTGGCGCACCCTCGCGGCGGATCGTCTCGCAATCGGCGAGGCCGGCCGCGGCGCGCAGCTCGGCGGTGGCCTTCTTGAGGTCGACGCCCTCGCGCCCGGTGCCCATCCCGACGCTGGCCTGATCGCCGTGCGGAAAGACCCAACCGTAGAAATCGGGGCTGATGCGGCCATCGTAGACGACGTCGCAGCGGACCGGATCGTAGCTGCCGCGCTTGCCGGGCGACTTGATGATCTCGTGGTAGGCGATGACGTAGGGGATGCGGTCGCCGCCCGGCACCTCGGCGCGCCCGACGTCCGACCGGGCGCCGTCGGCGCCGACGATCAGGCGGGTGTCGAGCGCCCGGGTCTCGCCCGATGCCTTGTCGCGGTAGAGGACGCGGACCGGGCCATTGCCGCGTTCGATCCGCAGGAACGTGCCGGTCAGGCGCTCGGCGCCGGCCGCAGCGGCGCGGCTGCGCAGGAACTCGTCGAAGTGCTCGCGGTCGACCATGCCGACGAAGCCGTTCTCGATCGGGATGTCGACCTGCCGCTGGCTGGGCGAGATCATCCGCGCCGTGCTGATCCGGGCGACGATCTGGGCATCGGGGATCGCGAAGTCCTCGACCAGCCGGGGCGGGATCGCGCCGCCGCAGGGCTTGATGCGGCCCGCCCGGTCGAGCAGCGCGACGCGCCTTCCGGCGCGGGCCAGATCCTCGGCCGCCGTCGCCCCCGCGGGGCCGCCGCCCACCACCACAACGTCGTAGACCATCGCAGTCACTCCCCCGGAACCAGGCGCGCACCTGTACCGGCGATGTCGCCGGCGCCGATGATGCGGAGCGCCACGAATGCCGAGGCGAGGAACAGCCCCGCCTCGAGCGTGAAGACAAGCCCGAAGGCCGAGGCCGGATCGAGCGAGATGCGGAACAGGTCGGCCAGCGCCGCGCCCGCCAGCCCGCCGAAGCCCGCCGCGATCGCCTGCGCCGCACCCCAGAGGCCCATGCGCGTGCCCTCGCGCGCCTCGCGGCCCTCGCCCGCAAGCGCCATCATCGTGCCGATCGCGGCCACCGCGAAGACGCCGTTGCAAAGGCCGAGCAGCACGACCGCGGGCACCAGCGGCCCGCCGACATGGCCGAGGATGGCGATGAGCGCGAGCGAGGCTGCCGAGCCGAGGCAGCCCGCCACGATCCAGGCGCGGAGCGAGCCGATGCGCAGGCCTGTCGCCATCACGCCGACGATCAGCATGCCGAGGAAGGTGCCGCCGTTCTGCGCGCCCGACAGCTGGGTGCTCTGCCCCGGCGTGAAGCCGAAGACGAGGCCGGCATAGGGTTCGAGGATCAGCTCCTGCATGAAGTAGGCGGTCATCGAAAGAAAGACGAAGACGGTGAAGTACCGGGCCCGCGGTTCGGCCCAGACCTCGGCCAGGCCCTCGCGGAACGGCATGGGCTCGGGCATCGGCCGCGCCACGACGCGCCGTTCTACGCCCGCAACCGCGCCGAGGGTGAGGGCGAACGCGCCCGCGGTGACCACCGCGACGACGGCGAGGAGCCGGCTTTCGCTGTAGGGGTCGAGGAACGCGCCGGTGGCGCCGGCGGTGACGGCGATCCCGAGGATCATCATCAGCCAGGTCACGGTCGCCGCCGCCGCCCGGCGGCGCGGATGCGTGGCGGTGGCGAGGAGCGCGAGAACCGAGGTGCCCGCCGCGCCCACGCCGAGCCCGATCAGCACGTAGGCCACGATCGAAAGGGCGAGGCCCGCCGCGAACGCGCCGTCGATCACGGTGACGGCGAAGGCGGCGAGGCCGGCCCCGGCCGCGAGGGCCGCCATCCCGGCGACGATCCAGCGCGTGCGCCGACCGCCGGTATCCGACAGGAAGCCCCAGTTCGGGCGGGTGATCTGCACCCCGTAGTGCAGCGCGACGAGCGCCCCCGGCAGGACCGCGGGCAGCGCCAGCTCGACCACCATCAGGCGGTTCAGCGTCGAAGTGGTCAGCACCACGACCGCGCCGATCGCCATCTGGACCAGGCCGAGCCGGAAGATCGACAGCCAGGAGAGCGTCATGGCAGGCCCCGGATCGCGAAGGCGGTGACCATCATGCCGGTGACATAGAGGCTGACGCCGGTGGCGTTGTACCAGGGCGCCCGGCCCCTGGGGTCGGTCATCAGCACGATCATCGCCGCCGACTGCGCCATCAGGAGGAGCGTGATCGCGACGCCGTACCAGGGCCGGTCCCACAGGAACATCAGGCAGACCACGAGGATCTGCGGCACCGCCATCGTCCAGCAGGCGATCCGCGCCGCCCGGGCCGGCCCGAGCATGACCGGCAGCGAGCGCACGCCGGTCAGCCGGTCGCCCTTCAGCGCCTTGAAATCGTTGAGCGTCATGATGCCGTGCGCGCCGATGCCGTAGAGCGTGGCGGCGATCAGCACCGGCCATGACGGGGCCCCGGCGGCGAGGACCGCGGCGCCGGTGATCCAGGGCAGGGTCTCGTAGGAGAGGCCGACGAGGCCCGGGCCGAGGATGCCGGAACGCTTGAGGCGCACCGGCTCGGCCGAGTAGGCCCAAGCCGCGATCACGCCGGCGACGGTCGCGCCGAAGCCCCAGGGGCCGAGCTGCCATCCGAGGCCGAGCGCGAGAAGCGTCATGGCGAGCGCGACGTAGAGCCCCCAACGCCCGGGCACCCGGCCGGAGGGAATCGGCCGGCCGGGTTCGTTGATCGCGTCGACATGGCGGTCGCACCAGTCGTTCGCGGCCTGGCTCATGCCGCAGACGACCGGGCCGGCCAGAACGACGCCGAGCAGGATCAGTGGCCACTGGCCCGCCGGCGCGGCACCCGCCGAGACCGCGCCGCAGAGATAGGCCCACATCGGCGGGAACCAGGTGATCGGCTTCACCAGCTCGACCAGCGCCTGCGGGGCGGGAAGGCGGCGGGATGACTGTAATGTTTCGCTGACACTCATTGTGTCAGAAGAATAGCACAGTTTCGCCACCCGCAAGCCAGAATCTGGCGATCGCGCCCGGCCTGCGGCGTTTCGTGCCAGCGGTCGGAAGGGCTGCGCCGCCGGCGGCGGTCAGCTGTCGCTGTCCTTGCCCAGAAGGCCGAACTTGCGGAGCTTCACATAGAGGCTCTGCCGCGACAGACCGAGCATCTCGGCCGCCGCGACGCGGTTGTTGCGCGTCAGTTCGATCGCCGTCTCGATGCAGAGCTTCTCCACCACGTCTGTCGTCTCGGCGACGATGTCCTTCAGGGTGGCCGAGCCGACGAGTTCCATCACGCTCTTCACCGCATCGTCCGAGACCGTGCCGCCCGACCGCCGCACCGCCTCCATGCGGCTTGCATCGCGGATCACGAAGACGAAGGCCGGGTGCGCGCTGTCGTCGAGATAGGTCGCCGACAGCTCGACCGGCGTCTGGCCGCCATACTCGCCCTGCAGCTTCGTGGCGAAGACCCGCATGTGGCCGGCGCGCGCGGTGTTCTCGAGGAGCACCCGGGTGTCGATCGAGCCGCGGGCGAGGTAGTCGCCGAGGTTGCGGCCCTTCACCACCGTCAGGTGCGCGGCATCGGCAAGGTTCAGGAACGCCTCGTTCGCGGCGCGGATCGTGCCCTCGCGGTCGGTGAAGACGATGGCGTCGATGCCTTCCTGATAGAGCGCGGCGAGGTTCTCGCTCAGCGCGTCGGCGATCATCTCGCCTTCCTCGGCCGGGTCGATCCGGCAGAGCAGCACGCGCTCGCCCGCGGCGCGGAAGATGGTCGGGCTGAGCCGGATGCGCCGCTTGGTCCGCCGCACCGTGAGTTCCACATCGGCAGCGCTGCTCGACAGCGCGCTCGACGCGAGCATGTCCATGAACTCGCTGCGGCGGCGGCCCTCGAACTCCTGCGCGAAGGCGGTGCCGACCAGATCGGCGCGGGTCCCGCCGAGGAGGACGGCCGCCGGGCTGTTGGCGTCGACGATGCGCCCGCTGCCGAGATTGACGAACACCATCGCCTCGCGGCTCGCCTCCATCAGCACGCGGTATCGCGTGTCGAATTCCTTCTGGGCCTCGTAGTCGCGTTCGAGGGCGAGCTGCGCCTTGACGAGCTGCTGCTGCATCTCGGCGATCGGCCTGAGGTCGCGGCCGAGCATCAGGACGGTCCGGTCGGGCCCGATCCGGTGAAACGAGTAGCGGACCGGAAACTCCCAGGCCTGGCCGTCGGCGTGGTTGAGCTCGACCGCCTTTGCGGTGAAAGCCCGTTCGTCGAAGAGGTCGAGCCGCGCATCGAGCTTCGGCACGCTTTCCCGGGTGAGGAACTCGCGCAGGTCGCGGCCCTCCCAGTGGTCGAGGCGGCCGAAGCTGCGGTGGTTCGGGTTTACCATCACCGACAGGATGGCGCCTTCGGCCGAGGTCACGATGGCGATGTCGGACGCCGTCGCGATGATGTCGCCAAGAAGTTCCGGGGCGATGAGCGGGATCGCTCCACCCGACCAGTACCGCGTACCCCGTGAAGTCATGATCGCCGTGCCGGGGTTGACCGAAGCCGCATCGTCTAGTTCCCGTTCCCGCTCCCGCCGGTCTCGCCGCGGCGGCGGGAGACCCGCAGACCGCACAGCTTCAACGCCTCGAGAACATCCGAAGTTGCATGATCGGCGCCGGTTACCAGCCTGACGTCGCGGGTACCGTCAACATGGGTGCCGCCGACGACGATGGGTGGGCTGTTCTGCGCCACTCGCCGTATCTTCTTTACCAGATTGCCGATCACTTCAAGCCGTTCGCTGCACGAGACCGACAGCATGACCGCATCGAATCGCCCGGCGGCCACGGTTTCAGCGATCGCATCGTCGGAAAGCCCGATCGCGAGGCGGACCGAGACGCCAAGCCGGCGCAGCTGTCCCGCCACGACCATCGTGCCGAGCGTGTGGTTGTCGTTCTCGCGCTGCGCCAGGACGACGTTCGGCGCCCGCGGATCGAGGGCCGTCTCCTCGGCCCATTCCGGCCCCATCTCGCGCAGCATCGCCTGCAGCCGCGCGCTGCCGATCGTGACTTCGACGAAGCTCATCTCGTCGGCGCACCAGAGTTCGCCCAGATGGCGGGCCACGGCGGGGATATAGCGGTCGGCGATGTCCTCCCACGGAACCCCCGCCTGCTGCATCGCCGTTGTGGCGCGGCTCCGGGCCGCGCGGTCGGAATCGAGCACCGCGGTCTCGAGCAGCTGCATCAGCCGCGGGTCGAGATCCCGGGGCTGCGGCCTGACCGCCTGCCCGCGATGGGTCACCAGGGTCAGCGCCCGCGAGACCAGCGCCTCGGCGCCCCCTATTGATACGAAATCGCCGATCAACGGCTGCTTGTTCGGTCCATCTGACATCACATGCGTCCCATTTCACGGACGCCGCCGCTGATGCGGATCGGCCCCGACGGACCCAAGGACAGGCCCGCCTCCCCCAAGGGCAAAGGGTCTACCGAGCCTGCAAAAATGTCAAACCAAATTGACAACCCGGTGCCCAGCCAGGTCGCGCCCCTGCCGCCGATGACGGCGCGCCGCATTGATTGAGCGGGGAAATGCTGGCCCGTGCAGGCCCAGGGCGCGGAATGGTGCGCCAGGGGAGTGTCAACCAAAAGGGTGTAACTTTCAATTGACACTTTTCCGCCACGGGCGGTAACGTTCAGAACAAGCCCGAGCCGCTGAGGAGTCGGCCATGCCGAAGGGGAACGCCACGTCACGCCACGCGACGCCCCTCTATTCCGCCGAGGAGCGCGCGCGCCGCGACGCGACCGTCTGGACGGTGGTGCAGGGCGTGCTTGCGCCGCTGCAGTTCCTCGCCTTCGCCGTCTCGCTGGTTCTCGTGCTGCGCTACCTGGCGACCGGGGCCGGCTACGAGGCGGCCACCGTGTCGATCCTCGTCAAGACGGCGTTCCTCTACGCGATCATGGTGACCGGCGCGATCTGGGAGAAGGTCGTGTTCGGCCAGTACCTGTTCGCGCCCGCCTTCTTCTGGGAGGACGTGTTCTCCTTCGCGGTGATCGCGCTCCACACCGCCTATGTCTGGGCGCTGGTCGCCGATGCGCTGGCGCCTGCAGGCCTGATGACGCTCGCCCTGGCGGCCTATGCGGCCTATGTCGTCAATGCCGGGCAGTTCCTCCTGAAGCTCCGGGCGGCGCGGCTGCAGGGCGCCGCGGGCGGGGTGGCGGCATGACCGAGGCGCGCCGCATCGCCGGCCCGGGCTGCCGTGACACGCCGGTGCTGCGCGAACGCGGCCAGCGCGAGGTGTTCTGCGGGCTGACCGGCATCGTCTGGCTGCACCGCAAGATGCAGGACGCCTTCTTCCTCGTCGTCGGCTCGCGCACCTGCGCGCATCTGCTGCAATCGGCCGCCGGCGTGATGATCTTCGCCGAGCCGCGCTTCGGCACCGCCATCCTCGAGGAGAAGGACCTCGCCGGGATGGCCGACGCCCATGACGAGCTCGACCGCGAGGTCGCGCGGCTCCTGTCGCGGCGGCCCGACATCCGGCGGCTGTTCCTCGTCGGGTCCTGCCCGTCAGAGGTCATCAAGCTCGACCTCCACCGCGCCGCCGAGCGGCTGACCCGGCTGCACGCCCCGCATGTGCGGGTGCTGAACTACTCCGGCTCGGGCATCGAGACGACGTTCACCGAGGGTGAGGATGCCTGCCTCGCGGCGATGGTGCCGGAGCTGCCGGCCGGCGCGGCGCGCGAACTGCTGCTGGTCGGGGCGCTGCCCGACGTGGTGGAGGACCAGGCGCTGCGGCTGCTCGCCGATCTCGGGATCGGCCCGGTGCGGGTGCTGCCGGCACGGCGCGCCGAGGCGACGCCGGCGGTCGGGCCCGAGACCGTCTATGCGCTGACCCAGCCGTTCCTCGGCGAGACCGCGGCGGCGCTCGACCGGCGCGGCGCGCGGCGGATCGCGGCGCCCTTCCCGTTCGGCGAGGAGGGCACGACGCTGTGGCTCGGCGCCGTGGCTCGGGAGTTCGGGGTGAGCGACGAGACCTTCGCGCGCGTCACCGAAGCGCCCCGCGCCCGCGCCCGGAAGGCGATCGCCGCGGCGGCCGCCACGCTCCGCGGCCGGTCGGTCTTCTTCTTTCCCGACAGCCAGCTCGAGATCCCGCTGGCGCGGTTCCTCGCCCGAGAATGCGGGATGGAGGCCATCGAGGTCGGCGCGCCCTACATCCACGGCCATCTGGCCGGCCCCGATCTCGACCTCCTGCCGGAGGGCCCGGTGATTTCCGAAGGCCAGGATGTCGACCGCCAGATCGACCGCGCGCGGGCCGCCCGGCCCGACCTGACGGTCTGCGGCCTCGGCCTGGCCAATCCGCTCGAGGCCGAGGGGCTGACCACGAAGTGGGCGATCGAGCTGGTGTTCACGCCGGTCCATTTCTACGAGCAGGCCGGCGACCTTGCCGCGCTCTTCGCCCGGCCGCTGCGCCGCAAGGGCCTGCTCGGCCTGGAGGCCGCGGAATGACGCCCTGCCTGATCTTGCTCCAGGGACCGCGGGAGGCCGGTGGCGGCACCCCCGGGGGCCGGCCATGAAGCTTACCGTGTGGACATACGAGGGCCCGCCCCATGTCGGCGCGATGCGCGTGGCGACGGGGATGCAGGGCCTGCACTATGTGCTGCATGCGCCGCAGGGCGACACCTACGCCGACCTGCTCTTCACCATGATCGAGCGGCGCGACCACCGGCCGCCGGTCACCTACACGACCTTCCAGGCCCGCGATCTCGGCGCCGACACGGCGGGCCTCTTCAAGCAGGCCTGCCGCGACGCCTACGAGCGGTTCCGCCCCGAGGCGCTGATCGTCGGCGCGTCCTGCACCGCCGAGCTGATCCAGGACGATCCCGGCGGCCTCGCGGAGACCATGGGCCTGCCGGTGCCGGTGATCGCGCTGGAGCTGCCGAGCTACCAGCGCAAGGAGAACTTCGGCACCGACGAGACCTTCTTCCAGATCGCCCGGACACTGGCCCGGCCGGTGGAGCGGACGGCGGCGGTGACCGCCAACCTGATCGGGCCGACCGGCCTCGGGTTCCGCCACCGCGACGACATCGAGGAAGTGACGCGGCTTCTGGCCGGCATGGGCATCGGCGTGAACCTGGTCGCCCCGATGGGCGCCCGGCCCTCCGACATCGCCCGCATGGGCGCGGCGCATTTCAACGTGCTGATGTATCCCGAGCATGCCGAGGCGGCGGCCCGCTGGGCCGAGCGCGAGCTGGGCCAGCCGTTCACCAAGACCGTGCCGATCGGCGTCCGCGCCACCGAGACGTTCCTGTCCGAGGTGGCCGCGATCAGCGGCCTGCCCGTCGCCGCCGACCGGTCGCGCCTGCGGCTGCCCTGGTGGTCGCGGTCGGTCGATTCGACCTACCTGACCGGCAAGCGCGTCTTCGTCTTCGGCGACGGCACCCATGCGATGGCCGCCGCCCGCGTCGCGCGGGACGAGATCGGCTTCGATGTCGTCGGCCTCGGCTGCTACAACCGCGAGCTTGCGCGGCCGGTCCGGGCGCTTGCGAAGGAGTTCGGGCTCGAGGCGCTGGTCACCGACGACTACCTCGAGGTCGAGGCGATGATCGGGGCGCTGCAGCCGGAGCTGATCCTCGGCACGCAGATGGAGCGCCACATCGGCAAGCGCCTCGGGATTCCCTGCGCGGTGATCTCGGCCCCGGTCCATGTGCAGGACTTCCCCGCCCGATATTCGCCGCAGATGGGCTGGGAAGGCGCGAACGTCCTGTTCGACACTTGGGTGCACCCGCTGGTGATGGGCCTCGAGGAGCACCTGCTGCACATGTTCCGCGAGGATTTCGAGTTCCACGATGCCGCCGGCCCCAGCCATCATGGCGGCCACGCGCCGCAACTGGAGGCGGGCCCCTTGGAGGCCGCCCCGGAGGCCGTTCCCACAAGTGCGGGCGAGGCGGTCGAGAGCACGGTCGGCGTCGTCTGGCTGCCGGCGGCCGAGAACGAGCTGAGGAAGATCCCGTTCTTCGTCCGTGGCAAGGCGCGGCGGAACACCGAGAGATACGCCGCCGACCGCGGCGTCGCCGAGATCGGCGTCGAGACACTTTACGAGGCAAAGGCCCACTATGCGCGATGATGGCCATATCACCGGCTACCGCGTGGTGATCGTCACCCTCGACGCCCATGCGGCGGGTCCCGCGGCGCGGGTCAGCGAGGCGCTCGCCGACGATTTCCCGGGCCTCACCGTCTCGGTGCATGCCGCGGCGGAATGGGCGGAGAATCCCGCTGCACTCGACGCCGCGCGCGAGGCGGTGCGGCACGGCGACATCGTGATCGCCAACCTGCTGTTCCTCGAGGAGCATGTCGCGGCGATCCTGCCCGCGCTCGAGGCGCGCCGCAGCGCCTGCGACGCGATGATCGGGATCATCGCCGACCGGCAGGTGGTGACGCTGACGCGGATGGGCGAGCTGGACATGGGCCGGCCATCATCGGGCGCGATGGCGCTCCTCAAGAAGCTGCGGGGCACCAAGCAGCCTTCGGCCGAGTCGGGGCAGAAGCAGATGGCGCTGCTGCGGCGGCTGCCGAAGATCCTCCGCTTCATCCCGGGCAAGGCGCAGGACCTGCGCGCCTGGTTCCTGACCATGCAGTACTGGCTGGGCGGGTCGGACGACAACGTGCGCGAGATGATCCGCTTCCTCGTCAGCCGCTATGCGCGCGAGGCGTCCTGGCGCAAGGCGAAGGCGGCGGCGCCGGTCGACTACCCCGATGTCGGGCTCTACCACCCCAGGGTGGCGGGGCGGATCACCACGCGGCTGGCCGACCTGCCGGCGCCGGCGACCCCGGTCGCGACGGTCGGCCTTATCCTCATGCGGAGCTATGTGCTCGCCTCCGATACCGCGCATTACGATGCGGTGATCGCGGCCTTCGAGGCGCGCGGGCTGAGGGTGATCCCGGCTTTCGCCGGCGGCCTCGATGCGCGGCCGGCGATCGACAGCTACTTCCACGGCGAGGCCGGCGTGCGGATCGATGCGCTGGTCTCGCTGACCGGATTCTCGCTGATCGGCGGCCCAGCCTACAACGACAGCGCGGCGGCGGTGACGGCGCTGGCGGGGCTCGATGTCCCCTACGTCGCGGCGCATCCGCTGGAATTCCAGACGCTTGGGCAGTGGGCGACCTCGCCGACCGGCCTCGGCCCGGTCGAAACCACGATGCTCGTCGCGCTGCCCGAGATCGACGGCGCGACGAATCCGGCGGTGTTCGCGGGCCGGCACGGCGCCGGGGCCTGCAGCGGCTGCGCACGGCGCTGCACGAGTGACGGCACGACGCGCGCCATGGCACCCTGCGCCGAGCGGATCGAGATGCTGGCCGGCCGTGTCGAGCGGCTGGCGCGGCTGCGCCGGTCGGCGGCCGCGGACCGCCGGGTGGCCATCGTGCTGTTCGGGTTTCCGCCCAATGCCGGCGCGGTGGGCACGGCGGCCTATCTGTCGGTGTTCGAGAGCCTGTTCAACACGCTGCATGCGATGAAGGCCGAGGGCTACGCGGTCGAGCCGCCGGCGACGGTGGACGAGCTTCGCGCCCGGGTGCTCAAGGGCAATGCCGAAAGCTGTGGCCAGCAGGCCAACGTGATCGACCATGTCCCGGCAGACGAGATCGTCCGGGCGACGCCCTGGCTGCGCGAGATCGAGGCGGTCTGGGGCCCCGCGCCGGGGCGGGCGCAGTCCGATGGCCGCGGCGTCTTCGTGCTGGGCGCCACGTTCGGCAACGTCGTCGTCGCGGTGCAGCCGGCCTTCGGCTACGAGGGCGACCCGATGCGGCTGCTGTTCGAGCGCGGATTCGCGCCGACACACGCCTTTGCCACGTTCTACCTCTGGCTCAAGAACCGCTTCCGTGCCGACGTGATCCTGCATTTCGGGATGCATGGCGCGCTGGAGTTCATGCCCGGCAAGCAGGCGGGCCTCGGCGCTGCCGACTGGCCCGACCGGCTGATCGGCGACATGCCGAACGTCTACCTCTATGCGGCGAACAACCCCTCCGAGGCGACGCTCGCCAAGCGCCGGACCGGGGCGGTGACGGTGACCCACCTGACCCCGCCGCTTGCCGCCGCGGGGCTCTATCGCGGCCTTCTGGAGCTGAAGGACAGCCTGGGCCGCTGGCGCGCGCTTGCCCCCGACGCGGCCGAGCGTGCCGATCTCGAGGCGCTGATCGCCGACCAGGCGGCCGCGGTGGACATGGCGGGCGCCGACCCGGCGACGCTGTGGGTCCGGCTGCTCGAGGCCGAGGATGCGCTCATCCCCGATGGTCTTCACGTCGTCGGCCGGCCGATGGATGCCGGGCAGCGGGCCGAGCATCTCCGCCTGATGCAGGGGACCGACGCCGAGGGCCGCGCCCGCATCGAACGCCACCTCACAGAGGACAGCGAGACGCCGGCGCTGCTCCGCGCGCTCGGGGGCAGGTTCACCCCGCCAGTGCCGGGCGGCGACCTGATCCGCAGCCCGGAGATCCTGCCGACGGGCCGCAACATCCACGCCTTCGACCCGTTCCGGATGCCGACCGCCTTCGCGCTGGCCGACGGCGCGAAACAGGCGGCGAAGCTGCTGGCTGCACATGACCGGCTGCCGCGCACCGTGGCGCTGGTTCTCTGGGGGTCGGACAACATCAAGTCGGATGGCGGGCCGATCGCGCAGGCGCTGGCGCTGCTCGGCGCCCGGCCGCGGTTCGATTCGTTCGGGCGGCTCTCGGGGGCCGACCTGATCCCGCTGGCCGAGCTCGGCCGGCCGCGGATCGACGTGGTGATGACGCTGTCGGGGATCTTCCGCGACCTCCTGCCGCTGCAGACCCGGATGCTGGCCGAGGCCGCCTGGAAGGCGGCGACCGCAGACGAACCGGTGGAGGAGAACTTCGTCCGCGCCCATGCGCTGGCCTATGCCGAGGCGACGGGCGCCGGCATCGAGGAGGCGAGCCTGCGGGTCTTCTCGAACGCCGAGGGCGCCTATGGGTCGAACGTCAACCTGCTCGTCGACGGTTCGGCCTTCGGCGACGAGGACGAGCTGGCCGATGCCTACGAGGCACGGAAGTCCTTCGCCTATGGCCGCAACGGCAAGGCGAGCCAGAACGCCAAGCTGCTGCAGCAGACGCTGAAGACGGTGGACCTCGCCTACCAGAACCTCGAATCGGTCGAACTGGGCATCACCTCGGTCGACCACTACTTCGACACGCTGGGCGGCATCGCCCGCGCGGTGCGACGGGCGAAGGGATCGGACGCGGCCGTCTATATCGGCGACCAGACCCGCGGCGAGGGCAAGGTCAGGACGCTGCAGGACCAGATCGCGCTGGAGACGCGGAGCCGCAGCCTGAACCCGAAGTTCTACGAGGGGATGCTGAAGCACGGCCACGAAGGCGTGCGGCAGATCGAGGCGCATGTGACGAACACGGTCGGCTGGTCGGCCACCACCGGGCAGGTCGAGCCGTGGGTCTACCAGCGCCTGAGCGAGACCTTCGTTCTGGATGCAGAGATGCGCCGCCGGCTGGCCAGCCTCAACCCGCAGGCCTCGGTGCGGATGGCGAACCGCCTGCTGGAGGCGAGCGACAGGAACTACTGGCAGCCCGACGCGGAGACGCTGGCGGCGCTGCAGGACGCGGCCGACGAGCTGGAAGACCGGCTCGAGGGGATCGCGGCGGAATAGGAGAACGGCATGCCACGCGACGACATTCCAATTCTGAAGGGCGAGGACGGCGAAGGCTCCGTCCAGGTGCATCAGGACGCGAACGTGAAGATCGAGGGGGCGAAGGTCTTCGCGGTCTACGGCAAGGGTGGCATCGGCAAGTCGACGACCTCGTCGAACCTGTCGGTGGCGTTCTCGATGCTGGGCAAGCGGGTGCTGCAGATCGGCTGCGACCCTAAGCACGATTCGACCTTCACGCTGACCGGCACGCTGGTGCCGACGGTGATCGACATCCTCAAGGATGTCGATTTCCACGCCGAGGAACTGCGCCCCGAGGATTTCGTGACCGAGGGCTACAACGGCGTCATGTGCATCGAGGCCGGCGGCCCCCCAGCGGGCACGGGCTGTGGCGGCTATGTCGTGGGCCAGACGGTGAAGCTCCTGAAACAGCATCACCTGCTGGAAGATACCGACGTGGTGATCTTCGACGTGCTGGGCGATGTCGTCTGCGGCGGCTTCGCGGCCCCGCTGCAACACGCCGACAGGGCGGTGATCGTCACCGCCAAC
>CAZYBG010000060.1:0-1376 GCA_964645155.1 uncultured Rhodobacterales bacterium | reverse complement strand
GATGAACCGGATCATCGCCGCCGTGCAGGCGAAGTCGAAGAACTATTCCGTGCGTCTGGCGGGCTGCGTGGCGAACCGGTCGAAGGATACCAACGAGGTCGACCGCTACTGCGACACCGTGGGCTTCCGGCGCATCGGCCACATGCCCGATGTCGATGCGATCCGGCGCTCGCGCCTGAAGAAGAAGACGCTGTTCGAGATGCCCGACGACGAGGATATCGTGATGTGCCGCGCCGAATACATCCGGCTGGCGGAACTGCTCTATGCGGGGACCGACCCGCTGGCCCCGGCGCCGCTGGAGGATCGCCACATCTTCGAATTGCTGGGGTTCGATTGATGGTCGGAACGCCGACATACGGCGCCACCCGCGACCGCGTCGAAGCCTATTTCGACCGCACCGCCACCCGGACATGGGAGCGGCTGACCTCGGACGCGCCGGTGTCGGGGATCCGGCAGACGGTGCGCGAGGGACGCGAACGGATGCGCGACATCATGCTGTCGCGCCTGCCTGCCGATCTGGCCGGTGCCCGCGTGCTGGACGCCGGGTGCGGCACCGGCGCGATGACCGGGATCCTGGCCGCGCGCGGGGCCGATGTGGTGGCCATCGACATCTCGCCGCAACTGATCGAGATCGCGCAAAAGCGCCTGCCGCAGGCACTGGCGCCGCGGGTCACTTTCGCCGCGGGCGACATGCTGGACCCCGCGCTGGGCCGCTTCGACCATGTGCTGGCGATGGATTCGATGATCTACTACGAGGCCCCGGACCTGGGCCGCGCGATCGCGCAACTTGCCGGGCGCGTCGAGCGGTCCGTCGTCTTCACCATCGCGCCGCGCACGCCGTTCCTGATGGCCTTCTTCGGGATCGGCAAGCTCTTTCCCCGCGCCGACCGCTCGCCCCGGATGATCCCGCATGCGCCGGCGCGCATCGCCCGCGAAACGGCTCTGCACGGCGTCACAGGCTCGGTCCGCGAGGTCGGACGCGTCAGCCGGGGCTTCTACATCTCGACCTGTCTGGAGTATGCCGCGTGAGCATGCTGAAGCGCCTTTCGATCCGTTACCTGCCCTTCGCGGATGCCGCCAGCGACGACCTGCCGCTGGGCCAGCTTCTGCGGCTGAGTTTGTTCCAGGTCTCGGTCGGCATGGCGGCGGTGCTGCTTCTGGGCACCCTGAACCGGGTGATGATCGTCGAGTTCCAGGTGCCCGCCTTCCTCGTCGCCTCGATGGTGGCGCTTCCGGTGCTGATCGCGCCATTCCGGGCTCTCCTGGGCCACAAGTCCGATACCTACAGGTCCGCGATCGGCTGGAAGCGCGTGCCCTACCTCTGGTTCGGGACGCTGTGGCAGTTCGGCGGCCTTGCGATCATGCCGGCAGCGCTT
>CAZYBG010000059.1:0-19298 GCA_964645155.1 uncultured Rhodobacterales bacterium | reverse complement strand
CCTTCACCGCCTCCTGCCAGGGCCAGAGCGAGAGCGGGTAGTAGCTGAGCGGGCGATAGTCGGCGTTCAGCACCAGCGCGGGGTGCTGGCGCGCCCCGGCCGGGTCCCTCACGAAGGTCGTCCTGAAATCGCCGTCCATCAACGAGACTCCGTCCTCGCTCTGCCTGCCGCATTTCCGGCACCAGAGCGGGAGCCCCGCTCCAGCTGCTCGCAACTATATCTGGCGGCACCCGCCTTGCAAGCCCCCCGATATGCGGTAGGCTCGCGGGGAGACGTAGCGCCGCAACATGTCAGGGCCATGACGGAACGGGAGTTTTCGGGGGTACTGGAGGCCGCGATCTACGCCGCCGATCTGGATGCGGCCGAGGCGTTCTACGGCGGCATCCTCGGCCTTGAACGGGTGCAGCGCGTCGGCGCGCGGCATGTGTTCTACCGGGTCGGCGGCACGATCCTGCTGGTCTTCAACGCCGAGGAGACGGCGCGCCCGACCGGCAACCCCGACCTGCCGGTGCCGCCGCACGGCGCGCGCGGACCCGGGCATGTCTGCTTCGCCGCGGAAGGTGCGGCAATCGACGCCTGGCGCGCGCAGCTCGTCGCGGCGGGTGTCGAGATCGAGGCCGATTTCCGCTGGCCGAACGGCGCCCGCTCGATCTACGTCCGCGATCCGGCGGGCAACTCGGTCGAGATCGCCGAGCCGCGGCTCTGGTCCTGAGGCGTCAGACGCCGTCGCGGATCAGCTGGTCCATGCTGACCGAGGGCTGGTCGCATCCGGCCTCGCCGACGATCCGCGCCGGCACGCCGGCCACCGTCTTGCAGGGCGGCACGTCGGCGAGCACGACCGAGCCCGCGGCGATCCGGCTGCAATAGCCGACACTGATGTTGCCGAGCACCTTCGCCCCGGCCCCGATGAGCACGCCGTTCCCGATCTTGGGGTGCCGGTCGCCATCCGCCTTGCCGGTCCCGCCCAGCGTGACCGAATGCAGCATCGACACGTTGTCGCCCACGACCGCGGTCTCGCCGATCACGATGGAATGGGCGTGGTCGATCATGATGCCGCGGCCGAGCCGCGCGGCGGGGTGGATGTCGACGCCGAACTGCTCGCTGATCCGCATCTGCAGGAAATAGGCCAGGTCCTTGCGCCCCTCGCGCCACAGCCAGTGGCCCACGCGATAGGCCTGGATCGCCTGGTAGCCCTTGAAATAGAGGATCGGCTGGAGGAACCGGTGGCAGGCCGGGTCACGCTCGTAGACGGCGGCGAGGTCGGCGCGCGCCGTCTGCCCGAGATCGGGGTCGGCGGTATAGGCTTCCTCGGCGATCTCGCTGATAAGCTGCTCGCCCATCTCGCCCGACGACAGCTTGAGCGCGATGCGGTAGGCAAGCGCGCGCTCCATCGTCGGGTGATGCAGAATGCTCGAATGGACCAGTCCGCCGAGCAAGGGCTCGTCCCGCACGGCGGCCTGGGCCTCTTCGGTGATCCGGCTCCAGACCGGGTCGAGGGTCGCAACCTGCGCGTGCATCCTGGCCATGACCGGGCTCCTTCGCTTCCGTGCTGGTTCTACACCAGATAGGCGCGGGGCGTCACGTGGAAAGCCCTGATGACAGCCATCACATCCTGCGATCCGGCCGCGCGCGATGCGCGACCAGCGCCTCGAGGACGAGGGCGAGGCAGGCGAGATGATCGTTGTCGTGGAGCGCGCGGGACGGCCCCGGCGCATGTCCTCGCGCCGCGGCCTCGAGCGTGCCGTTGCCCCAGAGCGGATGGACCCGGCCGATGCGCCTGCGGTAGCGGTCCGCCGCCTCGGCCTCGTGGATCATCCGCGCCATGAGGCCCGCGCGCAGCGGCTCGGGCGCGGCCAGAAGGGCACGCGCGGCCGCGAACAGATCCGCCGCACCGAGCAGCCGCATCAGACGAGCCGCGGCAGGCCGAGCCGCGCGTAGTGAATGGCAAGGCGTACCATGCCGCCGCCGGCGAAGGTGCCGCCTTCGGCAGTCATCAGCAGCGCGGTCTGCGCATAGTAGGTCAGCGGCGTCCCGGTGATGCCGCGCAGGAAAGACCCCTGGCCGGTGCCCGCCCCGGTCCCGTAACGGTCGTCCGACCCCGCGACGCCCAGCCGCCACGTGGCGAGCCCGCCCTGGATATCCGAAAGCACCCGCGCGGTGACGCCGAAGACCACGGCATTCGCCGGCAGTTCCGCCGCCGTCGCCGAACTCGCGCCGGCGCCCACCGCATGGTCGAACTCGCGCACATGGACCGAGAACGCCGCCCCGCCGGCCGACACCGCAACCGCGCCCGCGGCCCAGGCCTGCCCGTCATGCAGCAGTGTCTCGGCTTCGTCTGCCACGAAGGCGCGCCAGCCCGCGCGCGGCTGCAGGAAGATCCAGCCGCCGTTCTGCCGCACGGCGATCTGCCCGTCGCGCCCTGCCCAGTCGTTGACGCTTGCCGCGGCGACCACGTAGGCCTCGCCCTCGGCGGCGGTGACCGGCGGCGTCGCCACCACGCGCGACAGCACCGTCAGCTGCGCCGCCGCGTCGATCCGCGCCAGCGCCTCGTTCACCGTGACGTGCTTCTGCGCCTGCGACGGGGCAAGAAGCGGAAGGCCGAGCTTTGCCGTGTCAGTCATCGATCGTGATCCTCGTGAAGGGGCCGGGGCCGAAGGTCTCCGAGACCTGCGCGACCTCGACCGTGAAGCCGGCAACGACCCCGTCCGCCGCCTGCTGCGCCGCGCCGTAGGTCCATTCCGGCAGGATGACGGTGCTCTCCCGCAGGACCGCCGTGCCCTGCACCACGCGGATGCGGTAGGCCTCGCGGGTCTCGCCCAGGGGTACCTCCTCGCCGGCCCAGCTGTCGCCGTCGACCCGCGTGCGGCGGATCCAGCTCAGCGCCAGATCGCCGCCGGCAAGCCGCCGCGCCCGCAGATGCGCGGGGGCATAGGGCCGAAGCCCGATCCCGTCGAACGCCGCGACCACGTGCTCGTAGGACGGGTCCTCGTAGCCGCGCAGCGCCGGCCCGACCCGGTAGTGCCGCGCCAGCCCGCGCGCCGACAGCGGCAGGTCGATCTGCCCGACCGCCCCGTCCACAAGCACCACCTGGCTGCCCGGCGGCCAGCTCGCCGGCATCGTCGCGTCGGTGCCCTGCTGCCCGCGGAGCCGGTGCGACAGCTCCCAGACCCCGGGCTCGACCAGTACTGCATCGCGGAACTGGAACAGCTCCCAGTTGCCCGGGCTGCCGTCGCCGACGGCCGCCAGGTTCGCGCCCGCAAGCAGCGCCGCCTCGCCTGCCGAGGCGAGCGCCGCCGTCGTGCCGAACCGCACCCGCAGCGCGGACCCCCGGTCCCAGACGCCCGGCGCGGCGGCCAGAAGCGCGGTCTCGCTCGTCCCCACCGTCGCCGGCGCCCCGACGGTCTGGGCCAGCGCATAGCCGGCATCCTCGACCGGCGCCGCATAGACCGCGACGACCCCGGGCCACGGCTCCGCGGCCACCGCCAGATGCGGCGCATGCGCCACCTCCTGCCCGGTCAGGAGCGGCAGGTCGAGAAACAGCGGATAGACCGGCAGCGGCGGCGCGAAGGGCCGGACGCCCGGCGCCACATCCGCCGCATCGCTCGGCACCTGCACCTCGGGCTCGACCCTCACCGCCTCGATCAGCGCGGCGCCGGCCTGCTCGACCCGGTCGATCCGATAGAGCGTCGAAAGCCCGCCCGCCTGCAGCCGGACCACATCGCCCGCGCCGGTCACGATCGCCGAGGGCGGCAGCGCCAGACGCACCGCGTCGCGCGCCACCCGCGATTCCGCCAGCCACCGCTCGACGATCGACCGCCCCTCGGCCGCGGTCAGCACCAGCGGCAGCTCGGACTGCGAGACCGAATAGGTCCGCTCGTCGGGAAAGATCGCCTCGGCCGCGCGCGCCTCGTAGTCGCCGTCGGCCTCCACGAAGGTCAGCCGCACCCGCCCCGCGACCTCCGCCGCCGGCGTCCGGGCGGTCTCGACCGCGCTCTCCTGCTCGCCCGTCAGCGCGAGGTCGTCGTCAGTCAGCACCCGGTCCGCGCGGCGGCCGCGGTTGCGGAAGATCAGCCTGCCCTCCCGCTCGATCGCCTCGAAACCGTAGGCGAGCATCAGGGGCTGCAGCATCGACCGCGCCGGCTCGATGTCGGTCACCGAATAGCCGCGCACAAGGCCGTAGAGGTCCTCGACATCGACCTCTCCGACCCCCGAGCGCCCGCAGATCTCGGCCACCACCGCGGCCAGCGAAGCGGCCGTCACCCGGCCGTTCAGCCAGTGGCCGCGCGGATAGTTCGCCGCGTCCGACCAGAGCTCCGACAGGCCGGGGAACTGCGGGTGCGGCCGCGCGTCCCAGGCCCAGGCATGCGCCCGCGACAGGTCGATCATCGGCCCGCCATAGAGGTCCGACACCGGGTTCCGCCCCGGCTCGGACCAGTAGCCCAGCACCGCACGGTAGTACTGCTGCTGGATCAGGTCGTCGCGCGACCCGTTCGACCAGACCGGCAGCGCCGATTCCGACGATTTCGCGTCGAGGAACTTGTTCGGCTCGTTCGTGCCCTTGTCGACCGCCGCGCAGCCGAATTCGGTGAACCAGATCGGCTTCGACCTTGGCACCCAGGCCGTCGGCGCCGCCTGCCGCACGCCGCCGATCCGCGCGTGATGGGCGTTCTCCCACCAGCCGCGGATGTCCTTGTAGCGGTAGACCCAGGGCTCGCCATGGGCGCCATCGGCGATCCGCGCGCGGACCTGCGCCGCCCGCGCCTCCGGCCCCTCGTAGTACCAGTCGTAGCCCTCGCCGCCCTCGACATTGGCCTTGAGGTAGGACAGCGCGTGGATCGACCCCCAGGGCGCATCGGCATGATCCGCGCCATCGCGCCAGTCGCTGAGCGGCATGTAGTTGTCGATGCCCACGAAGTCGATCGCCGGGTCGGCCCAGAGCGGGTCGAGGTGGAAGTAGACGTCGCCGGAGCCGTCCTGCGGTTGATGGCCGAAATACTCCGTCCAGTCGGCGGCATAGCCGATCTTCGTCGCCGGCCCGAGGATCGCCCGCACCTCCGCGGCCAGCGCCCGCAGCGCCTCCACCGCCGGGAAGGTCCCGCCGGCGCCTCGGATCGTCGTCAGCCCGCGCATCTCCGAACCGATGCAGAACGCATCGACCCCGCCCGCCGCCGCGCAGAGATGGGCGTAGTGCAGGATCATCCGCCGGTAGCCCCACTCGCCCGCCGGCCCGGTATAGCTCACCCCGTTCGCCGTCGCCGCGAACTGCCCCGGCGCGGCGGCGCCGAAGAACGCCGCGACCTCGGCCTCGGCCTGCGCGGTCCCGTCGGGCGAGCCCGCGCGGCCCGGCGCGGCCGAGGTCGTGATCCGCCCCCGCCAGGGCAGCGCGGGCTGGCCCGGGGCGCCCGTATAGGGGTCGGGCAGCGTGTTGCCGGGAAGCTGCTCCATCAGCAGGAACGGATAGAACACCGCCTTCTGCCCGGCCTCGCGGATCGCCGCCAGCGCCTCGATCACCGACCGGTCCGCCGGCGTGCCGCCGTAGATCGAGTTGCCGTCGATCCGCGGGATCTCCTCGGCCGCCGCCCGGCCGACCCCCGAGACCGACCAGGCCATGCCGGTTCCGTCCAGCAGCGTCTGCTCGACCTTCGGCTTCACCCGGCACGTGCCGCAGCGCAGGTCGTCGCCGAACCACGACACCACCGTCAGCACCGACCGCACGGCCGGCAGTTCCTCGCCCAGCGCCCGCATCGACACCGTGAAGTCGGTGCCGCCGGCGGCGGAATGGACGTTGGCGGTGCGGTTCTCGCCCCGGCCCCGCCCGTAATGCACCGGGGTCGTGGCCAGCGCGTACTCCCCCGTCCCGGGGATCAGCGCCACGCCCTGCAGCAGATCGCCGAGGCCGCCGGCGCCCTTTGCCGGGCGCACCACCTCGAAGCTGAACTGTGGCACCCGGTTGCCGAACGGCGTGAGGTCGAGATCCTCGAGCACCACATAGGCGATGCCGCGATAGGCGGGTGCGTTCTCCGCCCCCTCGACCGCGGCGATCTTCGGGTCGGGCAGCTGGTCCTCGGTCCCGGCATAGACGCGCAGGTTCAGCGTCTCGCGGTCGATCTCGACCCCGTCGGCCCAGATCCGCCCCACCCGCGCGATCCCGCCCTCGCAGAGCGCCACCGCCAGGCTCACGCTGTAGCTGTAGCTCGTCGTCTCCGGCGGCTTCGGCGCGCCCTTGCCCGAACCGCCGCTGCGGCGCGTCCGCTCCTCGAACCGCGTCGCCCAGATCACCTGGCCCGAAAGGCGCAGCCGCCCCCAGGCCTGCATCACCGGCGCGCCCTCGCTGGCGCCCATCAGCCGGAACCGCTCCACCTTGCCGGTCTCGACCGCGGCCGAGCCGCCGCCCAGCAGCCGCTGGTCGATCACCCGCCCGATCGTGGCGCCGACCGCCCGGCCGATCACCGCGGCCGAAAGGCCCAGGACCGAGCCGCCGAAGGCCCCGCCCACGGCCGCACCGACGGCGGAAAGGACGATCGTTGCCATGCGCTTACTCCTCGGGGAACGCGAAGCACGCCGCGACGCGGCGCGACCAGGGGGCCGACAGCGGGCTTTCGACGACGCCGTGCCCGGCATAGGCGTGGATGAAGCTCGCCGCGGCGCCCGGACCCGCGGCCGCCGCGATACCGAGATGCTTGGCCACCGCCCCGTCCCGCATCCGGAACAGGATCACCTCGCCCGGCTGCGGCACGGCCCGCCCGGCGGGGCGCAGATGCCGCAGTGCGGCGCGCCACAGCACCTCCTCGCGGGCGGGCTCCGACCAGTCGGCCGTGTAGGGCGGCACCGCCTCGGGCTCGGCGCCGTAGAGCGCGCGCCAGACGCCGCGGATCAGTCCGAGGCAATCGGCCCCCGCGCCCCGCGTCGCCGCCTGGTGCCGGTAGGGCGTGCCGATCCAGCGCCGCGCCTCGGCCACCGCGCGCTCCGCCACCATGCTCATGGCAGGCCCCATGGCAGCGTCTCGCCCAGCTCGGTCCGCGACCGCCCCGAATTGCTGGCCGACCGCACCGGATAGCTCATCAGCCAGTCCTCGCCCGGGATATGCGGAAAGCCGCGGAAGTTCAGGAAGTTGTCGAACTTCAGCCGGCAGGTCTCGGCCCGCTTGTCGCAGCCCGCCTCGATCCGCACCATGTCGCCCGGGTCCACCGGCAGCGCGATCGCCTCCCAGAGCTCGACCTCCCGGCCCGCGCCGCGCGCCCGGTCGTTCTTGACGATGCCCCGCAGCCCCTCGGCCCGCCCGCTCAGCACCGTCAGCGCGCCGCGCTCGAACCAGCGGTCGTCGAAGCCGGGCAGCGCCGCGAAGCGGAACACCCGCCCCTCCTCCACCGTCTCGGCCGCGCGCTCCACCGCGTAGCCCGGTCGCGCCAGGTCGAACCGGCAGAGCCCGTCGCCGAGAACGGCCGAACAGGGCCGCTGGTAGACCCGCCCCTGCGGCTGGTTCAGCGCCTCGGTCAACCCGCGCAGCTCGGCCTGGAACGCGCCGCCCGACCGCACGATCTCGCCCACGGTGCCGCGGAACTGCAGCACCCGGTCCTGGACGGCCGCCCAGTTCACCAGCCAGGCGCGCACCTCCGCGCCGTCGTAGCGCCCGGCAAGGATGTCCTCCTCGGTCAGGCTCGCGGCCGACAGCGCGCCCATCGCCTCGGTGTTGTCGACCGCAAGGCCGGTCGTCTGCTGCAGCGCCTTCGCGGTCAGGCCGGTATTCGCGCGGAACACGATCCCCTCGAAGGCCAGGTCGCGGTCGTGGTCGGTGAACCCCAGCACCGCGCCGCCCTGCCGCACCAGCGCCCAGGCGCGGCAGAGGGTCGTCGCGCCGCTCGCCAGGTGCGCGACCAGACTTTCCGGAACCGCCATCAGACCCTCACCTCCACGATCGGCACGGTCGGGACCTCGCCGGCCTGGAAACTCGCCACCGAGGTCTGGATCCGGTCGGTGTCGAACCGCACCGGCACGTCGAACTCGAAGCCGCAGGTGATCTCCGCGCCCGGGTCGGGCGCCTCGGCAAAGCTCAGCAGGCCGGTGGCGTAGTCGACCGTGAACTGCACCGTCTCGACCAGCTGGTCGCCCTTGACCCCGGCCCGCACGGTGCCAAGCACCGGCCGGGTGATCGGCCGCCGGTAGTCCTCGGCGCCCGACCGGTAGGTCTTGACGATCTGGAACGCCGTGGTGACGCCGTCACCCACCCCGAGGATCTGGTCGGTGAAGGCCACGTCGCGCGTCGGCAGGCAAGACTTGTAGTCCGACCAGTCCTTCCAGCGGAAGCCGAAGAGCTGCCCGCGCCGCGCCTCGAAGAACGCGATCAGCGCCTCGACGTCGTCGAGGCTCCTCAGCCCCACCCCGGCGTCGTAGCGGCGCCGCGAATGCGCCCAGGGGGTGTTGCGCTCCTCGTAGCCGTTCGCGAGCGTCACGATCTCGGTGCGCCGCTCCGGCCCGCCGACCGAGCCGAAGCTCAGGTTGGCGGGGAAGCGGATGTCGTGGAATCCCATGCCGTCCTCCAGTCCTCATGCTCGCCCGTGCCGCCAGTGCCGCCCGCCCGCCGCGCGCCGCGGCGGCCCACCCGCTTCAGGCCGCGCGCGCCGTCCACCCGAGGGCGAAGGCCGCCGGGCAGCCCCCGCTCACCGGTTCCGCTGCCCGCGCCCCAGCGCGCGCGTCACCTGCGCCGCGATCTGGCCCTGGCTGCGCCGGAACCCCTCGGCATCGGGCGTGGTGATGTTCATCACCACGTTCACCGGCCGGCCGCCGCCCTGCATCGCCACGCCAAGCCGCCCGTCGGCGCCGCGCGCCAGCGGCACGATCGCCTCGGGCCCGGCCTCGCCCATCAGCCCGCGGCCGCCCCGCATCGGGAACGTCACCGGCCCGCTGACCACGCCGCCCTTGGCGAACGGCATCACCCGCCCCTGCGAGAACGCGCCGCCCCGGGCGAACGGGATCATCCCCGACACGAAGCTCTCGATCCCGCCGGCGATGAGCTGGCCGAAATGCTGCTGCACCGGACGGATCGCCGCGGCATAGGCCGCGTCCGAGATCGACCGCGCCAGCCCCTTCATCGCCTCCGACAGCTTCATCCCGTCGAAGACCAGCCCGTCGAACGCGCCGCGCAGCCCGCGGCCGACGGCGTTCGACAGCCCGGCCACGTCGCGCCCGGTGGCCGCCATCGTCTCCCGCATCCGGCCCAGCTCGCCGTCGAAGGCGGCCGCCATTCCCTGCGCGGCGCCGAGGCTGGCCTCCAGCGCCCGCACCTGGTCCTCGAGCCCGTCGAGCCCGTCCGTCTCATCCATGACCCGTTCCCTTCACGTCCGGATAGGCCGCCGCCAGTTCCATCAGCCGGGCCCGGCCGAGCGGCGCGGTCGCGCCGCCCTCCTGCCCAAGCATCAGCATCAGCTCGGCCGGCGTCAGCGCCCAGAACTCGGCGGGGCTGAGGCCGAGGCCGCGCAGGCCCTGCCGCATCAGCCCCGCCCAGTCGAACCCGCTCACGACGCCGCGTCGGGCAGCTTGAACGCCCGCATCAGCAGCTGCGCGGCGACCCGCGCCGCCTCCAGCGGCCCGCCGGCGATCTCGGCGGTGCGCAGCTCCTCCGCGCCGCCCCGCCAGCCGCCGCCCCTGAGGCCGGCGACAACCAGCAGCAGCACGTCGCGGGTCGAGAACCGCCCCGCCTCGAACCGCTCGACCAGCGCCACCAGGCTGTCGGCCCCGAGCGCCGCCTCCAGCTCGGCCAGCGCCCCCAGCGTCAGCTTCATCACCCGTCGCTCGCCGTCGAGCACCAGCTCGACCTCGCCCGCCCAGGGGTTCGCCATCAGAGCGCCGTGAAGCTCAGCGCGCCGGCCGAGGCGAGCGACAGCTCGTAGGTCGCCTCGCCATTGTAGCTGCCGGCATACTCGATCGCGGTCATCTGGAACGGCCCCTCGACGATGCCGAAGCCCGGGATTATGACCTGGAACGCCGGCACCTCGCCGGAAAAGAAGATCGCCCGCGCCCGTTCGTCGGTCGCGGCGTCCTTGAACACCCCCGAGCCCGAGATCGCCGCCGCCTTCACCCCGGCGCCGGCCAGCAGCTCGCGCCAGCCGCCCTGGCTCTCCAGGCTGGTGACATCCACCGTCTCGGCGTTGAAGCTGATCCGCGTGGCGCGCAGCCCCGCGATCGTCTCGAACACGCCGCCCCCGGTCATGTCCATCTTGATGAGAAGGTCCTTGCCGCTCTGCGCCGCCATGTCGGTCACTCCATGAGATGTCAGGTCAGGTCCACACGCGCGCGGAACCACAGGTCGATGCGCCGCTGGTCGGCCGCGCCGACCCGCCGCGCCCGGGCGCGCAGGAACCACAGGTCCACCAGCCGCCCGCGGGCCAGGATCAGCTCGGCCCCCACCAGCGCGTCGCTGACCGCGGCGGCCAGCGCCTTCGCGGTCTGGAACCCGGCGGCGTCGCTCACCACGCTCACCGAGAATTCGTGCTCGGCGCCGGCGCCGGTCTGGTCCGACCGGTCGCGGGCATCCTCCGGCCCGAGGCTCAGGTAGAGGCCCGGCAGCGGCCCCGGCGGCACTGCGTCGTAGATCGCGCTGCCAACCAGCGCGTCGACCGCGCTGTCGGCCATCAGCCGCTGGTAGACGGCCGCCTGCAGCGCGGCGGCGGATGCGTAGCTCATCCCCCCACCTCCTCGTTCGCGAAGCAGACCAGGTAGTGGCCCCGCGGGTCGTGCTCGGTCACCGCGGCGATCGGATAGATCCGGTCGCCCTCGCGGAACCTCTGCCCGGCCTTCGGCCGCGCCGGCGACCCGACCGGGGCGCCGCGCACGACGACCCTGACCGGCACCGCCGACAGCGTCAGGAACTCGCCCGCGCTCTCGCGCCCGGTGCCGGGCCGGATCTCGGCCCAGACCTCGCCCTGCGCCTGCCAGACCTCGGCGAAGCCGCCGGCGCCGTCCGGCGTCCGGACCGGCGCCTCCAGCACCAGTGGGCGGGACAGGATCGGCAGCCGCGTCATCGCGCACCGCCGAAACCGCGCCCGGGGCCGCGTGCCACGCCGCGCCCGAAGCCGCGCACGGTGCGCCAGCGCTCGATCAGCGCCATCACCCCGAAGGGCATCGCGCCCGGTGCCGCGCCCTCCTCATGGCGGCGCTCGAAATAGCCCGCCGCGATCAGCAGGACCGCCTGCCTCAGCTCCACCGGCACGTCGCCCCAGGCCGGCCCGAAGCCCGCCGTCATGCGGACCTCGGCCGCGCCCCCGGTCGGGATCGCCGGCAGCGCCGCCCCGGCGGCCCGCAGCCGCGGCCGCTGGCTGTCGCGCTCCAGCCAGTAGCGGTCCGCGGCGATCACCGTCGCCACCCCCGCCCTGTCGGTCATCGTCAGCGACAGGATCGCCGCCACCGGCGCGATCGGCAGCGCCTGCATGTCGGCCTCCCGCCAGCAGTTCACCGACCAGCGGAAGTCGCGCCCGATCAGCGCCTTGCCGGTCCGCGCCTCGACGGCGGCAAGCGCCGCCCGCAGCACGCCCTGCAGATAGCCGTCGGCGGCGCCGGCATCGGCGAACCCGGTGCCGAGCCTCAGGTGCTCCTTGAGCTCCTGCAGCGGCAGGGCCGTCGCCGGCACCTGCGTCTCCTCGATCAGCGTCATGGCGATCCCCTTGCAATGCTCCGGCCCGGCGAACCCCTGCGACGGGTCGCGACCGGCGGCGATGGGTCCGGCACGGGCGTCGGGGCACCCCTGCGCCCCGGCCCGGACAGTCCCGTCGGAAGAAAAAGGCGGGCGCGCGCCCCCGGCCGCTCGGACGGTGGAAGCAGCTAGTCGGCCGGGCACCCCTCCCGGGGTCCCGCGCGCGCCCGCCACCCACGCCCCCGGCCCCGGGCCGGAGGCGCGGCTCACCGTCCCTTACGAGACGGCGAACTTCATCAGCTTGACCGCGGCGAAGTCGCTCACGTCGCCGCCGACGCGCTTCGTCGCGTAGAACAGCACGTGCGGCTTGGCCGAGAACGGGTCGCGCAGCACCCGGATGTCGGGCCGCTCGGCCACGGTGTAGCCGGCGCGGAAGTCGCCGAAGGCGATCGCATAGCTGCCCGCCGCGATGTCGGGCATGTCCTCGGCGATCATCACCGGATAGCCCATCAGGCGCGCGGGCTCGCCCGCCGCCAGCCCGTCCGACCACAGGAACCGGCCGTCGGCGTCCTTCATCTTGCGCACCGCGCCGGCGGTCTTGCTGTTCATCACGAACACCGCGTTGGCGCGGTAGTCGGCCTCGAGCGCATAGACCAGGTCGACGATCGCATCCGACGGGTTCGTCGCCTCGAAGTCGCCCGCCGCGCCGGTCGGCACGTAGCCGAGCGACCCCCAGGTCCAGACCGCGTCATCCACCTTGGGATGCGTCAGGAAGCCCTTCGGCTTGTCGATGCCGTCGCCCGAGATGAACGCCGCCGCCTCGGCGCGGGCGAACTTCTGCGCGATCCGGTCGGCCAGCCAGCTCTCGATGTCGAAGGCCGCGTCGTCGAGCAGCCGCTGGCTGGCCTTCGGCAGCGCCGAAAGCTCGTGCAGCTGGATCGAGATGCGCTCGATCTGCGGCGTGCCGGTCTCGGTCACCGGGCCGGCCTCGGTGCCCCAGCCCGAGCCGATGTCGCCATGGTCGATCAGCACGTCATAGGACGTCGCCATCACGTTCACCACGTTGGCGACCGCCCGGATCGAGGCGGTCGACTTCAGCACGCCGCGGATCGTCTCGGCGGTCTGCGGATCGACGAGGTAGCCGCCGTCCGCGTTCACCGCCGTCGACAGCGCCTTGCCCTCGAGGACGAGGCCGCGCAGCGCGTCGTCGTCGCCGCTGCGCAGATAGGCGTCGAACGCCTTCTGATGGGGCGCGGCCGGTTCGGCCGCGGCGGAAAGGGCGGGGCGCCCGCTATGGGCGGTCTTGCGGTCCAGCATGGTCAGTCGCTCGTCCTGTTGTTGCAGCCTCGATGAAATGTCGGCCTGGAAATCGCGGAAGTCGCTGAGAAATCCGCTCAACGCGGATTTCACCTCGGCGGCCGCGGGGGCGCCCTCGCCGGGCATGCCCTGCCCGGTCCGAGCCTTGCTCTCGGTCATCTTCATCACCTGTTCCCGTCTGAAAGGGGTCTCGTCGGGCCGGCGGCCGTCAGTCGCGGGCCATCAGCCGCCGCGCGTCTCTCAGCGCCTCGGCCAGTTCGCGCAGGGTCGTCTCCTCCGGGGCCTCGCCCTTGGTGCCGACCCGCGCCTGCGCAAGCATCGGGAAGGTCACCAGAGACACTTCCCAGAGCTCCACCTCGGCGAGGAGCCGCCGCCCCTTGCCGTCCCTCTCGGCGCGCTTGCTGCGGTAGCCGATCGAAAGCCCGTCGATCGCCCCCGCCGCGACCAGCGCCGCCGCCTCGCGGCCCTTGGCGACATCGGTCAGCAGACGCCCCCGCACCCAGAGGCCCTTGCCGTCCTCGCGCACCTCGTCCCACACGCCGATCGGCTGCGCGGGGTCGTGCTGCCAGAGCATCCGGACCTTGCGCCCCGGCACCTTCAGGCTCTCCGCGAAGGCGCCGGGCAGCACCGCGTCGCCGCCCTGGTCGATGCTGCCGAAGAGCGAGGCGTAGCCCTCGATCCTCGCGTCATCGCCGACCGTAACGCCGCTCACCCGGCAGAACTTGGTCTCGAGCCCCGCGCCCGTCTCGCTGTCGAACATCCCGCTCACCTCCTCGATCCATTCGTCTTCGGCGCCCGCCGGCCGGCGGACGTCGCCCGGACCGGCGTTACCCGCAGGTCGCGCCGCCGCACCGCTCAGCCCAGCCCGAAGTCCAGATACGCCCGCGCCACCTCGGCCAGCACCACCGCCGCCACGCCGTAGACGCAGGTCCACAGCCGCTTCTCCAGCCGCTCGACCGCGCTCTCGAGCCGCGCGAAATGCTGCTCGACGATCTCGATCTGGCTCTCCACGATCCGCTCGTGCGCCTCCAGCCGGTGGACCGAGGCGAACTCGAAGGGCTCGTAGAGGAACCGCGAGCCGCCGGCGGCCGCACGCCGCCGCTCCGCCATGTCAGTCCTCGTCCGTCAGCGGCGGCAGGCCCAGAAGCGCCCGCTTCTCGCCCTCGGTCAGGAACGTCGCCTCGGCGATCCGCCGCCACTGCCCGTCGCGCTCGGCGGCAAGCGCCGGCACCTGGTCGAGATCGGGCCTGAGCTCCACCGCCACGCCCAGATGGCCCGACAGCCAGTGCGAGATCGCGGCCGTCACCCGGCTCGCCAGCGGCACCACGGTCAGGCGGTAGAGCGCCCGGTTCGCCTCCTGGTAGTTGGCGTAGGTCGCGTCGCCCGGGATGCCCATCAGCATCGGCGGCACGCCGAAGGCCAGCGCGATCTCCCGCGCCGCGGCCTCCTTGGTCTTGTGGAACTCCATGTCCGACGGGCTGAAGCCCATCGGCTTCCAGTCGAGCCCGCCTTCCAGCAGCATCGGCCGCCCGGCGTTCCGGGCGCCCATGTGATAGCTCTCCATCTCGCTCACCAGCCGGTCGTACTGGTCGGCCGAGAGGCTGCCCTGCCCGTCCGCGCCGCGGTAGACGATCGCGCCCGAGGGCCGCGCCGCGTTGTCGAGCAGCGCCTTCGACCAGGCGCTCGCGGCGTTGTGCACGTCGACCGCGCTCGCCGCCGCCTGCATCGGCGACAGCCCGTAATGGTCGTCCTGCGGGTGGAAGCTGCGGATGTGCAGCACCGGCGCGGTGTCGCCCGTAAGGTCGAAGCGGTGCTTCCGCGCCCCCACCGTGTAGTCGTAGGCCACCGGCCAGCCATCGGCCCCCGGCACCAGGCTCATGCGGTCGGCGCGCAGCACGTGCAGCTCCGCCGGCACGCCGCCGGCGCCCGCGACCGCCTCGAGGTAGCCGTTCCCGCTGAGGAGCAGCTGGCCATAGAGCGCCTCGAGCAGCTCCGCCTGGCCCTGCGCCGCATTGGGCCGGCGCATCAGGTCCAGCAGCGGGTGCTCGGCATAGCGCCGCTCCCGGTCCTGCAGCACCAGCGGCAGCGCCGCCGACGCCTCGGCGATCAGCTTGACCGCGCGAAAGCCCACCGGGTTGCCGGTGAACCCGTTCCGCGTGAGGCTGCCGGTATCGCGTGCCGACCAGACCGCGCGGCCCGCGCCCGACCATGCGATCACCGGCCCTGCCGCGCTCGCCTTGGCCTCGGGCGCGGCCACCGCCGCCCCCCGCCTGAGGAAATCGAACACCATCCGTCGCTCCTGTTTCCATTCACCGCCCGGCCGCGGGCCGCCGCCGCCCGCAGCGCCGGCCGCCTCAGACGCCGCGCACCCGCGCGGACGCCCCGCTGCCCTTCAGCATCGGCTCGATGATCAGGTCGGTCAGCGCCCAGACGAGCGCGTCGACCCGGTCCGGGCTGCCCCGGCCGCGGAACCCCGCCGCCGTCATCCGGCACATCTGGTCCTCCAGCCGACCGAGCCCGGCGAGATGCCCGACCCGCCCCTGCTCGTAGAGCGCGGCGACCGGCTCGGCCCTCACCGCCTTGGCCCGCGTCGCGCGCACCGCCCGGTAGGGCACCTGCGCGCTTTCGCTGCGGATCATCCGCTCCACCAGCTCGCCGCCCTGGTTCACCTCGGCGACGATCCGGTCGGCCTCGTGCCGCTCGTAGGCGGCGATCGCCGCCCGCGCCCAGTCCCGCGCCGAACCGCCGGCGATGCTCGCATCCTCCAGCACCACCGCCCGCCACTCGGTCGGCGGCCCCTGCATCACCACCCCGGCGACGACGATGCCGCATTCGTCGGCCTTCGACCCGGAGGTGACGGGCGGGTCCACCGCCACCACGATCCGGTCGAAGGGCGGCCGCTCGGCCACCCGCGCCGCATCGAGCATCGCGGTGGTCCAGAGCGCGCCCTCGACATCCTGCAGCAGCTCGCCCGCCAGCTCCTGCCGGCCAAGGCGGCTGCCCGCATAGCGGCCATAGACCTCGCGCAGGAACGATGCCGACAGGTTCGCCCGGTTCGCTGCCGTCGGTGCGGTCGTCAGCACCGTCGTCTCAGCCGCCAGGATCTCCTTCAGGATCGCCACGTTCTGCGGCGTCGTCGTCACCACCTGCCGCGGGTGCTCGCCAAGCCGCAGGCCGAACTGCAGCTGCGTCCAGGCCGCCTCCGCCTTCTTCCACTTCGCTAGCTCGTCCACCCAGGCCGCATCGAACTGCGGCCCCCTCAGGCTGTCGGGGTCGTGCGCCGAGAACACCTGCGCCACCGCGCCGTTCGGCCAGACCAGCCGCCGCCGCGTCGCCTCCCAGACCGGCCGCCGGTCGGGAGGCGAGCAGGCCAGGATCCCGCTCTCGCCGAAGACCATCACCTCCCGCGCCTGGTCGTGGGTCTCGCCCACCAGCGCCACCCGCGAGGCTTCGCCCGGGTCCTTCGGCCGCGGTCCCTCGACCATCGCCCTGACCCATTCCGCCCCGGCCCGCGTCTTGCCCGCGCCCCGGCCGCCCAGGATCACCCAGGTCCGCCAGTCCGCCGGGCTCTCCGGCGGCAGCTGGTGCTCCATCGCCCAGAACTCGAACATCCAGGGCAGCGCCATCAGCTCCGCCTCGGTCAGCTCGCTCAGGAACGCCTCCTGCGTCGCCAGCGGCGCGCAGGCGAGCCAGGCGGCGCCCGATCTCAGCCCGTGCGGCGCCGAAGTCGATTTCGCCGGGGGCGCCGGCACCCGACTTTTCGCGGATGAGCTTTTCAAGTCTCGCTTGCTCCTCATAGGCCAGCCCCGCCCATTTCCGCAGGTCGGCCAGGTCCTTCGCCGGGTCGTCCGCCGCGGCCTCGTCGCCCGCGAGCAGCGCCCGGTACTTCCGGCCGATCCGCTCCGCGGCCGCCTCCAGAAACATCACCATGTTGGCCAGCCGCTCGGCGACCGGCACCGCCCCGTCCAGGGGCACGATCTCATCCATTCACTGCTTCCCGCCTCTCATGCCCCGTCCGCACGAGCGAAACGGAAAAGGCGGCCCTGGGGTCGCCCCCCGGCCGCCTCGCCCACTTCTTCTAGCTTGCACGATGTCTACATTGCACCGTCCCGGAAGTCAAGAAGTTTATTGTTATCAGAATGTTAACGCACCGTTACGGTGCTCCGGCCCGGCGGGTCGCCCGCGCGAACGGGGCCGCGCCTGCCGCCGCGGCGCGCCCGAGGCGCAGGCCGCAGGCGAGACCGATCTCCGCACCAGGCACACGAAGGGGCGGCGATCGCCCGGGCAATGGCCCGGCGGCGCGGCCGGCACGCCGATGCCCGCTCACGGGCTCGCCTCGGTCTCGCCCGCCGGCGCCGCCTCGCCCGCCTCGCCCGCCTCCTCCTGCTGGCGGATCAGCTCCGCCTCGATCTCGCGCCAGCGGGCGACGTTGGCGTTGTGCTCCTCCAGCGTCTCGGCGAAGACGTGGCCGCCGGTGCCGTCGGCCACGAAGAACAGGTAGTCCGTCTCGTCGGGGTTCAGCGCCGCCTCGATCGACAGCCGGCCGGGATTGGCGATCGGCGTCGGCGGCAGCCCCTGGATCACGTAGGTGTTGTAGGGCGTCTCGCGGCGCAGCTCGCTCTGCCGCAGGCCGCGGCCCAGCGGCCCCTCGCCGTTGGTGATGCCGTAGATCACCGTCGGGTCGGTCTGCAGCCGCATCCCCTGGCGCAGGCGGTTGACGAAGACGCTCGCCACCACCGGGCGCTCCTCGGGCACGCCGGTCTCCTTCTCGACGATCGAGGCCATCACCAGCGCCTCCTGCGGCGTCTCGTAGGGCAGGCCCTCGGTGCGCGCCTGCCACAGCTCGGCCAGCACCGCCTCCTGCCGCGCCCGCATCTCGCCGACCAGCACCGCCCGGTCGTAGCCCGGCGCCACCTCGTAGCTGTCGGGCGCGAGGCTGCCCTCGGGCGGCACGTCGGCCACCTCGCCCGCCAGGAACTCGGCCTGCTTCAGCTCCTCGATCACCTGCCAGCTCGTCACCCCCTCGGCCAGCGTGATCCGGAACCGGGTGACGGCCTCGGCCGCGACCTCGGCGTATTCCGGCGGCGGCTCGGCCTCCCCGGGGTTGAACTTGACGATCTCGGCATAGCGGTTGGTTGCGGGATCGAGCTCGCGCACGATCACCTCGGCCACCGTCACCCCGATCCGGAAGTTGACCTCGGTGCCGCAGGTGCTGCGCCCGCTGGTCGTCACGATCCGCGCGATCTCCTGCATCGAGGCGCCGGCAGGAACGAGGTAGCTGCCGAACTTCAGCTGCCCGGTCAGGTCCTCGTAGTCCGCGCCGATCCGGAAGATCGCGCCGTTCGCGATCGCCCCCTGCGCGGCCAGGTCCTCCGACACGCCGGCGAACCGCGCGCCCTCCTCCACCCTCAGGCAGATCGGCTGCGCCAGCGGCCCCGCCGCGGTGTACTGCCGCTGGCCCCAGCCGATCACCCCCGCCAGCGCGACGAGAGCGACAACGAGAAGGGTCAGCGCGTTCGACGCGATGTGCTTCCACATGCCGCTCAGACCCTCCCGAGGACCAGCGAGGCGTTGGTCCCGCCGAATCCGAACGAGTTCGACAGCGCCACGCCGATCTCGCGCCGGACCGCCCGGTTCGGCGCAAGGTCCAGCGCCGGCTCGACCGCGGGGGTGTCGAGGTTGATCGTCGGCGGCACCACCTGGTCGCGCAGCGCCAGCACGCAGAAGATCGCCTCGACCGACCCCGCCGCCCCCAGCAGGTGCCCGGTCGACGACTTGGTCGAGCTCATCGTCGCCTTCGCCGCCGCATTGCCCAGCAGCCGCTCCACCGCGGCCAGCTCGATCGTGTCGGCCATCGTGCTCGTGCCGTGCGCGTTGATGTAGTCCACCGCCGAGGGTTCGAGGCCGGCGCGCTGCAGCGCCGCCCGCATGCAGCGCTCGGCGCCCTCGCCGTCCTCCGCGGGCGCGGTGATGTGCCAGGCATCGCCCGACAGCCCGTAGCCCAGCACCTCGGCATGGATCCTCGCGCCGCGGGCCCTGGCGTGCTCGTACTCCTCCAGCACCACGACGCCCGCCCCCTCGCCCATCACGAAGCCGTCGCGGTCGGCATCGTAGGGCCGGCTCGCCTTGGTCGGATCGTCGGCCCGCTTGGTCGAGAGCGCCTTGCAGGCGTTGAACCCGGCGATGCCGATCTCGCTGATCGGGCTCTCGGCGCCGCCCGCCACCATCACGTCGGCGTCGCCCCACTGGATCAGCCGCGCGGCGTCGCCGATCGCGTGCGCCCCGGTCGAGCACGCCGTCACCACCGCATGGTTCGGCCCCTTGAACCCGAAGCGGATCGAGACCTGCCCCGAGA
>CAZYBG010000058.1:0-19312 GCA_964645155.1 uncultured Rhodobacterales bacterium | reverse complement strand
CCTTGTTATGCGGCAGGCCCGAGAATTCGCGCAGCGCCCAGACCATCGCGTCGAGCGGGTTGGTGATGCAGATCACGAAGGCCTTGGGTGCATGGGCCTTGATGCCCTCGCCGACCGCTTTCATCACCTTGAGGTTGATGCCGAGAAGGTCGTCGCGGCTCATCCCCGGCTTGCGCGGCACCCCGGCGGTGACGATGCACACATCGGCGCCGGCGATGCCCTCGTAGCCGTTGGTGCCGGTGAGCGCGGCGTCGAAGCCCTCGGACGGCCCCGACTCGGCGATGTCGAGCGCCTTGCCCTGGGGGATGCCTTCGGCGATGTCGAACAGGATGACGTCGCCCAGTTCCTTGAGCGCGGCGAGATGGGCGAGCGTGCCGCCGATCTGGCCCGCGCCGATGAGGGCGATCTTGGGTCTGGCCATGGGAGAGCTCTCCGTTCGGGATGGTTTCCGCGCCTGCGTAGTCCGGGAGCGGCGGCATATCAAGGTGGCTGCTCAGGGGGACTGCGGCCGCGGTCGGCCGTTGACGCGGGCGCCCGGCGCCCGCATGGCTGCGGCATGGAGCTCGACGCGTTCTTCTTCGCGCTGGCGATCCCGGCGGTGGTCTTCGCCGGCATCTCGAAGGGCGGTTTCGGCGGCGGCGCGGCCTTCGCGGCGACGCCGCTCCTTGCGCTGATCCTCGAGCCGGGGGCGGCGATCGGACTGATGCTGCCGCTGCTGATGCTGGTCGACCTCGCCACGCTGAGGCCGTTCTGGCGGCAGTGGCACTGGCCTTCGGCGCGGTTCCTGATCCTGTGCGGGCTGCCGGGGGTCGCCCTCGGGGCGCTGGTGTACCAGATCACCAACCCCGACGTGTTCCGGGTGCTGATCGGCGCGACCGCGCTTCTGTTCGTGCTCTACCGGGTCGGTCTGGCGCTGGGACTGATCCGCGTCGCGCCCGGGCCGCTCGGCGCCGGCGCGGGGATCGCGGCTGGCCTGGCGGCGGGCTTCACCAGCTTCGTCAGCCATGCCGGCGGGCCGCCGGCGGCGATCTACCTTCTGGCGCAGGGCCTGTCGAAGACGGCGTTCCAGGCGACGACCGTCCTCGCGTTCTGGGCGATCAATCTGGCCAAGGCGGTGCCCTATGCCTTCCTCGGCTTCTTCACCGCCGAGACGCTCCGCGCGGCGCTGCTGCTGGCGCCCTTCGCGCTGTTCGGCGCCTGGCTTGGCGTGAAGGCGCACCGCGCGCTGCCCGAGCGGGCGTTCTTCGCCATCACCTACGTGCTGCTGACGATCACCGGCGCGAAGCTTCTCTGGGACGGGATCGCGTGACGGTTCAGGGCGCTGGGTCGAGCAGCGCGTCGCGCAGCGTGCAGTCCCGCGCCACGTCGGCGCCGCAGCGGCGGGGTTCGAGATCCCTTGTCAGGCAGAGCCGCGCCTCGTGGATGCGGCCGTCGCGGCAGGTGATCGTCACCATGTCGGCGGTCCAGCCGGGATTCGCCTCGAGCAGCGCCTCCTCGACCACCGCGGCGGGCAGGCGCACCGCACGGTCGAGCCGCTCCAGCGCGTCGGGCGGGTTCACCGCGTCGAAGGCGGCGCGGGCCGCGGCGAAGTAGTCCCGCGGGGCAAGGCCCGAGCAGCGCCCGTGCTTCTGCCACTGGTACCAGGCGGCACCCGGCGCGCCCATGATGTCGGCCATCGCCGCGGTCTCGGCGCGGCTCGGGTCGCGCGCCGCGGTCCGGCACCAGGACGGCCAGCCCTCCTCGTGCTGCGGCCAGAGGCCGTGCAGCACCCAGGTGAGGCCGCGCCCGGCATCGCATTGCGGCGCCCCGCGATCCGCGCCCTCGAGGGCGCACCAGGTGGGCGACCAGGAGAGCGCCAGCACGTAGTAGTCGAACGCGCCCGCCCGCTCGCCCTCGGCGAAGGCGGGCAGGGCGAAGGCGGGCAGGGCGGCGAGGATCAGGGCGGCAGGCGCGCGCATTTCCGCTTCCCCTTCCCGGGCCGAATGCCTATATAACGCTCGATTTCCCCGACATCGGAGAATCCCGGGCCCCGCCCCGGAGCCGGTTCCCGGTGCAGCGGAGTAGTGTCAAGGAGTGCGCGCATGAACAAGCCCCTCATGGCCAAGGCCACCGCCGTCTGGCTGGTGGACAACACCACGCTGAGCTTCAACCAGATCGCCGATTTCTGCGGGATGCACGAGCTGGAGGTGCAGGGCATCGCCGATGGCGATGTCGCGGCGGGCGTGAAAGGCTTCGACCCGATCGCCAACAGCCAGCTCGACCCGGTGGAGATCGAGCGGGCTGAGAAGGACCCGGCCTACCGGATGAAGCTCAAGTTCAACCCCGCCTCGATCGGCGAGGAGAAGCGCCGCGGCCCGCGCTACACGCCGCTTTCCAAGCGGCAGGACCGGCCGGCGGCCATCCTGTGGCTGGTGAAGTTCCACCCCGAGCTGTCGGACGGGCAGATCGGCAAGCTGGTCGGCACGACGAAGCCGACGATCCAGTCGATCCGCGACCGCAGCCACTGGAACATCGGGAGCATCCAGCCGATCGACCCGGTCGCGCTCGGGCTCTGCCGGCAGTCGGAACTCGACGCGGCGGTGCAGAAGGCGAATGCCAAGAAGGTCGCCGAGGGCGTGGTGATGTCGGACGACGAGCGGCGCAAGCTGGTCTCGACCGAGCAGTCGCTCGGCATGGCGCCCGATGCGCGGATCCCGTCGAACATCGCCGGGCTCGAGACCTTCAGCCTTTCGGGCGATGACGAGAAGGAGGCGCCGCTGCCGGATGCGGACAGCCTGTTCAACCTCCCCGATGCCGACACCGACGACGAGGACGACGAGGATGGGGCCCGCGGGCGCCGCTAGGGGCGCCCGCCGATCCCGCCTCAGTAGCGGTAGTGATCGGGCTTGAACGGCCCCTCGACGGTCACGCCGATGTAGTCGGCCTGCTCGGGCTGAAGCTCGGTCAGCCGGGCGCCGATCTTGGCCAGGTGCAGCCGGGCGACCTTCTCGTCGAGGTGCTTGGGCAGGACGTAGACCTTGTTCTGGTACTGGTCGCCCCGGGTCCAGAGCTCGATCTGCGCCAGCACCTGGTTGGTGAACGAGGCCGACATCACGAACGACGGGTGGCCGGTGGCGTTGCCGAGGTTCAGGAGCCGCCCCTGGCTGAGCAGGATGATGCTGTTGCCGGACGGCATCTCGATCATGTCGACCTGATCCTTGATGTTCGTCCACTTGTGATTGCGCAGCGCGGCGACCTGGATCTCGTTGTCGAAGTGGCCGATGTTGCCGACGATGGCCATGTTCTTCATCTCGCGCATGTGCTCGAGGCGGATGACGTCCTTGTTGCCGGTGGTGGTGATGAAGATGTCGGCGGTCTTCACCACATCCTCGAGCGTCACCACCTCGTAGCCGTCCATGGCGGCCTGCAGGGCGCAGATCGGGTCGATCTCGGTCACCTTCACCCGCGCGCCGGCACCGCGCAGCGAGGCGGCCGAGCCCTTGCCGACATCGCCGTAGCCGCAGACGACGGCGACCTTGCCGGCCATCATCGTGTCGGTGGCGCGGCGGATGCCGTCGACCAGCGATTCCTTGCAGCCGTACTTGTTGTCGAACTTCGACTTGGTGACGCTGTCGTTCACGTTGATCGCCGGGAACGGCAGCTGGCCCTTCTCCATCATCTTGTAGAGCCGGTGCACGCCCGTCGTCGTTTCCTCGCTCACGCCACGGATGGCGTGGCGCTGCTTGACGAACCAGCCGGGGGTTTCGGCCAGCCGCTTGCGGATCTGCGCGAAGAGGTGTTCCTCTTCCTCGGACGCCGGCACCTCGATCAGGCCGGTCTCGCCCTCCTCGACGCGCGCGCCGATCAGCACGTACATCGTGGCATCGCCGCCATCGTCGAGGATCATGTTGCAGGTGCCCTCGGGGAACCGGAAGATGCGGTCGGTATAGGCCCAGTAGTCCTCCAGCGTCTCGCCCTTGACCGCAAAGACGGGGGTGCCGCCCTTGGCGATCGCCGCCGCCGCATGGTCCTGCGTCGAGTAGATGTTGCACGACGCCCAGCGCACATCGGCGCCGAGCGCCTTCAGCGTCTCGATCAGCACGGCGGTCTGGATCGTCATGTGGAGCGAGCCGGCGACCCGCGCGCCCTTGAGCGGTTGCGCCGCCCCGTATTCCTCGCGCAGCGCCAGCAGGCCCGGCATCTCGGTCTCGGCGATGACGATTTCCTTGCGGCCGTAGTCGGCCAGCGCGATGTCCTTCACGACGTAGTCGGTCACGGGGGCGGCTCCTTCGCTGCGATGCGGCTCACATAGCAGCGCGGGGAGGGGGCGGCAATGCGGCTGCCGCGCTCCATGAGCCATGTCAAGGTCGGGCCGCGGCCATCGGCTATGTTGCGGGCGATCGCCATGCAAGGAGCGCGCGAAATGACCCTGCCCCGGACCATGAAGGCCGCCGTCGTGACGGCACTCGGCCAGCCGCTGGAGATCCGCGAGGTGCCGGTTCCCGCGATCGGGCCCGGGCAGGTGCTGATCCGCGTGCGCGCCTCGGGCGTGTGCCACACCGATCTTCACGCCGCAGAGGGCGACTGGCCGGTGAAGCCGACCGCGCCCTTCATCCCCGGCCACGAGGGCGTGGGCGAGGTCGCTGCGGCCGGCGCCGGGGTCGCCCATTTGAAGGAGGGCGACCGGGTGGGGGCGCCGTGGCTCCACACCGCATGCGGGCGCTGCGTGCATTGCGTCGGCGGCTGGGAGACGCTGTGCGAGGGCCAGCAGAACACCGGCTATTCCGTCGATGGCGGCTATGCCGAGTTCGTGCGGGCCGATGCGAACTATGTCGGCCGGCTGCCCGACGCGCTGGATTTCGGGCCGGCCGCGCCGGTGCTCTGCGCCGGCGTCACCGTCTACAAGGGCCTGAAGGAGACCGAGGCGCGGCCCGGCGACTGGGTCGCGGTCAGCGGCATCGGCGGGCTCGGGCACATGGCGGTGCAGTATGCCAAGGCGATGGGGCTCCATGTCGCCGCCGTGGACATCCACGACGACAAGCTGGAGCTGGCGCGGGACCTCGGCGCCGACCTGACCTTCAACGCGGTCGAGACCGATCCGGTGGCCGAGCTTCAGCGCCAGATGGGCGGGGTGCACGGTGTGCTCGTCACTGCCGTCTCGAACGCGGCCTTCGCGCAGGCGGTGGGCATGCTCCGGCGGGGCGGGTTCATGTCGCTCGTGGGGCTGCCGCCGGGCGACTTCCCGCTGCCGATCTTCGAGGTCGTGCTGAAGCGGATCACGGTGCGCGGCTCGATCGTCGGCACCCGCAACGACCTTGCCGAGGCGCTGGGCTTCGCGGCCGAGGGCAAGGTCGCCTCTCATTTCAGCTGGGACGAGATCGACAACATCAACGCCATCTTCGCGCGGATGAAAGAGGGGCGGATCGACGGGCGGGTGGTGCTGCGCATGTGACGCTTGCGAGGCCCGCGCCGGCGGCCTAGCCATGCGGAATGGCAAGACAAGCCCGCGCATGGCAACGGATGCTCTCGGGCCGCCGGCTCGACCTGCTCGATCCGACCCCGGTCGACATCGAGGTCGAGGACATCGCCCATGGCCTTGCCTTCGTGGCGCGCTGGAACGGCCAGACCTTCGGCGACTGGCCCTATTCGGTGGCCGAGCATTCGCTGCTGGTGGAGGAGCTCTTCAGCGCTATGAATCGCGGCGCGGAGCCGCGCTGGCGGCTTGCCGCGCTGCTGCACGACGCGCCGGAATACGTGATCGGCGACATGATCTCGCCGGTCAAGGCGGCGGTCGGGCCGGGCTACGGCGCCCTGGACGAACGGCTGGCGGCCGCGGTGCATCTCCGCTTCGGGCTGCCGGCGACGCTTCCCGCCGCAGTCAAGAAGGCGGTGAAGGCCGCCGACCGGGTCTCGGCCTGGCTGGAGGCGACGCAGATCGCGGGCTTCACTCCCGCCGAGGCCGACCGGTTCTTCGGCCGGCCGCCGGGGCCGCTCGTCGCCGGGCGGACCATCGTGCCGCGGCCGCCGGTGGCGGTGCGCAAGGACTATCTGGCGCGGCACGCGAAGCTCTTGGCGGACTGCTAGCTGCGGGTCAGATGCGGTCATCGCCCGGGGCGCGCCAGTGTCGCGACACTTGGCGGCACCGGACGGGGTGCGCGCGATGGCGGCGGCCGATGGACCGCCAGCATACGCCGGGCCAGGGGCGGCCGATCACAGCAATATCCCGCTGAAATGCAGCCAGCCGCGCCGCCTTGCCGCCGCGGCCTCGGGCTCCTTCGCCGGCGGCCGCGCGGACCGGTGCCGATGATCGGCGCCGACCCGATCCATCCGCGTGGCGATCAGCAGGGAATCTCCCAGTATCTGTAACATGGTCTTGTCCTTTCCGAAGATCCTGCTCGTGTGATACCACTGCTCAGAGGTTTCCAGCGAGGCAGGAAACCTTCAAAGATGTTAGCTGGAGTTACAGTTGCGGCTCCCCTCCCTCACCGCCCTCCGCGCTTTCGAGGCCGCCGCGCGGACCGGCAGTTTCTCGGCCGCCGCGCGCGAGCTGAACGTGACCCATGCCGCGGTGGCGCAGCAGGTGCGCGCGCTGGAGGAGCGGCTGGGCCTGCCGCTGGCCTTTCGCGACGGGCGCGGCCTGGCGCTTACCGGCGAGGGCGCGCGGCTGGCGCAGACGCTGACCGAGGCGTTCCGCAGCATCGGCGCGACGCTGGACGACCTCGCGGCGGACGATCCCGACCGGCCGCTTCGCATCACGCTCACGCCCTCGTTCGCGGGGAAGTGGCTGATGCCGCGGCTTGGCGGCTTCTGGCGGTCGCATCCCGACATCGCGCTCACACTCGACCCCGATCCGCGGCTGCGCGACCTCAACCGCGAGGGGTTCGACCTCGGGATCCGCTACGGCGCGGGGCGCTGGCCGGGCGTCGAGGCGGAACTGCTGACCCGGACCGACGACGTGATCGTCGCCGCGCCCTCGCTGCTGGCCGACCGGGAGCGGCTGAGCGTGGCCGAGATGCAGGAGATGCCGTGGATCACCGAGGCGGGGTGGACCGAGCAGTTGCGCTGGCTGGCCGGGCTGGGGCTCGACCCGGCGCGGCTCGACATCACCGAGATGCCGACCGAGGAACTGGCCTCGCTCGCCGCGCGCGAGGGGCTGGGGCTGGCCGTCGAGCTTGCGCCGCTTGCCGCGCCCGATGTCGCGGCGGGGCGGCTCCGGATCGTGCACCGCCCGCCCGCCGAGGGCGACTACGGCTACTGGATCGTGACGCGGCCCGGGCCGAAGAAGCCCGCGCTGCGCCATTTCGTCCGCTGGCTGAAGTCGGCGGTCTGAGCGCGGCCGGCTCAGGCCGGGGAACAGGCGGCGCCGGCGGACCGGCCCTCGGCATCGCGCCATCCGACGAAGGTGCCCGACGCGAAGGCGAGCGTCAGGCCGGTGTTCCAGGACACCAGCGTGTCGGCGCCGTCCGGGCACCCTGCGCCGCGGACATCCGAGGCCGGCGGCCGGCCCAGCAGCTGCGACGTGGCGTCGATGACGCCGGTCTCGGCGCGGCCGAAGTCGATGCGCAGCGCCGTTCCGGCGGGCTGCAGGCCGTTGGCGTCGGGGGTCAGGCCGCGGGCGGCGGCCCCGGGTTCCGGCGCCACGCCGGCGGCCGAGGGCGCGCAGGCGGCGAGGGCGAGCGCCAGCGCCGCCGCAAGCCTCACCGCGGGCTCCGCTTGGCGAGGATCCGCTGCAGCGTCCGGCGATGCATCGAGAGGCGCCGCGCCGTCTCGCTCACGTTGCGGTCGCACTGCTCGTAGACCCGCTGGATGTGTTCCCAGCGCACGCGATCGGCCGACATCGGGTTTTCCGGCGGCGGCGGCAGCGCCTCGGCCCGGGAGAGCAGCGCCCGGGTGATGTCGTTGGCGTCGGCGGGCTTGGCCAGGTAGTCGGTGGCGCCGATCTTCACGGCCGCGACCGCCGTCGCGATGGCGCCGTAGCCGGTCAGCACGACGATGCGGCTGTCGGGGCGCCGGTCGCGCAGCATCTCGACCACGTCGAGGCCGTTGCCGTCCTCGAGCCTGAGGTCGATGACCGCATAGGCGGGCGGGGTGGCGGTGGCGATTGCCTTGCCCTCGGCCACCGTCTGCGCCAGCGCCGGCTCGAAGCCGCGCTTCTCCATTGCCTTGGCGAGCCGCCGCAGAAACGGCTCGTCGTCGTCGACGAGCAGCAGCGACCGGTCCGGCCCGAGGTCTTCGGCGAGGTCTTCGGCCATGAACATTTTCCCTTCCAGCTTGGAAAGGTTCTAGGCCGCGCCGGGCAGGTGGTCAATTTTTCAGCCGGCCGCCTCGACGAAGCACGCCGCCGTCTCGGCCATGTCCTCGGCCGTCGTCTCGCGCCGGAAGAACTCGACGAAGCCGTGCCCGGGCAGGACCAGGTAGGTGAAGGTCGAATGATCGACGAGGTAGAACTCGTCGCCCGACTCCTGCTTGCGGTAGTAGGTCCGATAGGCCTTCGAGGCGGCCTCGACCTGCTCGGCGCTGCCGGTGAGGCCCACCATCTTCGGGTGCATCGCGCCGGCGAAGTCGGCCAGCACCTCGGGCGTGTCGCGCGCGGGATCGACGGAGATGAAGACCGGCCTTGCCGCGATGCCGCGCTCGGCCATGATGTCGACCGCATCGGCGTTGCGCGCCGCGTCGAACGGGCAGACATCGGGGCAGAAGGTGTAGCCGAAGTAGATCAGCGCCGGTTCGGTGATGACGTCGGCGTCGGTCACCGTGGCTCCGGTGGTGTCGATCAGCTCGAACGGGCCGCCGATCGCCGCGGTACCGCCCGCGATCTGCGCGCTGCGGCAGGTCGCGAAGGGGTCGTCGCCGCCGCTGCGGGTGTAGGCGATCCAGGCGGTCGTGCCCAGCATGGCGGCGACAAGCGCCAGCGCCGAACCGGCGTAGAGCCGCGTCATAAGTGCCCTCCTTGGCTGTGCCGCATTGATCGGACGGCTGCGCGTCCATAACAATGGCACAGAATGCCACACGGACCACAGGCCACCATGGCGCCGCCCGCGCCCGACGGTTTCGCCGGGCGATCGCCGATTGCCGCCGCCGGGCCGGACCTGCTGGCCAGCCAGGACCGCGGCGACTGGGTGCGGCTGCGCACGCTGATCCTGATTCGCTGGATCGCGATCTTCGGGCAGGTGGTCGCGCTGCTGGTCGCCGACCGCCTGTTCGGCGTGCAGATCGACCCCTGGCTGAGCGCGCTGGCGGTCGGCGCGGCAATCGCCGCCAACGTCATCGCGATGACGGTCTACCCCGAGAACAAGCGCCTGTCCGAGCTGGAGACGATGCTGACGCAGCTCTTCGACATCGCGCAGCTCGGCTTCCTGCTCTACCTCACGGGCGGGCTCAACAACCCGTTCGCGCTTCTCATCATCGCGCCGGTCACGATCTCGGCCACCGCGCTCGACCTGCGCTCGACGATCTTCCTCGGCGCGGTGGCCGGGGCGATCCTGAGCGCGCTCCACTTCTTCCACCTGCCGCTGGTGCTCGCCGACGGCCGCGAGCTGGTGCTGCCCTCGATCTACGCGTTCGGCTTCTGGACGGCGAGCCTGATCGGCATGGCGTTCCTGGCCGCCTATGCGCACCGGATCTCGGAGGAGGCACATTCCATGGCCGACGCCCTTGCCGCGACGCAGATGGCGCTGGCGCGGGAGCAGAAGCTGACCGACCTCGGCGGGGTCATTGCGGCGGCCGCGCACGAGCTTGGCACGCCGCTGGCGACCATCAAGCTGGTGAGCGCCGAGCTGATCGACGAGCTTGCCGACCGGCCCGAACTCCGCGCCGATGCCGAGCTGATCCGCGAGCAGGCCGACCGCTGCCGCGACATCCTGCGGTCGATGGGGCGCGCCGGGAAGGACGACCTGATGCTGCGGACGGCGCCGCTTGCCGCGGTGCTGCGCGAGGCCGCCGAACCGCATGCCGGCCGCGGCCGGGAGGTCGTGTTCGAGCTCGCCCCCGGCCCGGGCGGCGACAGCCGGCAGCCCTCGGTCGACCGGAGGCCGGAGATCATCCACGGGCTGCGCAACCTGATCCAGAACGCGGTCGACTTCGCGGCGCGGCGGGTCTGGGTCTCGGCGACATGGACGGCGACCGAGCTTTCGGTGGTGATCGCCGACGATGGCCCGGGGTTCCCGACGCAGCTTCTGGGCCGGCTCGGCGACCCGTTCGTGCGGCGCCGGCACGGCCCGCCGCCCGGCAGCCGCCCCGGCTACGAGGGGATGGGGCTCGGGCTCTTCATCGCCAAGACGCTGCTCGAGCGGTCGGGCGCGGTCCTCGCCTTCGGCAACGGCGCCGACCCTTTCCTCGCCCCCGGCGAGCGGCCGGAGCGGAGCGGCGCGGTGATCGCCGTCCGCTGGCCGCTCGGCGCAGTCGGGGCGGCGGTCCCGGAGCGGGGCGTGCTGGGCGACAACCGCCCGTTCCTGCCGTGAGGCGAGGCTAGCGGGCGCCCTCGCCCGCCGGATGCTCGACCGTGCCGAGGGCGTCGGCGAGGCGCCGGGCGGCGGAGCCGGGGCGCAGCGGCCGGGGCTGCGAGGCATCCGGCGCCCAGCCGGTCAACACGATCAGCTCCGCCGTGGCCGGGATCCGGCCGTCCGGCCGCGCGTGCGCCGCGGCGTAGACCTGCGCCGCGGCCGGAAACAGCGCCCGCGGCGGGATGCGCCGGTGCCGCGCCACAAGGGCGTTGGTCTCGCCCATGGCGCGCAGATCGCGCATCAGGTCGTAGGGCGTGGCGTAGCTTATGCTGCGCATCACGCTGTCGGCGACCGGCAGCGCGAGGCCGGCGCGCTGCAGGAGTGCGCCGAGGTCGCGAAGCTCGGCCATCGGCGCGACCCGTGGCGAGAGCCCGCCCGTGAGCCGCGCCTCGGCCTCGGCCAGAGCGGCGCGCAGTTCCCAGAGCGACCGGCCGCCGAAGAGGAGGCCGATGAACAGCCCGTCGGGCCCGAGCGCGCGGCGGCACTGGACGATCTGCCCGACCGGGTCGTCGGCCCAGTGGAGCGCCAGCGCGTGCACGACGAGGTCGTGCGCGCCGGGCGCGAGATCGAGCGTGTCGTCGTCGGGCACGACCCGGGCGAGGGGGAAGCCGCGCGCCCAGACCTCGGGCACGGCGGTCACCACGGCCGGTGCGGTAAACGTTCTGTTAACCTCGGTCAGTCTTTCCTGAACCTCGGTCAGCGCCTCCTCGTGCAGGAACCAGGCCGGTCCGCCGCGGCGGGCGCGGGCGCGCTGCCGGGAGAGCTGCAGGCGGTCGGTCAGGCGGGGCGGTTCCATGCCCGCTATCTAGGAGGTTGCGGTGGTCGTGCAAAGTGCGCTCAGGCTGATCTACCCGCCGCACTGCGCGGCCTGCGGCGGGCCGACCGAGAGCGATTTCGGGTTGTGCGGGACGTGCTGGCGCGAGGCGGGATTCATCGGCGGCCTCGTCTGCGACAGCTGCGGCGTGCCGCTTCCGGGCGAGACCACGGACGAGCCGGTGCAGTGCGACGACTGCCTCGCCATCGCGCGACCGTGGGCGCGGGGCCGGGCCGCCATGCTCTACGGCGAGACCGGCCGGCGGATCGCCCTGGCGCTCAAGCACGGTGACCGGCAGGAGCTGGCGCGGCCGGCGGCGGAGTGGATGCTGAAGGCGGTGCGGCCGATCCTGGTACCCGGCATGCTGGTGGCGCCGGTCCCGCTGCACTGGCTCAGGCTCTTCCGGCGGCGCTACAACCAGTCGGCGCTGCTGGCGCGGCGGGTGGCGGCGGCGGCCGGCCTCGAGTGCTGCCCCGACCTTCTGGTCCGCGTCCGCCGCACCGCCTCGCAGGAGGGGCGGGACCGCGATGCCCGCTTCGCCAACGTCGCGGGCGCGATCCGCATCCATCCGCGGCGGGGCGGGCGGGCCGCCGGCAGGCATGTGCTGCTGGTCGACGACGTCATGACCTCGGGCGCGACGTTCGCGGCCGCGGCAGAGGCCTGCCTTGCGGCCGGCGCGGCGGAGGTGTCGGTGCTTGCCCTGGCGCGCGTTGCGAAGACGCCTTGAACCACTATAGTGCGCCGCGGAGAGGTCGCCGCGACGACCTCAAGGACCGTGCCCGATGCAAGCCGTTGAAATCTATACCACGCCATTCTGCGGGTTCTGCCATGCGGCCAAGCGCCTGCTGACCCAGAAGGGCGCCAGCTTCACCGAGATCGACGTGTCGGCGGACCCCGGCCTGAGGCAGACGATGATGCGCCGCGCGCAGGGCCGCCACACCGTGCCGCAGATCTTCGTCGGCGGGACGCATGTCGGCGGCTGCGACGACCTCTATGCGCTTGACCGGGCGGGCAAGCTCGACCCGCTGCTTGCGGGATGAAGGCGGCGCTTCTGCAACTGACGTCGTCGGACGACCCGGCCGAGAACCTCGAGACGGTGCGCGCGATGCTGGCGACCGCGAAGGCGGGCGGGGCGGATTTCGCGCTGACGCCCGAGGTCACGAACTGCGTCGCGTCGAGCCGGGCGCGGCAGGACGCGGTGCTTGCGCCCGAGGCCGGCGACGCGACGCTCGCCGGTCTGCGCGCCGAGGCGGCGCGGCTCGGGCTCTGGCTGCTGATCGGCTCGCTTGCGCTCAAGACCGGCGATGCGGACGGGCGTTTCGCGAACCGGTCGTTCCTGATCGCGCCGGATGGCGGGATCGTGGCGCGCTACGACAAGATCCACATGTTCGACGTGGATGTCTCGGAGACCGAGACCTACCGCGAATCGGCCGCCTTCCGCCCCGGCGGTGCGGCAGTGACGGCCGCGACGCCGTGGGGCAGGGTCGGGCTGACGGTCTGCTACGACATCCGGTTTCCGCACCTGCACCGGGCCCTCGCGAAGGCGGGCGCCGGCATCATCACGGTGCCCGCGGCGTTCTCGCCGGTGACCGGTGCGGCGCACTGGGAGGTGCTGCTGCGGGCGCGTGCCATCGAGACCGGGGCCTGGGTGCTGGCGCCCGCCCAGACCGGGCAGCACCGGCTGGCCGAGGGCCGGCCACGGCGCACCCACGGCCATTCGATGGCGGTCGCGCCCTGGGGCGAGGTGGTGCTCGACGCGGGCCGCGAGCCCGGCGTCTACATGGTCGACGTCGATCCGGCGCAGGTCGCCGAGGCGCGCCGGCGGGTACCCGCCCTGGGCCACGACCGGCCGTTCGAGGGGCCGTAGATGTCGGCGCCGAACGACCCGCTTGCGGTGGCCCTTTTCAGCGAGATCTTCATGGCCGACCAGCTGGCGCGGAACCGGATCTCGAAGGTCCTGCCGAAGGGCATGGAGCTTTCGCACTTCTCGGTGCTGAACCATCTTGCCCGCAGCCAGGAGGAGCGGACGCCGGCGCAGCTTGCGCAGACCTTCCACGTGACGCGCGGCGCGATGACGAACACGCTGGCCAAGCTGGCATGGGCCGGCCACGTCCATATCCGGCCGGACTGGGACGATGCCCGGCGCAAGCTGGTGACGATCAGCCCGTCGGGACGGGCGGCCCGCGACGCGGCGATCGCGGCGATCGCGCCGATCCTGGCCGATGCGGTGCGCACCATCGGGGCCGAGCGGGTGCGCGCGGCGCTTCCCGTCCTGCGCGAGTTGCGGAGCCGCCTGGGCGAGCCCGGCTGAGGTCAGGCGCGCCTGATGCTCGCGGTCACGTAGTTGACCGAGAGGTCGCGGTCCGACAGCCGCCAGGACCAGGTGACCGGATTGAAGACGAAGCCCTTGCGGTCGACCGGATCGAGCCCGGCGCCGCGGATCAGCCCGTAGAGCTCGTCGGGCGTGATGAACTTCTGCCAGTCATGCGTGCCCTTCGGCAGCCAGCGCATCACGTATTCCGCCCCGACGATCGCCATCATGAAGCTTTTCGGGTTGCGGTTGATGGTCGAGCAGATCATCAGCCCGCCCGGCTTGAGGAGCTGCCGGCAGGCGCCGAGATATGCCGGCGGGTCGGCGACATGCTCGACGACCTCCATGTTCAGGATCACGTCGAAGCTTTCGCCCGCCGCCGCGAGGGCCTCGGCGGTGGTGTGGCGGTAGTCGATGGCAAGGCCCGACTGCTCGGCATGGAGGCGCGCCACGGGGATGTTGCGCGCGGCGGCATCGGCGCCGACGACCGTCGCGCCGAGCCGCGCCATCGGTTCGGACAGCAGCCCGCCGCCGCAGCCGATGTCGAGCAGCCGGAGACCGGCGAAGGGCAGCCGGGCGGTCAGGTCGCGGTCGAACTCGGCCGCGATCTGCGCTGCGATGTAGTCGAGCCGGCAGGGGTTCAGCATGTGCAGCGGCTTGAACTTTCCGTTCGGATCCCACCATTCCGCGGCCATCGCCTCGAACTTGGCGATCTCGGCGGAATCGATGGTGGTCCTTGTGGCGTCCATACGGCATTTTCCCTCGACGGAACCCGTGGCGGGCGGTGAACGGGCGTTATATAGGACGGCCATGGACAGAACGGCAGGACAAAAGCGCGCAAGCCAGTTCCTGTTTCCCGCGATCGACCCGTTCGATCAGCGGATGCTCGACGTGGGCGACGGCCACCGCGTCTATGTCGAGCAATGCGGCAACCAGAAGGGCATTCCGGTCGTGGTGCTGCATGGCGGCCCGGGGGGCGGATGCTCGCCCGCGATGCGCCGCTACTTCGACCCCGCGGAGTACCGGGTCGTGCTGTTCGACCAGCGCGGCTGCGGGCGCTCGCGGCCGCATGCCAGCGTCGAGGCCAACACGACCTGGCACCTGGTGGCCGATATCGAACGCATCCGCGAGGCGCTGGGCATCCGGCGCTGGATGGTCTTCGGCGGCAGCTGGGGCGCCACGCTCGCGCTGCTTTACGCCCAGCACCACCCGGAGCGGACCGCCTACCTGGCGCTGCGCGGGGTGTTCCTGATGACGGCCGCCGAGCTCGGCTGGTTCTACGGCGGCGGCGCCGGGCAGTTCTTCCCCGACCAGTGGGAACGCTTCCTGACGCCGATCCCGGAGGACGAGCGGGGCGACCTCATCCGCGCCTATCACCGGCGGCTGTTCTCGGGCGACATGCCGCAGGAGACGCGTTTCGCCCGCAGCTGGGCGGGGTGGGAGAACGCGCTGGCCTCGATCGAGCACGAGGGCCCGCCGGGCGAAAGCCCGGCAGACTATGCCCGCGCCTTCGCCCGGCTGGAGAACCACTACTTCATCAACGGCGGGTTCCTAGAGGCCGACGACCAGGTGCTGGCCAACGTGCCGCTGATCTCGGACATTCCGGCGACGATCGTGCAGGGGCGCTACGACATGATCTGCCCGCCGGTGTCGGCGTGGCGCCTGGCCGAGCGGTGGCGCCGCGCCGATCTGCGGCTGATCCCGCAGGCGGGCCATGCGCTGTCGGAGCCGGGGATCAGCGCCGAACTGGTGCGGACCACCAACGCCGTCGCGCGGCGGGCCGAGGCGTTCGGCTTCTAGCGCCGCGGCCCGTACTGCCGCCAGAGCCAGATCAGCAGCAGCGCGCCGAGCACCGCGCCGACGAAGCCGGCAAGCCAGCCCGTGACGGTGATGACCGCGCGCAGGACGATCCCGCCGACCACCGCGCCGAGGATGCCGATGCCGATGGTCGGCAGGAGCCCCGCCTCGATCCGCATCACCCGCGTGGCGATGAAGCCGGCCACCGCCCCGATGACGATGAGTGAGAGAAGCTGCATGGGCCTGTCCTATCGGTTGCGGTAGTGGGTGGGGACGATGACGAGAGCGCCGACCGAGGATATCACGGCGTTCAGGCCGTGGCTGCCGAAGCTGATGCCGAACATCGCGCGGACGAAGTAGAAGAGCACCGCGCCGCCGATGCAGATGATCATCGACGGGATGATGCCGTTCCGCGTGAACGCCGTCCGTTCGGAGGCGTAGCCGATGATGCCGGCGATCACGATCGTGCCGAAAAGCGCGAAGAACATCTCATGACCTCCCCAGGACCGTCCCGGCCGCGACCGGCCATCCGCGCAGGACCTCGGATGCATCCTGCGGTGCCCGCCCGGCCCGCTGCAACCGCGTGAGCCGCACGGCGCCGGTGCCGCAGGCGACCGTGAGCGCCGCGTCGAGGGCCGTGCCGGGCGGGCCGCTTCCCGGGGCCAGCCGCGCGCCGAGGAGCTTCACGCGCTCGCCTGCGAGCGTGGTCCAGGCGCCGGGAGACGGCGAGAGCCCGCGGATCAGGCAGCCGACCTCGGCCGCGGGCCGGGACCAGTCGACCTCGGCCTCGGCCTTGTCGATCTTCGTGGCATAGGTCGCGCCGGCCTCGGGCTGCGGCTGGGGGACGAGGCTGTCGAGCCGGCCGAGCGCCTCGACGACGAGGCGGGCGCCGATCGCCGCGAGGCGGTCGTGCAGATCGCCGGTCGTGTCCTCGGCGCCGATCGGCGTTGCCTCGCGCAGGAGCACCGGGCCGGTGTCGAGGCCGGCCTCCATCCGCATGATGCAGACGCCGGTCTCGGCGTCGCCCGCCATCACCGCGCGGTGGATCGGCGCGGCGCCGCGCCAGCGCGGCAGGAGCGAGGCGTGGATGTTGAGGCAGCCGCGGGCCGGCACGTCGAGCACCGGCTGCGGCAGGATCAGGCCGTAGGCGACAACCACGGCCACCTCCGGCGCGAGCGCGCGGAAGTCGTCCTGCGCCTCGGCCGTGCGCAGCGACCGCGGCGTGCGCACCGGCAGGCCCAGCGCCTCGGCCCGTCGCTGGACGGGCGACGGCCGATCGCGCTGGCCGCGGCCGGCGGGCTGCGGCGGCCGGGTGTATACCGCCGCGATCGCGTGGCCAGCGCCGGCCAGCGCATCGAGTGCCGGAACGGCGAAGTCGGGCGTGCCCATGAAGACGATCCGCATCCACCCGCCCCGCCGTGGTCCGCCCGAGGTCTAGCGGCGTCACCGGCGGAAGGAAAGCACCGCGAGGATGGACAGCGCCGGCCCCGACCCCTAGCATCCGTGCGGGACGCCCGAGGAGGACCGACCGATGCCGCTTCCGATCCTGCCCATCGCCGGCGTGGCGCTTGCCGGTCTTGCCGTGGTCCGCGCGATGCGGCCGCGGCGCCCGGTCCGCATCGACCAGAGGGCAGAAGACGCGCTCGACGACGTGGAGGAGGGCCTCGGCGTATCGAGGGTGCCGGCCCGCGAGCAGACCAGCGGGTCCGCGCGCTTCCGCCGCGTCATCCGGCTGGGCGGCCGGACCGTCGAGATCGACGCGGCGCTGCTCGGGCGGTTCAGGATGCGGCGCGTCTGACGTGCTCCGGCTCTATCATTCGCCGACCTCGCCCTATGTCCGCAAGGTGATGGTCGTGCTGCACGAGACCGGGCAGCTCGGCGATGTCGATCTGGTGGCGGCATCGGGCACGCCGGTCGATCCCGCGACGATGCCGCTGGCGCAGAACCCGCTCGGCAAGATCCCGGCGCTGGAGCGGGACGGCGGACCGGCGCTCTATGACAGCCGGGTCATCTGCCGGTTCCTCGATGACCGCGCGGGGGGCGGGCTCTATCCCGCTGCGCCGCGCCTGTGGGACACCCTGACCCTCGAGGCGACGGCGGACGGCATCCTCGATGCGGCGATCCTGATGGTCTACGAATGGCGGGTTCGGCCCGAGGCGGCGCGCCATCCGCCGTGGGTGGAAGGCCAGTGGATGAAGGTCGCGCGCGCCCTCGACGCGATCGAGGCGCGCTGGATCAGCCATCTCGAAGGACCCCTCGACATCGGCCAGATCGCCGTTGCCTGTGCGCTTGGCTATCTCGACTTCCGCCATGGCGACCGCGCGTGGCGCGGCGGGCGGCCGTCGCTCGCGGCATGGTACGGGCGCTTCTCGGCCCGCCCCGGCATGGCGGCGACCGTGCCGCCTGGCGGCTGACGGCCGGCCTGCCCGCGCCGGAGCGAGCCCGCCTCGGCTCCCGCAGCCGGCCCGGCCCGGCCGCCGGATGCGACACAAGGCCCACGCCAAGGGTGCCACTGCGCGCTGGACGCGCCCCGCGGACCCCGCTATCTACCAGCGCGGACGGGATCGCGCAGGCACGCGACCCCTGCAACAGCGGCCGCAGGCCTCCGGAAGAACGGGGAGATTTCTCGTGTCTCACGCAGACGACCACGAAGGCACCCGCAGGGATTTTCTCTACTACGCCACGGCGGGCGCGGGCGCCATCACGGCCGGCGCGGCGATCTGGCCGCTGGTCAACCAGATGAACCCCTCGGCCGACGTGCAGGCGCTGTCGTCGGTCATGGTCGACGTGTCCGGCGTCGCCGAGGGTACGCAGCTTACCGTGCAGTGGCTGGGCAAGCCGGTCTTCATCCGCCGCCGCACCGCCGAAGAGATCGAGCAGGCCCGGTCGGTCGAGCTTTCCGAACTGCCCGACCCGGTGGCGCGCAACGCCAACCTTGGCGACGAGGTCGAGGCGACCGATGAGAACCGCGCGCTGGACGAAACCGGCGAGTGGCTGGTGCAGATGGGCGTCTGCACCCATCTCGGCTGTGTGCCGATCGGTGACGGCGCCGGCGATTTCGGCGGCTGGTTCTGCCCCTGCCACGGTTCGCACTACGACACGTCCGGCCGCATCCGCCGCGGCCCGGCGCCGGAGAACCTGCCGGTTCCCGTCGCCGCGTTCACCGACGAAACCACGATCCAGCTGGGCTGAGGAGGGGCAGCGATGTCAGGCATTCCGCACGACCATTACGAGCCCAAGTCGGGGTTCCAGACCTGGCTGCACCGGCGCCTGCCGATCGCCGGGCTGATGTACGACACGCTGATGATCCCGACGCCCAAGAACCTCAACTGGATGTGGATCTGGGGCATCGTGCTGACCTTTTGCCTGGCGCTGCAGATCGTCACCGGCATCGTCCTCGTCATGCACTACACCCCGCATGTCGACTATGCGTTCGCCTCGATCGAGCACATCATGCGCAACGTCAACGGCGGCATGATGATCCGCTATCTCCACATGAACGGCGCATCGCTGTTCTTCGTGGCGGTCTATCTGCACATCTTCCGCGGCCTCTACTACGGCAGCTACAAGGCGCCGCGCGAGGTGACGTGGATCATCGGCATGCTGATCTACGTGCTGATGATGGCCACCGCCTTCATGGGCTACGTGCTGCCCTGGGGGCAGATGTCGTTCTGGGGGGCCACGGTCATCACCGGCCTCTTCGGCGCGATCCCGTTCGTCGGGGAATCGATCCAGACCTGGCTGCTCGGCGGCCCGGCGGTCGACAACGCGACGCTGAACCGGTTCCTGTCGCTGCACTACCTGCTGCCGTTCGTGATCGCCGGCCTGGTGATCCTGCACATCTGGGCGTTCCACACGACCGGCAACAACAACCCCACGGGGGTCGAGGTCCGCCGGACGTCGAAGGAA
>CAZYBG010000057.1:0-19335 GCA_964645155.1 uncultured Rhodobacterales bacterium | reverse complement strand
GGGCCGCGGCGAGGCGCGCGGCCTCGGCGTCGGCGGCGATCTCGGCCCGGGCGGCGGCCAGCGCGGTCTCGAGCCGGTCGCGCTCGGCACCGAGCGCGGCGACCTCGCCCTCGAACCCGGCGATGCGCGCTTCGAGGCCCTCCCGCGCGGCCACGCCCGCGGCGAGGTCGTCGTTGAGCTGGAGGATCAGCGCGGCCTGCGCCTCGGCCTCGGTCCGCGCCTCGGCGAGCGACGCGCTCAGCGCGCCGAGGTCGTTCTCCAGCGCCGCGCTGCGCAGCCGCTCCAGCCCCAGCGCATCGGCCAGCCCCGCCACCTGCGCGGTCAACTCGTCGAGCTCGGTCTCCTGCCCGGTGATCGTCTCGCGCAGCATGAACTGGACGATCATGAAGATCGACAGCACGAACATCAGCACCAGCAGCAGCGCGGTCATGGCGTCGACGAAGCCGGGCCAGATGTTGGCCTGGAACTTCTGCCCGCTGCGACGTGCGAGGGCCATCGGCTATTCCCTCCGGCGTCCGCCGTCGGCGAACTCGGTGCCGAGCCGGCGGACGGCGCGGGTGAGCTGCGCGATGTCGGACCGCAGTTCGGCGAGGCTTTCCTGCCGGCCGACCGCCAGCTCCTCGAGAATGCGCAGAAGCTGCGTGTCGATCGAGCGGAGCCGCATCCGCGCCTCGGCATCCGGCCCCTCGCCGACTGCTGCGTCGTCGTCGAGGCTGACGAGCGCCGCGACGATCCGCTCCTGCCCCTCGGCCATCCGCGTCTGGCCCTCCGCCATCCGCTCCTGGCCGTCGGCCACCCGACGCTGCGCCTCGGCGATCCGGTCGAGCGCCGACAATGTCGTGCGGTCGGTCTCGAGCTGGCCGGTGAGGCGCTCGACCGCCGTCGCGAGGCCGCCGAGGCGCTCGTCGATCATCGCCCAGCCCATGTCGGTCTGCGCCAGCATCCCGCGCACCGTCTCCATCTGCTCGGCCATCTGGTCGATCACCCCTCCGAGCAGGCCGAGATCGCCGCCCTCGCCCTCGCCGGCGGCGAGTCCGACCCGGGTGATCGACGACAGCCATTCCTCGAGCTCGCGGTAGAACCGGTTCTGGCCATGCCCGGCGAACAGCTCGAGCAGCCCGACGACGAGCGACCCGGCAAGGCCGAGGAGCGAGGACGAGAACGCCGTGCCCATGCCGCCCAGCTGCGCCTCGAGCCCCGTCATCAGCCGGTCGAACACGTTCACGCTGGTCTCGCCGTCCTGCGGCGCCAGCGAGCGGATCGTCTCGACCACCGCGGGGACGGTGATGGCGAGGCCGTAGAACGTACCGAGCAGGCCGAGGAAGATCAGCAGGCTGACGATGTAGCGGGTGATGTCGCGCGCCTCCTCGATCCGCGTCGAGACGCTTTCGAGGATCGAGCGGGTCGACGAGGCCGAAAGCTGGCTGCGCGCGCCGCGGGTGCGCAGCATCGAGGCAAGCGGCAGCAGCAGCCGCGGCGGCTGTGAGATGTCGGCGCCCGGGCGGCCGCCGGCGAAGCCTTCGATCCAGCCGACCGAGCTGACCAGCGCGAAGACCTGCCAGAAGCAGGCCAGCACGCCGACCACGAACACCCCGAAGATCACGCCGTTCAGCCACGGGCTCGACAGGAACACCGCCTCGACCTGCGGGAACGCGAACCAGCCGCCGACGGCGACCAGAACGACCACGACGAGCATCATGAAGATCTGCCGCACCGGTTGTGAGAAGAACGGTGCTGGCTGCTTTTCGCTGAAGGTCATTCCGGTTCGGCTGCTCCGCTCGACGCGGGCAGAATAGGGGCCGGCCGAGCCCGTGCCAACAGCTAACGGGCCATGACGAGCGCCCTGACACGCTCGGCCAGCCAGGCGAGGTCGGGATCGGCGATGCCGAGCGCGGCGAGATGGGCCTCGGTGTTCCAGAGGTAGTCGGGGTTCGGGCCGCGCCCGCCGATGGCGGCGGCGATCACCTGCGCCTGCCGCTCGAGCGCCAGCGGCCCGGTATACTGCGCATGCGTCGGGTCGACGACGTAGGCCAGCGCCTCGGCGGCGGCGCCATCGTCGAACCCGACCGGCAGGCGCCGCTCGAGATAGGCCGACGACACCAGTTCGCGCGCGCGGAGATAGTCGAGCGTCTCGGCCGCGGCCCCCGGCGCGACGCGGAGCGCGACGCCGATGCACGATGCCCCTTCCTGTCGGTCGAGCGCGAGGACGAGGCCGGGCCGTTCCGGCGTGCCGCGGTGGTGGATCGACCACATGCAGAACGACCGGTGCCAGCCCTCGAGGCGCGCGCGCCGCCGCTCGGCCACCGGAAAGCCGGGATCCCAGAGCAGCGAGGCATAGCCGAACACCCACAGATCGTCGCGCATCAAGCTGGTCCTTCCACCGGCCCGGCTATAGACACGGGACGGGCGAAAACGGAAGGGCCAGCGGTGCGGCGGCTTATCGGACTGGCTGTCGTCGCGGCGATCCTGTGGTCGGCCTGGTGGGTGTTCGCCGCGGTCTCGGTGCAGCTCGGGCTCGACTTCTGGCTATCGGACCGGCGCGGCGAGGGCTGGGCGGCCGATGCGGGCGGGGTCGAGGTCGGCGGCTTTCCTACCCGATTCCGGGCCGAGATCGCGGCGCCCGATCTCGCCGACCCCGGGACCGGGCTGGCTTGGAGCGCGCCGCGCCTGACGGTCGAGGCGCCGGCCTGGCAGCCGGCCGACGTGACGCTGACCTTCCCGCCCGAACAGGTCGTGGCGACGCCCGAGGAGCGGATCGTCGTCGAGACCGACGGCATGTCGGCGCGGCTGGCGCTGATCCCGGGGCCGTCGCTGACGCTGCTTCGCGCCGAGGCGGCGGTCGACACCGCGCAGCTGACATCGTCGCGCGGGTGGACGGCGGCGGTCGCGCTGGCACGGCTTTCGGCGCTGCGGCCGGACGGGATGGAGACGGCGCTCGACCTGCGGGTGGAGGCCGCGGCGATCGCGCCGGCGGCCCCTCTGCTGGGCCGGATCGACCCCGGCGGGCGGTTGCCGCGCACCATCGACCTCGTGTCGGTCGACGCGCGCGTCGGCTTCGACCGGCCGTGGGACCGCCGCGCCGTCGAGGACCGCCGCCCGCAGCCGGTGCGCATCGACCTGCGTCGGGCGAAGGCGACCTGGGGGATCGTCGATCTGGAAGCCGCGGGCGACCTCAGCGTCGATGCCGACGGCGTGCCCGAGGGCGTGCTGCAGGTCCGCGCCGTGAACTGGCGCGAGATCATCGCCGTCGCGACGGCCTCGGGCGTTCTCGCCGAGGGGCCTGCGGCGACGCTGGAGCGCGGGCTTGGACTGATCGCCGGCGCCTCGGGCAACCCCGAGACGATCGAGCTGCCGCTGGGCTTTCGCGGCGGGATGGTCGTCTTCGGGCCGATCCCGCTTGGCCCGGCGCCGCGGCTGAGGCTGCGCTGAGGGCGGGGCTTGGCTTCAGCCGCGCGCGGCCGAAGCGATGCGCCGGAGCGCCTTCTTCAGGACCTCGAGTTCGCTCCGGAGCAGCGCGAGCTCGGCCGCGAGATCGTCGTCGAGCGCCGCGCCCGCGACGATCGCGAAGCTGCCCAGCCGCACGCCGCTTCCGCTTTCGGTGACGAGGTAGGTCTGCATCCCGTCGCCTAGCGTCCCGACCGGAACCGGCACGCGCAGCAGCCAGGCGCCGCCGCCTTCGGCGCGCAGCTCGACCCCCGGCAGCGCCTCGCCGCGGTGGCTGACCTCGAGCGCGGGCGGCTCGCCGCCGGCGCCCTCGATCCGCGCCTCCCAGATGCCTGCCGTCAGCCCCAGTCCGGTCAGCCGGAGTCCGTCCACGCCCGATCCTCCTAGAGCTCGGCCCTGGGCCGGCGCGACATCGTCAGATCGCGCAGGGTGAGCGCGCTCATCTCGGGCGATTCGAGGATCAGGTCGAGCCAGATCTTCTCGACCCGCCGTTCGTTCACGCGGCTGCCTTCGAGGTCGAACTCGACCCAGACGAGGCCGTCCGCCCCGGGGATGCGCGACACCAGCTGCGCGGTGTTCGGGCCGTGCCGGATGTTCAGCCGGGCGAAGAGGCCGAGCGGCCGCTCGGCCGCCACGTCGAGGTCGAGCCGGAAGACGTGCCGCCGCCGCAGCCCCTCGCGCGCGCCGGGCGGCAGGCCCAGCGCCAGCGACAGGAAGCTGCCGCCGAAGCCCAGCACCTCGATCCGCAGGCCGAACGGCGCCAGATCGCCGGGACGGGCATTGCGCAGCTGGCGGTAGCCGGTCTCGCGAAGCGGGCAGTCGTGGAACAGGGTCACGTCCTCGGCCAGTTCGGTGCGCGGCCCGATCCCGGCCTCGCCGGCGGGCGCGATCGGCTGCCGCCACGGGCCGGGCCGCCAGAGCCAGTCCGCGCCGAGCGGCCGGTTCATCGCGTTCGATCCGAGGAGGGGCCGGGTCAGCCGGCCGTCGGCCGCGAGCAGCAGCCGGTCGATCTCGCGCCGCATCCGGCGGGCGCGGGCGCGCAGCTCGCGCAGGTCCTCGAGATCGGCCTCGCCCGCGGCGTCGGCCGCCCGCTTCCAGAGCCGGAGCGCGCCGCGTTCGGCGAGGCGGTCGGTCAGCCGGGCGGTCAGGCGGTCGTGGCGGGGCGGCACGGCGGGCCTCAGATGTCGGCGTAGACGTGCCGCTCGGCCTTGCCGCCGGGATGGGTAACCGCGCCGTCGCGCGCCTGCCCGACAAGCTGCGCGTATTTCCAGAGCGCGCCGGTCGCATACATCGTCTCGCGCGGGCCGGTCCAGGCGGCCTTGCGCGCGGCCAGCTCGGCGTCCGACAGCGCGACCGAGATCTCGCCGGTGACGGCGTCGAGCGTGATCATGTCGCCGTCCTTCAGCAGCCCGATCGGCCCGCCGACCGCCGCTTCGGGGCCGACATGGCCGACGCAGAAGCCGCGCGTGGCGCCCGAGAAGCGGCCGTCGGTGATGAGCGCGATCTTCTTGCCCATGCCCTGCCCCGACAGCGCCGCCGTCGTCGCCAGCATCTCGCGCATGCCGGGGCCGCCCCGGGGGCCCTCGTTGCGGATGACGATCACCTCGCCTTCCCGGTAGTCGCGCGCCTTGACGGCGGCGAAGGCCTCCTCCTCGGATTCGAACACGCGGGCCGGGCCGGTGAAGACCTGCTCGGCCTCGGTCATGCCGGCGACCTTCACGATGGCGCCCTGCGGCGCGAGGTTGCCCTTGAGGCCGACGACGCCGCCGGTCGGCGATAGCGGCTTCGCGACCGGGTGGATCACCCGGCCGTCGGGCTCGCCCCGGATCTGGTCGAGCTCTTCGCCCAGCGTGCGGCCGGACGCGGTGAGGCAGTCGAGGTGGAGAAGCCCGGCCCTGGCCAGTTCCTTCATTACCACCGGCACGCCGCCGACCTCGTAGAGGTCTTTGGCCACGTAGTCGCCGCCCGGGCGGAGGTTCACGAAATAGGGCGTGTCGCGCATGATGTCCGCGACATCGAAGAGGTCGAAGTCGATCCCCGCCTCGTGCGCGATGGCGGGCAGGTGCAGGCCCGCATTGGTCGAGCCGCCGGTGCAGGCGACGACGCGGGCGGCGTTCTCGAGACTTTGGCGGGTGACGACGTCGCGGGCGCGGATGTTGCCCTCGATCAGCCGCATGACCGCGACGCCCGAGGCCTCGCAGAACTGGTCGCGGCTTTCGTAGGGCGCCGGCGCGCCGGAGGAATTGAGCAGCGCGAGTCCGATCGCCTCGCTCACGCAGGCCATGGTGTTGGCGGTGTACTGTGCGCCGCAGGCGCCGGCCGAGGGGCAGGCGATCCGTTCTAGGATATCAAGCTCGGCGTCCGACATGGTGCCGGCCTGGTGCTTGCCCACCCCCTCGAACACGTCCTGCACGGTCACGTCGCGGCCGTTGAGCCGCCCCGGCAGGATCGAGCCGCCGTAGATGAAGACCGACGGCACGTTGAGGCGGACCATCGCCATCATCATCCCCGGCAGCGACTTGTCGCAGCCGGCGAGGCCGACGATTGCGTCGTAGGAATGGCCGCGCATCGTCAGTTCGACCGTGTCGGCGATGGCGTCGCGGCTTGCGAGCGACGAGCGCATCCCCTCGTTGCCCATTGCAATCCCGTCGGTGACGGTGATCGTGGTGAACTCGCGCGGGGTGCCGCCGCCCTTCTTGACGCCCTGCTTGACCACCTGCGCCTGCCGGTTCAGCGCGATGTTGCAGGGCGCGGCCTCGTTCCAGCAGGTCGCGACGCCGACCCAGGGCTGGTGGATCTCCTCCTCGGTGATTCCCATCGCGTAGAAGTAGCTGCGCTGCGGTGCCCGTTCCGGCCCCTCCGTCACGTGGCGGCTGGGCAGCTTCGACTTGTCGAAGGGGCGCTTGAGCATCGGTTCCTCCCGCATCTCGCTTTGTTCCGGGAATAGGCGAGGGGCTGCGGCCGCACAAGCGCGATCAAAGCCGGCGGTTGAAGCAGCGGGGCGGTGCCGCTAGCGTCCGGCGGTGCCGGAGAACCCGATGACCTACGCGCCCCACGAACGTCTGGTCGCCCCCGCCCGCCGGCATCCGGAGGTCTGGCGGCTTCTGGCCGGGATCGCGCTGGCAGCCGCGATCTACGTCGTACTGCTCCAGCTGCTCTTCGCGGGCATCGTCGCGGCGGCGGGCGCCGACGCAGGGTGGCTGCTGGCGGCCGAGATCGCCGCCGGCGATACGCCGCGTGGGGCGCTTATCGTGCTTCTTTCCTTCGCCTTCATGGCCGTCAGCGCCGCCATCGCCGCGCGGGCGCTTCACCGGCGCGGCTGGGCGACGCTGATCGGGCCCTGGCCGGTCGCCCGGCGCGACTTCGTGGCGACCTGCCGCGCGCTTTTCATCCTCGCCGCCGTCCTTTGGGTGCTGCTGCCCGGGGGCGAGGAGATATCGCGCGTCCGGCCGCTGACCGGCTGGCTGATCCTGCTGCCGCTGTCGGTCGTCGCGATCCTGGTCCAGTCGGCGGCCGAGGAGATCGCGTTCCGCGGCTATGTCCAGAGCCAGGTCGCGGCGCGCTGGCCGAAGCCGGCGGTATGGCTGATCCTGCCCTCGGCGCTGTTCGCGATCGGGCACTACACCCCCCAGGAGGCGGGCGGGAACGCGGCCTGGTTCGTGGCCTGGGCCTTCGTCTTCGGGCTGGCGGCCGCCGACCTCACCGCGCGGACCGGCACGCTGGGCGCGGCGGTGGCGTTCCATTTCGTCAACAACTTCCTCGCGATCGCGCTGGTCGCGCTGCCGGGGCCGTTCTCGGGCCTGGCGCTCTACCTCTATCCATTCCCCGCCGACGACGTGGCGGCGCTCCGCCCGCTGCTCTGGCTCGATCTCGCGGCGATCGGCCTCTCGTGGCTCGCCGCCCGCGTCGCGCTTCGCGTCTGATTGAAGCCACCGGGCGGGCGGGCTAGTTTGCCCGGCGGACAGGCAAGGATCCCAGACGATGCGCGCGCCCGAATTCGAGGCCATGATCGGCCCCGCCCGGCTCTATCCGCAGTTCTGGCGGCTGATCCTCGGCATCCTCCTGATCCTTTTCTGCTATCTCGGCGGCGTCGCGCTGCTTGCAGGCCTCGCATTCGCGGCGATGGGCCCGTTCGAGTTCATGCAGATGATGCCGAAGCTGCAGCAGCCGGCCGAGCCGCTGCCGACGCTTGCGCTTCTCGCGACGTTCGTGCCGCTTCTGCTCGGTGTCGTGGTGGCTGCGGCGGCGCTGCACTTCCGCGGGCCGGGCACGCTTATCGGCCCGCGGGACGAGACGCTGCGCGGCTTCGTGACGGTGCTTGCGGTGACGGTGCCGGTCTACGGGCTTCTCTTCGGGCTCGGGGCCTATTTCGGCGCCTATGTCCCGAATCTCGCGCTCGATGTCTGGCTGCGGGCGCTTGTCTGGGCGATCCCGCTGATCTTCGTGCAGGTCGCGGCGGAGGAGCTGGCGTTCCGCGGCTATATCCAGCAGCAGCTCGCCGCGCGCTTCCGCGCCCGGGTGATCTGGATGTTCCTGCCCGCGCTCGTCTTCTCGCTTCTCCACATTGCGCCGGGCCTCGGGCCGGCGGTCTGGCTCGTCGTGCTCGCCACCTTCACCTTCGGCGTGATCGCGGCCGACCTGACGGAACGCACCGGCAGCCTCGGCGCCGCCGTCGGTCTGCACTTCGTCAACAACGTCTACGGGCTCACGGTGATCTCGCTCGGCGGGTCGATCACCGGGCTGGCCAAGTGGACGACGCCCTTCACCCAGGCCGACACCCGCGAGATGATCATCTCGCTCGGCTTCAACGTGGTCTTCCTGGCCCTGGTCTGGCGGCTGATCCGCTGGGCGCTCGACCGCTAGATTGCATTTCCCGGGGGTGGGGCTTATCTCATGGCCCTGCCCGAAGCCGCGGGGGTCAGGCGCCAGATGAACTGGATCACGAACTACGTCCGGCCGAAGATCAACTCGCTCTTTTCGCGGCGTGAGGTGCCGGAGAACCTGTGGACCAAGTGCCCCGAATGCGGGCAGATGCTGTTCCACCGCGAGCTGGCCGAGAACCTCAACGTCTGCACCAGCTGCCAGCACCACATGGCGATCAGCCCGCGCGAGCGCTTCGCCGCGCTGTTCGACGGCGGCATCTTCACCGAGGTCAAGGTGCCCGAGCCGCTGGCGGACCCGCTGCAGTTCCGCGACCAGAAGCGGTACCCCGAGCGGCTGAAGGCGGCGCAGAAGGCGACGGGCGAGAAGGAGGCGATGCTGGTCGCCGAGGGCGAGATCGGGCGCACGCCCATCGTCGCCGCGGCGCAGGACTTCGCCTTCATGGCGGGGTCGATGGGGATGTATGTCGGCAACGCCATCGTCGCCGCGGCTGAGCGTGCGGTGAAGCTGAAGCGCCCGCTGATCCTCTTCGCCGCGGCCGGCGGGGCCCGGATGCAGGAAGGCATCCTGTCGCTGATGCAGATGCCGCGCACCACCGTCGCGATCGAGATGCTGCGCGAGGCGGGGCTGCCCTACATCGTCGTGCTGACCCATCCGACGACCGGCGGCGTGACCGCCAGCTACGCCATGCTGGGCGACATCCAGATCGCCGAGCCGAACGCGCTGATCTGCTTCGCCGGCCCGCGGGTGATCGAGCAGACGATCCGCGAGAAGCTGCCCGAGGGGTTCCAGCGGGCCGAATACCTGCTCGACCACGGCATGCTCGACCGGGTGACCCATCGCCGGCAGCTTCGCGACGAGCTGATCGGTATCGTCCGCCTGCTGACCGGCAAGCCGCCGGCGGTGAAGGGCGACCTGCCGGCACCGAAGGCCGAGCCGGCGCCCGAGCCTGCCCCGCCTGCGCCCGAGCCCGCCGCCGCCGCGCCGGCCGGAGACGCCAAAGCGTGACCACCCTCACTTCCGACGTCGTCCTGGACCGGATGATGTCGCTGCATCCGAAGATCATCGACCTCACGCTCGACCGCGTGCACCGGCTGCTCGCCCGGATGGGCCACCCGGAACGGTCGCTGCCGCCGGTCGTCCATGTCGCGGGCACGAACGGCAAGGGCTCGACCACGGCGATGCTGCGCGCCGGCATCGAAGCGGCGGGGCAGCGGTGCCATGTCTACACCTCGCCGCACCTCGCGCGGTTCCACGAGCGCATCCGGCTGGCCGGCGCACTGGTGTCGGAACCGGACCTGACGCGCTACCTCGACGAGTGCTACGCGGCGAATGGCGGCGAGCCGATCACCTTCTTCGAGATCACGACGGTTGCAGCCCTGGTCGCCTTCGCGCGGATCAGGGCGGACTGGACGCTGCTCGAGGTCGGGCTCGGAGGGCGGCTCGACGCGACGAACGTGGTCGACCGGCCGGCGCTGACCGTCATCACCCCGGTCAGCTACGACCACCAGCAGTATCTGGGCGAGACGCTGCCGCAGATCGCGTCGGAGAAGGCGGGGATCATCAAGCGCGGGGTGCGCTGCGTGGTCGGGCCGCAGGCGCCCGAGGCGATGGCGGCGATCGAGGCCAAGGCGGAGCGGCTGGGCGCGCCGCTTCTCGCCCATCGCCAGCAGTGGCAGGTGTGGGAGGAGCGCGGCCGCATGGTGTTCCAGGACGAGCACGGGCTGCTCGACCTGCCGCTGCCGAACCTGATCGGGGCGCACCAGGTGCACAATGCCGGCGCCGCGCTGGCCGCGCTCAGGGCGCTCGGCTTCCAGGCCGAGGCCTGCGAGGCGGCGGTGACGCGGGCCGAATGGGCGGCCCGGATGCAGCGGCTCCGCCGCGGGCCGCTGGTCGAGGCGGCGGGCACCGCCGAGCTGTGGCTGGACGGCGGCCACAACCCGGCCGCGGGCGAGGCGATCGCCGAGACGCTGTCGCGGCTGCCACCGCGCCGGGTACACCTGATCGTCGGCATGCTCAGCACCAAGGATGTGCGGGGCTTCCTGCGCCCGCTGGCGCCGGTCGTGGAAAGCCTGCATGCGGTGACGATTCCGGGCGAGAAGAACACCCTGACCGCCGGCGAGACCCTGGCGGCCGCGGTCGATACCGGTCACCGCGCGGTCGCCGCCGACAGCGTTCTGGCGAGTGTCCGTGACATCGCCGCGGCCGACCCCGCGGCGCGGATCCTGATCTGCGGCTCGCTCTACCTCGCCGGGCAGGTCCTGCGCGAGAACGGCTGACGTCAGAGCGCGTTCAGCAGCTCCCGCGTCGGCCATGCGTCGGCCGGCAGGCCGAGGCGCGCCTGTTCGAGCTGTACCGCCCGGCGGGTCTGCGCCCCGAGGATGCCGTCGATCGCGCCCACGTCGTGGCCGCGTGCGGCGAGCTTCTGCTGCAGCTGCTGCATCTGGTTGCCCGACAGGCCGGGGTCGGGGTTGCCGGCGTCGAACACCGGCGCGCCCTCGAGCCGGGTCGCGAAATAGGCGGCCGTGGTGACGTAGACGAAGCTCTTGTTCCACTCGAAGAACACGCGGAAGTTCGGATAGGCCAGAAATGCCGGTCCGTTCCGCCCCATCGGCAGCAGGACCGAGGCAGGCAGCCGCCCGCTCGGCAGGCTGCCGGCGCGCGGCTGCACGCCCATCTGCGCCCAGTCGGCCACCGTCAGCTCGGTGTCGAGGCCGGTCTTCGTCCAGTCGAGGTTCTGCGGCACGACGACTTCCTGCAGCCAGGGCTCGTTCGCGCGCCAGCCATGGTGCTGGAGCATCCGCGCGCCCGACAGGATGGCATCTGGCACCGAGGTCTTGAGGCTGACCACGCCATCGCCGTCGCCGTCGACGCCGCGCTCCAGGATGTCGCCGGGCAGCATCTGCACCATGCCGATCTCGCCCGCCCAGGCGCCGGTGGTGCGCAGGTCGAACTGGCCGCGCTCGTAGAGCGCCAGCGCCGCGAAGACCTGCGGCTGGAACAGCTGCGGGCGGCGGCAGTCATGCGCGAGCGTCATCAGCGCGTTCAGCGTGTTGAAGTCGCCCTGCACCTGGCCGTAGTCGGTCTCGAGCGCCCAGAACGCGAGCAGCACGCCCGGCGGGATGCCGTAGCGCTGTTGTGCCGCCTGGAAGATCGCCTGGTGCCGCTGCCAGTTCCGCTGGCCGTTGCTGATCCGGCTCTGGCTGATGACGGTGCGCGAGAAGTCGACGAAGTCCCGGCGGAAGATGCCTTGGTTGCGGTCGGCGCGGATCACGCTGTCGTCCTGCCGGGCGGCGGCGAAGAACGGCTCGGCCGCCTGCGCCGAATGCCCGCGCGCCAGCGCCTCGGCCTGCATCGCGGCGGTGAAGCTGCCGAACGATCCGCCGCATTGCACCGCCGCCGCGGCCGGTCCGGCACCGAGCGTCAGGACGAAAGCGGCGAACGCGGCGCGGAACCGACAGGTCATGGATACCCTCCCCCCAGCATTTGCGCCGACACTATCAGCGCCGTGCGGCGAGGCAACCGCGCAGATCGCGGCAGCGTCCGCCTCAGGCCGCGGCGAGCCGCTCCCTGCCGTGCGGGAGGGTCCAGTCGATGGCGGGCGCGACCGGCACGATGCGGTGCGGATTGATGCTGTCGTGGCTGAAGTGGTAGTGGCGCCGGATGTGGTCGAAGTCGACCGTCGCCGCCACGCCGGGCGACTGGTAAAGGTCGCGGGCATAGGCCCAGAGCGCCGGATAGTCGACAAGCCGGCGGCGGGCGCACTTGAAATGCCCGAAATAGACCGCGTCGAACCGCACCAGGGTGGTGAAAAGCCGCCAGTCGGCCTCGGTCACCCGGTCGCCCATGAGGTAGCGGCGCCCTCCGAGCCGGTCCTCGAGCCCGTCGAGCGTGTCGAAGAGCGCGGCCACCGCCTCGTCGTAGGCCGCCTGCGTGGTGGCGAAGCCGGCCTTGTAGACGCCGTTGTTGACGGTGTCGTAGATGCGCGCGTTGACCGGCTCGATCGCGTCGCGCAGGTTCTCGGGCCAGAGGTCGAGCGTGTTGCCGGTGATCGCATCGAAGGCCCCGTTGAACATCCGGATGATCTCGGCGCTTTCGTTCGAGACGATGGTGTCGCGCACCCGGTCCCACAGCACCGGCACCGTCACCCGGCCCGAGACATCGGGCCTGGCGCGCGTGTAGAGGTCGCGCAGGAAGGGCAGGCCGTGGAGGCGGTCGCCGGTCGCGCCGGGAAAGTCGGTGGCGAAGGTCCAGCCGTCGTCCAGCATGTTGGGATGCACCACGCTGACGCCGACATGGGCGTCGAGGTCCTTGAGGTGCCGGAAGATCAGCGTCCGGTGCGCCCAGGGGCAGGCGAGCGAGACGTAGAGATGGTAGCGGCCGCTTTCGGCCGGGAAGCCGCCCTCGCCGCTCGGGCCCGGCGCGCCGTCCGGCGTGATCCAGTTGCGGAACCGCGAGGTCGAGCGGACGAAGCGCCCGCCCGACGACCGGGTGTCATACCAGCCCCTGTCCCATTGCCCGTCGATCAGCTGACCCATCGCGCCCTCCTGCCGCCCTCCCTCAAACATAGGCCCCGGACGCGGCGCGGTAACCCGGCGCACCGCAGGCCGGTCCCTGCGCGGACGCACAGCACGTTGCCCCGGGCCGGCCGCTCTCCTATACCGCCGGCTCGGGACCGGAGGGCGCGGATGGCGGCGTGGCTGCACATCGTCGGCATGGGCGAGGACGGGCTGGCGGGGCTCTCGCCGCCGGCGCGGGCGGTGGTCGAGGCGGCTGAGGTGCTGGTCGGCGGCAGCCGGCATGCCGGCCTGCCCGTCGCGGCCGAGCGGCGCGACTGGCCCGAGGCCTTCGACGACCTGATCGCGCTGCTGCGGCAGCTCGAAGGGCGCCGCGTCGCCGTCCTGGTGGCGGGCGATCCGCTCTGGTACTCGATCGGCGCGCGCATCGGCCGGGCGATCCCGCCGGCCGAGATCGTCTACCACCCGCAGCTTTCCGCGTTCCAGCTCGCCGCCGCCCGCATGGGCTGGTCGCTGGCCGATGTGGAGACGCTGACCGTGCACGGCCGGCCGGTCGAGCAGATGATCGCCTTCATCCAGCCCGACCAGCGCCTCCTGATCCTCGCCACCGGCGCCGACACGCCGGCACGGATCGCGCGGTTCCTCGCCCAGCGCGGCTTCGGCCAGAGCCGGATGACGGTGCTTGCCGCGATGGGCGGGCCGGAGGAGGTCCGGATCGACGGCACGGCGGCGGCCTGGCGCGCCGAGGTTCCCGCCTTCAACACGTTGGCCGTGGAATGCGTGGCGGCTGCCGATGCCGCGCTGCAGCCCCGCGTGCCGGGTCTGGCCGACGAGCTTTTCCAGCACGACGGCACGGTGACGCGGCGCGAGGTCAGGGCGGCGACGCTGGCCAAGCTGATGCCGATGCGCGGCGCGCTTCTGTGGGACATCGGCACCGGCTCGGGATCGGTCGCCATCGAATGGATGCGGGCAGCGCGCTTCGCCCGCGCGATCGGGATCGAGCCGCGCGCCGACCGGCGGCTGATGGCGGCGGCCAATGCGCTCGCCCTCGGCGCACCGAAGCTTGAACTCGTCGAGGGTGAGGCGCCGGCGGCGCTGGCGGGCTTGCCGCCGCCGGACGCGATCTTCATCGGCGGCGGCCTCGACGCGGCCGTGTTCGCGGCCGCCTGGGCGGCGCTCCGCCCGCTCGGCCGGCTGGTCGCCAACGGGCTCACCCCCGGGAACGAATCACTGCTTCTCGGGCTCCGCGCGCAGCATGGCGGCGACCTCGCCCGGCTGCAGGTCAGCCGGCGCGAGGGGCTGCCGGGTGCCGAAGCCTGGCAGCCGCTGGCCCCGGTGACGCAACTGAGCCTTGTCAAACGCTGAAGCCCACCCGCCGCGCGTGTCGGATACGTGAAATTTCCGCTGCGGCACCATCCGGCAACTTGACGTAAGGAAAATCCGCCTCAAGCTCCTGAGCGGTGGGGGAGTATCAGGACCGTGTTCAGTTTTCTTTCGAAGGAAGTCCGCGAGGGGCTCGACCGTGCGCGCCAGCGCGACCTGGTCCGCAAGAGCCGGCTGCGGATCGTGGTCGGCGTTGATGCCTATCCGGTGATCCGGCTGGCGCCGGACGGCTTCTCGCTACCGGAGGACGCGCCGCACCTGCGCGGCCTTGTCGACCTCTACGACGGCAGCCGGCTTGTCGCGCAGTGCCTGGTGATCGCCTCGGCCGAGGAGCCGGGGGAGATGCGCTACGAGTACAAGCGGCGTACCGAGGCCGCGGACCGCCCCGCGCTCGACTTCGTGCGGGACGAACACGCACCGGTGGCGCTGCTCGCGCACTGATCCGCCGATCGGGCGGTGCCGGCCTTGCCCGCCGGCAGACCGTGGCCGATACAGTGGGCATGTCCCTGAAGGCTCTCTGCCTGGCCGCGGCGACGGTTCTCGCGGCACAGCCGGCCGGCGCCGAAGCCGATCCGGCGGCGCTGGCGCGCGCACTGGTCGCGGATGGTGTTCCAGGGGCGGGGGTCGGCGTCGCGGGCCGTGATGCGCCCGACTGCGCCGTGGCCGGCCACCGCGCCGCAGGCCGGCCCGCCGAGGTCGAACCCGGCGACCTCTGGCACATCGGGTCGGTCACCAAGCCGATGACCGCCACGCTGGCCGCGCGGCTGGTCGCGCAGGGCCGGATCGACTGGCAGACCACCGTGGGCGCGGCGCTGGGCGCGGCGGTCCCGACGATGCATCCCGCGGTCCGCGAGATCACGCTCGAGCAGCTGCTGTCGCATCGCTCGGGGCTGCCCGAGAATGCCGGGCGCCTCCGGTCGCTGCGCCTGATCGCGGGCCATGGCCGCGCCGATCCGGCGGCGCAGCGCCTCGCCTATGCGGCGGCGGTCCTCGGCCAGGCGCCGGAACAGCCGCCCGGTACGATGTTCGGCTACTCCAATGCGGGCTACACTGTCGCGGGCGCTATGCTGGAGGCTGCGACCGGGCGGTCGTGGGAGGCGCTGATGCAGGCCGAGGTGTTCGGGCCGCTCGGCCTCTCGTCGGCCGGGTTCGGGCCGCCGGGCGTCGCCGGCACGCTCGACCAGCCGCGCGGCCACCGCCTGGGGCTGCTCGGCGGCCTGACGGCGGTGGAGCCGGGCCGGTTCGCCGACAACCCCGCCGCGATGGGCCCGGCCGGAACGGTGCACATCGCGCTTTGCGACCTCGTGCGCTTCGCTGCCGCTCACGCCATACGGCCGGCCGACTACCTCCCGCCCGGCGCCTGGGAGGCGCTGCACCGGCCGCGCGGCAACGGCTACGCGCTGGGCTGGATCGTGCACGAAAGCGGGCGGCTCCAGCATGCCGGGTCGAACACGCTCTGGCTGGCGCGGATCGTTGTCTGGCCGGATCGGCGCGCCGCGGCGATCGTCACCAATGACGGCCGGATCGACCGGACGATGCCGGCGATCGACCGGGTCACCGAGGCGCTTGCGCCCTGACCCTCAGGGCGTGACCTCGACCAAGGTGCCGAGTTCGGTGACCCGCCAGAGCTCCTCGACCACCGCGTTCGACACCGCGATGCAGCCGGCGGTCCGGTCATGGTTCAGCCGCTGCCGCGGCCCGAGTCCGGGCGGCTGGCCGTGGATGAAGATGTCGCCGCCGGGGCCGTAGCCGCCGGCTGCCGCGCGGGCGGCATGCGCCGGCTGCGGATAGTCGAGCCCGAGCGACAGGTGAAAGCGGCTCGTGAGGTTGCGCCGGTCGATCCGGAAGAGGCCCTCGGGCGTCCGCCCGTCGCCCTGCCGGGTCTTGTCGCCGACGGGCTCATGGCCAAGCGAGATGCGGTAGACGCGGAGCGCCGCGCCGTCGCGATAGACGGTCAGCCGGCGGTCGGCCTTCTCGACCATGATCCGGTCGATCGTCCGGGCCAGCGGCGCCGGTGGTGTGGGTGTGACGAAGCGGTCATAGACCAGCGCCGCGGCGGCGATGCCCACGAGTCAGGACGACGGGAGCGTTGCCCGCGCGGCGGTCATTGCAGGTCGGCGAAGGCGCGCTGCAGGCGGGCGACGGCATCGGCCACCACTGCGCGCGGGGTGGCGATATTGAAGCGCAGGAAGCTTTCGCCGCCGCGGCCGAAGCTCGGCCCGTGGTTCACCGCGATCTTCGCCTCGCGCGCGACGCGGCGGGTGAACTCCTCCCCGGCCATGCCGGTGCCGGCGAAGTCGACCCAGGCGAGGTAGGTCGCCTCGAGCGGCATCGACCGCAGGCCGGGGATCGCGTTCACGCCGGCGTCGAACAGCCGGCGGTTGCCGTCGAGATAGGCGACGAGGTCGTCGACCCAGGCGGCGCCGGCGGGCGAGTAGGCGGCGGTCGCCATGAAGATGCCGAACGAGTTGGGCGAGATGCCGAGCGCGGCGATCCGCCCGCCGAACGCCTGGCGGAGCGCGGGATCGGGGATGATGACGTTGCCGATATGCGATCCGGCGATGTTGAAGGTCTTGGTTGTCGCCGTCATCATCACCAGACGGTCGGCGATCTCGGGCACGGCCAGCGTCATCGGCAGGTGCCGATGGCCCGGCATCACCAGATCGTGGTGGATCTCGTCCGAGACGAGGAGGAGATCGTGCCGCACGCAGAACTCGGCCAGCGCGCGCAGTTCGTTCCCGCTCCACACCCGTCCGCCGGGGTTGTGGGGCGAGCAGAGGATGACCATCCGTTCACGCCCCGTGAGCATCGCGCCATAGGCGTCGAAATCCATCACGTAGCGGCCGTCCCGCTGCGCCAGCGGCAGCTCCACGACCTCGCGCCCGGCGGCACGGATGACCCGCGCGAAGGCATGGTAGACCGGCGTGAAGAGGATGACGCCATCGCCCGGGCGGGTCCAGGTATCGACGCAGAGCGCGGTCCCGTTGACGAGGCCGTGGGTCGAGAAGATCCACTCCGCCTCGACCTGCCAGCCGTGGCGTTCCTTCATCCACCAGCAGATCGCGGCGCGGTACTTCGATTCGTCGCCGAAGTAGCCGTAGATGCCGTGGTCGACCATCGCCTGCACCGCGTCCGACACGCAGGCGGGCGGGCGGAACTCCATGTCGGCGACCCACATCGCGAGCCCGTCCGAGGGCGAGACACCGTAGAGCGGCTCCATCATGTCCCACTTCACGCAATGCGTGCCGCGCCGGTCGATGATCTCGTCGAAGCTCATGGCCTGTCTCCGGTTTCCCCCGGGGCAGGCTAGCCATGGGGCGGGCAGGCGCAAGACCGTTGCGCGGCCCGGGAGCTTCGCCTAAATGCCGGCGGATGAGCCTGCGCCCGATCCTGATCCATCCCGACCCCCGCCTGAAAAAGGTCGCGGAGCCCGTCGTGGCGGTGACGGCCGAGCTGCGCCAGCTTGCCGACGACATGCTCGAGACGATGTACGACGCGCCGGGCATCGGCCTGGCCGCGCCGCAGGTGGGCGTGTCGGCGCGGCTGATCGTCATGGATTGCGCCAAGCGCGAGGACCAGCCGCCGCGGCCCATGGCGCTCTTCAACCCCGAGGTCGTCTGGTCGTCGGAGGCGCGCAACGTCTACGAGGAAGGCTGCCTGTCGATCCCCGAGCAGTATGCCGATGTCGAGCGGCCCGCCGAGGTGCGCGTGCGCTGGACCACGCCCGAGGGCAAGATCGCCGAGGAGGGCTTCGCCGGCCTCTGGGCGACCTGCGTGCAGCACGAGATCGACCACCTGAACGGCCGGCTGTTCATCGACTATCTCACCCCGCTCAGGCGCCAGCTCATCACCCGAAAGATGGAGAAGCTGAAGCGCGAGAAGACGCGGGCCTGAGCCCTGGGGCAGACCGCTCAGCCGCAGCCGATGCGGTCGATCATGCCCGACGGGTTCAGCCAGAAGTTGATGCGGCCGGGGTTGTATTCCTGCGTGAAGATGCCGCCGAACTCGATCACGCGGAACTCCCGCGTGATGCCCAGCGTCTGCACGACCGAGCCCGGCTGGCCGACGTAGCTCTGGTACTGCGCTGCCTGGCAGAGATCGGGCTCGCGTTCGAGAAGCGTGTCGTCGGCGCCGCCGCCGATGAGGTCGCCCGGCTGGGGCGCGCCCGGCGGCGGGTCCTGCGGCTCGGACGGAACGCAGGCGGCAAGGCCCGCGACAAGGGCGAGCGCCCGGAAGGTCGTGAGGAAGAGTTTCTTTGACATCCGCGTCCCCTACTCCCAGCGGCGTTCCGCGATCAAGACCCCCGCGCGATCGCGCACCGGCGCTGATGCCTAGCCGCAATACACCCGCTGAATGCGTCCGCTGCCGTCGAGTTCCAGGTTCAGCCGGCTCGGGCTGAAGTCCATGGTGACGGCCTGGCCCGGCCGGATCACCCTGACGGCGCCCGCCTCGAAGGTCATCGCGGCCAGCGCGCCCTCGTCCTGCCCGACGAGGTACTGCAGGCGCTCGGCGCCGCAGCTCTCCTCGGTCACGTCGACCTTTGGTTCCACGCAGCCGGCCACGGCCGCTGCCGCCAGAATGGCCATCGTCACGCGCATCGCTGCCACCTCTCTTGCTCCGTCCAGCAGAATGAATGACAGTCCGATAGGCAATAACAAGAGCTTGGGAGGGCGGGACATGCGGACGCGCGCGGCGGTGGCGGTCAAGGCGGGGCATCCTCTGGAGGTGATGGAGGTCAACCTCGAAGGACCGCGCGCCGGCGAGGTCATGGTCGAGATCAAGGCCACCGGCATCTGCCACACCGACGAGTTCACGCTGTCGGGCGCCGATCCCGAGGGGCTCTTCCCGGCGATCCTGGGGCACGAGGGCGCGGGCGTGGTGGTCGAGGTCGGCGCGGGCGTCACCAGCGTGAGGCCGGGCGACCATGTCATCCCCCTCTACACGCCGGAATGCCGGCAATGCCCGTCGTGCCTCAGCCGCAAGACCAACCTGTGCACGGCGATCCGCGCGACGCAGGGCCAGGGCGTCATGCCCGACGGCAGCTCGCGGTTCGCGACGCTCGATGGCGACCCGATCCTGCACTACATGGGCTGCTCGACCTTCGCCAACC
>CAZYBG010000056.1:0-20038 GCA_964645155.1 uncultured Rhodobacterales bacterium | reverse complement strand
GAACGACAAGAGTCTGGTCACCAAGACCAACTCGACGCTGGTCAACACCGTGCCGCTGTGGGAGACGCAGCTGGCCCAGGCGGTGACGATCCAGCGGTCGACCGAGGCCGCGGCCGCGGTGCGCGAGGCCAACGACCTGACGAACGAACTGCTGACCGCCAACGCGAAGAACCTGCGTGAGGCGAACAGGGTGGTCCGCACCGAGATGGAGCGCGGCGTCTTCGACATCGAGGCGGTGAAGACCGCCAATGCCGAGCTGATCGCGACGATCGAGGAGAGCCTGCAGATCGCCGACGAGGGCAAGCGCCAGCGCGCCGCGGCCGAGGCGGACCTCAAGACGATGGAGGCCGACCTGCGCGACACGCTCGCCGCTGCCACGGCGCGCGGCGGCAAGACCGGGGCGAATGCCGGCACCGCCGTTCCGGCGCGCTGAGCCGGATGGCGGCACGCGGTTTCAGGCTTGTGGCCGGGGCGGCGGCGCTGCTCGCGCTGGCGGCCTGCGAGGTGCCGCCCACCGCCGACGGCGGCCCCGCCGCGGGCAGCCCGTCGGGGCCGCCCGCCGCACCGCCCTCGGCGGAAAGCCTCGAGATCCGCGCCTACTTCGCGCGGGTCGAGCGGGCGATGCTGCAGCAGGGCATCCTGCGCACCGATGCCGGCGACGACGTTCCGGTCAGCGCCACGCAGCTGGCCGACAACTTCATGGCAATCGCGCTCTACGACGAGCTTGTCGCCGAGGGCGGCCGCTACGTCGCCCGGGTCCGCGAAAGCGAACTGCGCCGCTGGGGCGGCCCGATCCGGATGCGGCTGGTCTTCGGCCCCAGCGTCGATCCCGCCCGGCAGGCGGCCGACCGCCGCAACGTCGAGGCCTATGCAAGGCGGCTCTCGCGGCTGACCGGCGTGCCGATCCGGCAGACCGGCGGCGCGGACGCCAACTTCGACGTGCTGTTCCTGTCGGAGGACGAGCGCCGGAACGCCGGCCCGCTGCTGCGGACCCTGGTGCCGAACATCAGCGGGGCCGCGGTCACCACGATCGAGACGATGACGCGCGATACCTACTGCATGGTCTTCGCGTTCTCCGAGGGGCCCTCGGAGATCTATACCCGCGCGCTCGCCATCGTGCGCGACGAGCACCCCGAGACGTTCCGCCTCGCCTGCATCCACGAGGAACTCGCGCAGGCCATGGGGCTGCCGAACGACAGTCCGGAGGCACGCCCGTCGATCTTCAACGACGACGACGAGTTCGCCGTCCTGACCCGCCACGACGAGCTTCTGCTGCGCATGCTCTACGACCCGCGGCTGACCCCCGGCATGACGCCGGACGAGGCGCGGCCGGTGGTGCGCGAGATCGCCGGGGAGCTTGTCGGCGGCGAAAGCTGATGGGCGTCCGATGACGGCGCTGGTCGCGGCGGCACCGCTGGCCATCGTGCTGGCAGGCATGATCGCGCTGCGCTGGTCGGCCGCGATTGCCGGGGCGGTCGCGCTTGCCGCCGCCGTGGCGCTCTGGCTCGCGGGCTTCGGCGGCGCGCGCCTGACCGCCGGGACGGCGGCTGGCACCGCCGCCGAGGCGGCGCATGCGACCTTCACCATCCTCTGGATCATCCTGCCGGCGCTCGCGCTCCACGAGTTCCAGGAGCGGACCGGGGCGGTCGGCCGGATCCGCGACGCGCTGGGCGGGCTGACCGCCGACCGGCGGCTGCAGGCGATCCTGATCGGCTGGTTCTTCGGCCTCTTCATCGAGGGGGCCGCCGGGTTCGGCACGCCGGTGGCGCTGGCCGCACCGCTGCTCGTCGGGCTCGGCTACCCGCCGCTGCGCGCGGTGGTGCTGGCGCTGCTCGGCCATGCCGCGGGCGTCTCGTTCGGCGCGGTCGGCACCCCGGCGCTGGCGCAGATCGAGGTGAGCGGCCTCGACCCGCGTAGCGTCGCCGCGGCGACCGCGATGCTGCACGCGCTGCCCGGCGCCCTGCTGCTTCTGCTGATGGTGCGCCTTGCCGGCGACCGGCCGCTGTCACGCGCCGATCTCGGCTGGTCGGCGCTGGCGGCGCTCTGCTTCTTCGTGCCGTCGCTTGCGCTGGCACGGCTCGTCGGGCCGGAACTGCCGAGCCTCGGCGGCGCGATGGTCGGCGCGGCGGCGTTCCTGGCGTTTCTCAGGCGCCGACGCCCCGGCCCCGCGCCGGACCTGCGCGCGCTGCTGCCGGATCTCGCGCCCTACCTTGCGATCCTCGGGCTGGTCCTCGTCTCGCGGCTGGTCCCGCCGCTCGCGGGCGCATTGCGGGCACCGGCGGTCGACTGGACGTTCCTCGGCACGTTCTCGGGCAGCTTCGAGCCGCTGTACCACCCGGGGACGATGCTCGCGGCCGGCCTGCTGGCGGCCGCCTGGCTGACCGGGCGCGGCGGCGTCCTCGCGCCCGCGCTGGTCGCGGCACTCCGCCGGGCGGCGCCGGTGGCGCTCGCCCTCGTGGTGATGCTGGCGCTGTCGCGGACAATGGTCCATTCCGGAATGATCGCGGCCCTGGCCGACGCCGCCGCCCGGACCGGCGCGGCCTGGCCGTTCGTGGCGCCGGCGGTCGGCGTGCTCGGATCGTTCATCACCGGCTCGGCCACCGCGTCGAACATCCTCTTCACCGAGCTGCAGCTCGGCGCCGCCGCCGCGCTCTCGCTGCCGCCGGTCGCGATGGTCGCCGCGCAAAGCTTCGGCGCCGCCATCGGCAACATCGTCGCGCCGCACAACATCATCGCCGGCAGCGCCACCGTCGGCCTCGTCGGGCGCGAGGGCGCGGTGCTGCGCCAGACCACGCCGGCCTGCATCGCCTACGCCGCGATCGGCGGCGCGCTGACATTCGCCATCGCACGGCTGGCATGAACCGGGGCCACTCTGTGGTTGGAGATCACCGGGCGGAGCCGCTATAACCGCCCCGACGCGACCCCGGAAGGAGCGGACGGAGACATGGGCATTCTTGACTTCCTAAGCGGCCAGTTCATCGACGTCATCCACTGGACGGACGACAGCCGCGACACGATCGTATGGCGGTTCGAGCGCGAGGGGCACGAGATCAAGTACGGCGCCAAGCTGACCGTCCGCGAGGGGCAGGCGGCGGTCTTCGTGCACGAGGGCCAGCTGGCCGACGTGTTCACGCCCGGGCTCTACATGCTCGAGACGAACAACCTGCCGGTCCTGACCACGCTGCAGCACTGGGATCACGGCTTCCGCTCGCCGTTCAAGGCCGAGGTCTACTTCGTCAACACCACCCGCTTCGGCAACCTCAAATGGGGCACGAAGAACCCGATCATCTGCCGCGACCCCGAATTCGGCCCGGTCCGCCTGCGCGCCTTCGGCACCTACGCGATGCGCGTCGCCGACCCCGCGCGGTTCATGACCGAGATCGTCGGCACCGACGGCGAGTTCACCACCGACGAGATCAGCTACCAGGTGCGCAACATCGTCGTCCAGGAGGTGGGCCGGGTCCTCGCCTCGTCGGGCATCGCGGTGCTCGATATGGCGGCGAACACCGCCGATCTCGGCAAGGTGGTGACGAAGGCGATCGAGCCCACCATCTCGGCCTACGGCCTCGCGATCCCGGAATTCTACATCGAGAACATCTCGCTGCCGGAAGAGGTGGAACGCGTGCTCGACAAGCGCACCTCGATGGGCATCGTCGGCGACCTCGGCAAGTACGCGCAGTTCTCGGCCGCCGAGGCGATGACGCGGGCGGCCGAGAACCCGTCGGGCGGCATGGGTGCCGGCCTCGGCATGGGCATGGGCATGGTGATGGGCCAGCAGGGGCCGTGGGGCGCGGCCGCGCCCGCCGGTTCGCACGTCGGTTCGGCCGCCGCCACAACGCCCCCGCCGCCGCCTGCGGCCGAGCACGTCTGGCACGTCGCCGAGGACGGGCAGACCAAGGGGCCGTTCTCGCTCGCCTCGATGGGCCGCCAGGCGGCGGCCGGCACGCTCACCCGCGACAGCCTGGTCTGGACCCCGGGGCTGGACGGCTGGCGGCGCGCCGAGGACGTGGGCGAGCTGGCGCGGCTGTTCACCGTGATGCCGCCGCCGCCCCCTTCGCCGGCCGCGCCCGGAGCCTGAGCCGATGTCCGACTTCGACGGCGCGGCCGCCCCGGCGCCCGCCGCCGAACACCGCTATCCCTGCGAGCGATGCGGCGCCGACCTGCGCTACGCGCCCGGCCAGACGCAGCTTGTCTGCGACCATTGCGGCCATGCCCAGACGATTGCGCCCGCCGGCCGCGACAGGCTGGCCGCGATGGAGGAGCTCGACCTCGCCGCCGCGCTGCGCGACGCGCTGCCGGCGGCGGCGATGGAGGAGACGCGGGTCAGCCAGTGCCCGAACTGCGGCGCGAAGTTCGACCTCGACCCGGCCGTCCACGCCGCGGAATGCCCGTTCTGCGCCACCCCGGTCGTGGCCGATACCGGCCTCGACCGGCATATCAAGCCGCAGGCGCTCCTGCCGTTCGCGATCAGCGAGGAGGCGGCGCGCGCCGCGCTCGGCCGGTGGCTCGGCTCGCTCTGGTTCGCGCCGGGCGGGGTGAAGGAGTACGCCCGCAAGGGCCGCCGGATGCAGGGCATCTACACCCCGTTCTGGACCTTCGATGCCGATACGCGCAGCCGCTACAGCGGCCAGCGGGGCGATCACTACTACGAGACGCGCACCGTGCGCGACGGCAAGGGCGGCACCCGAAGCCAGCGCGTCCAGAAGACCCGCTGGCGCCCCGTCTCGGGCCGGGTGGCGCGGCATTTCGACGATGTCGTGGTGCTGGCCTCGACCTCGCTGCCGCGCGGGCATGTCGACAGCCTCGAGCCGTGGGACCTCACCCGGCTCGAGCCCTATCGGCCGGATTTCCTCGCCGGCTTCCGCGCCGAGGGCTACACCGTCGCGCTGGCCGACGGCCACCGGACCGCGCGCGAGGCGATGGACGGCGTGATCCGCGAGGACGTCCGCCGCGACATCGGCGGCGACGTGCAGCGCATCACCTCGCTCGACACCGACTGGTCGGCCGAGACCTTCAAGCACATCCTGCTGCCGATCTGGCTGGCCGCCTACAAGTTCCGCGGCCGCAGCTACCGCTTCGTCGTCAACGGCCAGACCGGCGAGGTGCAGGGCGAACGGCCGTGGTCGGCCTGGAAGATCGCCCTCGCCGTGTTTCTCGCCGCGCTGCTCGCCGGGGCGGTGGCCTATGTCGGCTACCTGCAGGAGCAGGGCAGCTTCTGACCGCCCTGCCCGCCCGGCTCAGGTCCGCCCGATCTCGACCTTGCGGGCGCGGGGCGAGGCGGCCTCGCCGCGCCGCGGGACCGTGACGGTCAGCACGCCGTCCTTCAGCGCCGCCTTCACGCCCTGCTCGTCGGCATCGGGCGGCAGGCGGAAGCTGCGGGTGAAGCTGCCGAACTGGCGTTCGCTGAAGTACCAGGTGTCGCCCTTCTCCTCGCGCGCGCTGCGCTTCTCGCCCTTCACCGTGACGACGCCGTCGTCAACGGTCAGTTCGACATCCTTCTCCTCCACCCCCGGCAGTTCCACGGCGATGCGGTAGGCGCCGTCGTCCGACGACGCCTCGGCCGCGGGGGCCATCCAGTCGGCAAGCCGTGCGCTCCACGAGCGCAGCGGCTCGGCCAGCGAAGGCCAGCCGCGGAACGGATCGGCCAGCGAGGGCCACGAGGCGGGGCTGCCACGTTTCTCGACCATCTGCTCCTCCTTGCGATGATGGAAGTGACAAGCAAACGCTGGCACGCCGGGGCGGTTTCCGCCTTGATCGGGGTCAAGCGCTTTCCGTTGCCCCGCGCCGGCCCTGCCGCTAAGCATCGACGCAACGGGGGAGGGCGAGGCGATGATCCTCTGCGCGGGCGAGGCGCTGATCGACATGCTGCCGCGGCAGACGGCCGCCGGCGAGTCGGCCTTCGCGCCCTATCCCGGCGGCGCCGTCTTCAACACCGCGATCGCGCTCGGCCGCCTCGGCGCCAGGACGGGCTTCTTCAGCGGCCTCTCGACCGACCTCTTCGGCGAGATGCTCTCGGGCGCGCTTGCGGCCTCCAGGGTCGCCTCGCTCGCGCACCGGTCCGACCGCCCGACGACGCTGGCCTTCGTCACGCTGACGAACGGCCAGGCGAGATACGCCTTCTACGACGAGAACACCGCCGGGCGGATGCTGACGCCGGCCGACCTGCCGAAACTGCCGAAGGACGTGAAGGCCGCGTTCTTCGGCGGCATCAGCCTCGTGGTCGAGCCCTGCGGCGCGGCCTACGAGGCGCTGATGGCGCGCGAGGCGCCGTCCCGCGTCGTCATGCTCGACCCCAACATCCGCCCCGGCTTCATCCGCGACGAGCGCGCCTACCGCGCCCGGATCGGGAGGATGCTGGCGCTGGCCGACATCGTGAAGGTCTCGGACGAGGACCTGCACTGGCTCCTCGGCGCCGGCAGCACCGCCTCGCTCGCCGCCGAGATGCTGCGGATGGGGCCGAAGCTGCTCTGCGTCACCGAAGGCGCGGCGGGCGCACGGGCCTTCTCGGCCGCCGGCGAGGTCTTCGTCGAAAGCCGCAGCGTGCCCGTCGCCGATACCGTCGGCGCGGGCGATACGTTCAACGCGGGCGTCCTCGCGGCGCTCGGCAAGGCGGGTGCGCTCGGCAAGCACGCCGTCGCCGCCCTGTCGCGCGAGACGGTGGGCGCGGCGCTGTCGCTCGGCTGCCGCGCCGCCGCGGTCACCGTCAGCCGCCCGGGCGCCGATCCGCCCTGGGCCGACGAACTGTGAGGGCGCTGGTCCAGCGCGTCAGCGAAGCCTCGGTCGGCATCGCCGGCGAGCCAGTCGGCGCCATCGGGCCGGGTCTTCTGGTCCTCGTCTGCGCCATGCAGGGCGACGAGGCGAAGGCCGCGGAGGCCCTGGCCGGCCGCGTCGCCCGGCTTCGCATCTTCCGCGACGTGGCGGGCAAGATGAACCGCTCGCTGCTCGACAGCGGCGGCGAGGCGCTCGTGGTCAGCCAGTTCACGCTGGCCGCCGACACCTCGCGCGGCAATCGCCCCGGCTTTTCCGCCGCCGCAGACCCGGCAACGGGGGTGCGGCTCTACCAGCACTTCGCGGCGGCGCTCCGGGGGCTCGGGGTTGGCGTCGCTGAGGGGCGGTTCGGCGCCGACATGCAGGTCGCGCTGGTCAACGACGGGCCCGTGACGATCTGGCTCGAGGCGTGAACCGCCGCCGCGGACAGCGCCGGCCCTGCCCGGCCGGCCCCGTTGCGCTGCCCGTTTTCCGGGCAGATGCGCAGAGATCCGGCCAAAGGGCTTGCCAGCGCGGCGCCGCCACGATTGGATTGGACAGGCCGGAACTGGCAGGGACGGGGGCAAAGAACCGCGCGACATGACGGAAGAACCGCGGTTTTTCGACGAGATGCGTGGCGGCGGCGGGGCGCCGCGCCCCCCCTACGCCGATTACTGCCAGTGGCTGGACACCGAGGACATCGCCCGGCTTCGCGGCAAGTCGCAGGATTGCGAGACCTTCTTCCGCCGCACCGGCATTACCTTCAACGTCTACGGTGCGGCCGAGGCCGACGAGCGGCTGATCCCGTTCGACATCGTGCCGCGCATCATCGCGGGCCGCGAATGGGCACGCCTCGCCCGCGGGATCGAGCAGCGGGTGCGGGCGATCAATGCCTTCCTGCACGACATCTACCACCGGCAGGAGATCCTGCGCGCCGGGCGCGTGCCGAAGGAGATCGTGGCGCGGAACAGCGCGTTCCTGCCGCAGATGATCGGCGTCACGCCGCCCGGCGGCGTCTATACGCACATCGTCGGCACCGACCTTGTCCGCACCGCCGAGGACGAGTTCTACGTGCTCGAGGACAACGCGCGCACCCCCTCCGGCGTCAGCTACATGCTCGAGAACCGCGAGACGATGCTGCAGATGTTCCCCGAACTCTTCACGCGGATCCGGGTGCGGCCGGTCTCGGACTATCCCACGCGGCTCCGCCGCTCGCTCTCGGCCTCGGCACCGTCGGCCTGCGACGGCAAGCCCGTCGTGGCGGTGCTGACGCCCGGCATCCACAACGCGGCCTATTTCGAGCACTCGTTCCTGGCCGACCAGATGGGCGCCGAGCTGGTCGAGGGGCACGACCTGCGTGTCGTCGACGGCCGCATCGCGATGCGCACGACCCGCGGCTACCAACCGATCGACGTGCTCTACCGCCGGGTCGACGACGATTTCCTCGACCCGCTGATCTTCAACCCGAACTCGATGCTGGGGGTGCCCGGCATCTTCGACATCTACCGGGCGGGGGGCATCACCATCGCCAACGCGCCGGGCACGGGCATCGCCGACGACAAGGCGATCTACTCCTACATGCCCGACATCGTCGAGTTCTACATGGGCGAGCAGGCGATCCTGCGGAACGTGCCGACCTGGCGCTGTTCGGACCCCGACTCGCTGTCCTACGTCCTCGCCCACCTGGCCGAACTGGTGGTGAAGGAGGTGCACGGCTCGGGCGGCTACGGCATGCTGGTCGGCCCCGCGGCCTCGCGGGGCGAGCTTGCGGCGTTCCGCGAAAAGCTCGCGGCCCGGCCCGCCAACTACATCGCCCAGCCGACGCTGGCGCTCTCGACTGTGCCGATCCTGACCAGGGCCGGCCTCGCGCCGCGGCATGTCGACCTCAGGCCCTACGTCCTCGTCGCGCCCGACCGGATCGACCTCGTGCCCGGCGGCCTGACGCGGGTCGCGCTGAAGAAGGGCTCGCTCGTCGTCAACTCCAGCCAGGGCGGCGGCACCAAGGACACCTGGGTGCTGGAGGAGTGATGCTCGGCAAGACCGCAGGCGGCCTGTTCTGGATGTTCCGCTATCTCGAGCGGAGCGAGAACACCGCACGCCTCGTCGATGCCGGCTTCCGGATCGCACTGACCCGCGGCGGCGACACGGCAAGCGAATGGCAGTCGGTGCTCGACACCGCCGCGGCACGGAACGCCTACCTCGCGGCCTATGGCGAGTTCGACGGCGCGCAGGTGGTGGATTTCCTGCTGCGCGACCGGGCCAACACCTCCTCGGTCATGTCCTGCATCGACACCGCGCGGTCGAATGCGCGGCTGGTGCGCACCGCCCTCACCCGCGAGGTGTGGGAGGCGACGAACGAATGCTGGATGACGCTGAAGGAGGTCCTGCGCCGGCCGGTGCGCGAGCAGGACCTGCCCGAGGCGCTGGCCGCGATCCGGCAGCAGAGCGCGCTGGTCCGCGGCGCGCTCCACGGCTCGATGCTCCGCAACGAGATCTTCGACTTCGCGCGGATCGGCACGTTCCTCGAACGCGCCGACAACACCGCCCGCATCCTCGACGTGAAGTACTATGTCCTTCTGCCTTCGGTGACGCAGATCGGCTCGTCGCTCGACAACGTGCAGTGGGAGACGATCCTGCGCTCGGTCTCGGGGCAGCGGGCCTATCGCTGGCTGACCGGGGGCGAGATCAGCCCGATGGGCATCGCCGACTTCCTGATCCTCGACGGGCGGATGCCCCGCAGCCTGGTCTTCTGCGTGTCGAAGATCGCCGGCAATCTCGGCTATCTCGAGAAGGAGTACGGCATCCGCCATGCCTGCCACGACAAGGTCGCCCATCTGCGCGCGCTGCTGCACGGCAACAGCATCGAGGCGATCTTCGAACATGGCCTGCACGAGTTCATCATCGACTTCCTGCGCGAGAGCGCGTCACTCGGCGCGCAGATCGAGCAGGACTACAGGTTCTTCGGCTGACGCATGCTGCTCAAGGTGTTCCATCGCACGACCTACCGCTACGAGAGGCCACTCTCCTACGGCCTGCAGGAACTGCGGCTCACCCCCAAGAGCCGCCCCGGGCAGGACGTGCTGCGCTGGACGACGCATGTCGAGGGCGGCAACCGCGAGGCGGAGTTCGATGATCACCACATGAACCACGTGATGCTGATCTCGTTCGCCGGCGAAGGCCACCGGATCGTGGTGACCTCCGAGGGCGAGGTCGCCACGAGCGATACCGGCGGCATTCTCGGCCGTCACCAGGGCTTCGCGCCGCTCTGGCTGTTCGAGCGGACGACCGAGCTCACGCGGCCGGGCCCGCTGACCCGCAGGCTGGTGCGCGGCCTCGCGCAGGAAGTGCCAGAGGTGCTGCCGCGGCTCCACGAGCTTTCGGCGCGGATCCGCGAGGCGGTCGCCTACCGCGTCGGCACGACCGGCCCCGACACCACCGCCGAACTCGCGATCGAGCAGGGCTGCGGCGTCTGCCAGGATCACGCGCACATCTTCCTTGCCGGGGCGCGGGCGCTCGGCATTCCGGCGCGCTACGTCTCGGGCTACCTGATGATGAACGACCGGGTCGAGCAGGACGCGACGCATGCCTGGGTCGAGGCGCATATCGAGGGGCTGGGCTGGGTCGGCTTCGATGTCTCGAACGGCATTTCGCCCGACGAGCGCTATGTCCGGGTGGCGACCGGGCTCGACTATCGCGAGGCCGCTCCGGTATCGGGGCTGCGGTTCGGCGACCACGGCGAGGAGAGCCTTGCCGTCGACATCCAGGTGCAGCAGTAATCCCGCCGGAGCCACGGAATCGAACGATGACCTATTGCGTCGCGCTGCGTCTGGATCGGGGGCTGGTCTTCATGTCGGACACCCGCACGAATGCGGGCGTCGACAACATCTCGGTGTTCCGCAAGATGCACTCCTGGGCGGCGGACGACCGCTTCATCACCGTGCTCACCGCCGGCAATCTCGCCACGACCCAGGCAGTCATCAGCCTGCTCGACGAACGCTCCAAGGCGCTGGTCGACCGGGTGCACACGGTCCTGGCAGAGCCGTCGATGTTCCAGGTCGCCCGGCTGGTCGGCGAGACGCTGAAGGAAGTGATCAAGTCGAACGCGACGGCCGGGCAGACCGCCGATGCCGCCTTCAACGCCACGATGATCCTCGGCGGCCAGATCGGCGAGGGCGAGCCGCGGCTGTTCCTGATCTATCCCGAGGGCAACTTCGTCGAGGCGCAGGCCGACACGCCGTTCTTCCAGATCGGCGAGACGAAATATGGCCGCCCGATCCTGGTCCGCGCCTTCGATCCCGGCATGACCTTCGAGGATGCGATCAAGCTGCTGCTCGTGTCGTTCGATTCGACCATCAAGGCGAACCTGTCGGTCGGCCTGCCGATCGACTACCTAATCTACGAAAGCGGATCGTTCCGCGCCTCGCGGCAGGGCCGGATCGAGGTGGACGACAGCTATTTCCAGACGATCTCGTCGGGCTGGGGCGACGCACTTCGACGCGCGTTCGACAGCCTGCCGCCGTTCCGGATGCCGCCCGCCTGACTGCCAGCCCTACGGAAGGTCAGCAGTTGCCGCCGACGACGACCACCCAGCTGGGGCTGCCGCCCGAGGTCGCCACGGCCACGCCGTAGGTCGAGGCGCGCCGGTGCAGGATGTTGGCGCGGTGGCCGGGCGAGTTCATCCACCACGACATCACCGAGGCGGCCGAGCGCTGGCCCCAGGCGATGTTCTCGCCGCCCGGGCCGCAGGCGCCCGCCGCGCGGACGCGCTGCGCGAACGACGCACCGTCCGAGCCGCGATGCGAGCGGAGCCCGTTCACCGCCATGTCGCAGGCCTGCCGCGCCGCGGCGCTGGAGAGCTTGCCCGAGAAGGCCAGCTCGGAGAGGCCGTGGCGCTGCCGCTCGGCATTGAGCCGCGCGGCGACCTCGGCCTGGATCTCGGCCGCGTTCGACGGCACCGGGCAGGCCGCGAAGGCCATCGGCGCCATTCCCGTCATGATCACGGCCGCAATGGCCACAAGTCCCCGCCGCATCCGCCATCCCCTTGCGCAATGACCGGCTGTCGCCGATTGGTGCTACATCCAAAGGGCGAGTAAAGCGTCACCCCTTGTCCGACGCAGTTTCGGCGGGCAGATGGGCAGAATCTTGACGATGCGGGGCATCCCGGGTGGCAAATCCTTGCCACTTCGACGGAAACTGGGGGTCATTGGGGGCCAGTCCGGTCCATAGACCAGCATTGTTGACAGATAGAGTACACACGCTCAGGGAGAGTGAGGTTCGGGCCCCACCTGTCCCTCGCCGGATCGCGCGATCCAGCCGACCGATTCGCTCCGCCCCGCGCCGCGTTCCGTGCCCGAGCGCCGGGGCGGCGGCGCCTCGTGGCAGGGTCTGGTGGCCGGGTCTGGCGGCGGGGCCGAACGGCCCGCGGCCGTGCTACCCGCCGGCCACCGCGCGGGCCACCTCGTCGGCGAGCGCGTTGACCTCGGCCGTCCAGGGCCCGCGGCCCCGCTCGATGACGCCAAGTCCCTGCCCCAGCGTCTCGGCATAGGCGACGCGGTTGCCGAGCACCGTCTCGGCCCGGTCGGCGTCGAGCGCCGCCATGCCGGCCAGCACCTCGGCCTCGAGCCGGGTTCCGGGCCGGGCGCGGTTCAGCACCACCATGACCGGCCGCCGCTCGCGCCGGGCGAGGTCGAGGACGCTCTCGGTCGCCCATAGGTCGACCTGGCTCATCGCGACGGGCACGATCACCAGATCGCTTTCCCGCAGCGCCGGGCGAAGGTCGGCATCGACCTTGGGCGGCGTGTCGACCAGCACGTAGTCGACCGATCTGCGCAGCTTCTCGCACTCGTAGCTGACGCCCCAGGCGCTCGCGGTCGAGAATTCCATGCCGGGGTCGCCGCGGGCGCGGCGCGCCATGAACCAACGGCCGAGCGAGCCCTGCGGGTCGGTGTCGAGCAGCGCGACCGACCGGCCCTGCCGCAGGAACGCGACCGCGAGATTCGCGGCGATCGTCGTCTTGCCCGAGCCGCCCTTCTGCTGCGCGACGGTGATGACATGCCCCATGACGGCCTCCTGTCGGGCCAGAACAGCACCATGGCGCTGCCGCCGCAATCCATTTCTGCAGTGCAGCGAAAGTCCGCGGGACGCGGCGCGGCGGCGGACGGCCCGACGCTTCGGCCGCGCCGGCCGCCCGCCGCCGCAGACGGTCACTCCTTCAGGATGAAGGTCACCTTGAGGTTCACCCGGTACTCGCTGATCCGGTCGCCATCGACGGTCACCTTCATGTCCTGCACCCAGGCACCCTCGACGTTCTTCAGCGTCTGCGCGGCCCGCGCGACGCCCTGCTTGACGGCATCCTCGAAGCTTACGGTCGAGGCGGCGATGATCTCGGTGACCCGTGCGACGGACATGTGTCTTTCCTCCCTTGCTGCGGAAGCTGCCAGCCTAGGCGCCGCGTCAGGGCGCCGTCCAGTCCACAGCATCCGCCGGGCGGACGATCAGCATGCCGTCGCCGAGCGGCCGGATCAGCCGGGCGGCCTCGTCCTCCGGCGCCGAGAGCCATGTGGCGATCTCGCCGGGCGCGAGGATCGCGCCCATCCGGTCGTGGATCGCCGCCACGTCGGCGTTGGGCGCGCAGGTGACGGTGGCGACCTGCGGCACGAGGCGGCCCCCCGGCGCGGCCCAGGTGTCGGAGATCGCCGCGAGGAGGCAGGGCGCGCCGTCGCTGCGGGTGATCGCCCAGGCGATCTTGCGGCGCGGCGGGCCGGTCCATTCGTACCAGCCATCGGCCGGAACCACCGCCCGCCCGGTGCCGGCGAACGCGCTCTTGGCGAACACCGTCTCGCCGCGGGCGTTGACGATCGTCTCCAGCATCGGGCGGCCGCGGGCATTGACGCGCCCGACCGGGATCATCCCCCAGCGCATCCGGCAGAGGCCGGTGGCGGTCAGGGCGACCACCTCCTGCCCGGGCGCGATGTTCCGCCGCGGCGGCTCGTCGGCCACCGGCGCCGGATCAAGGCCGATCCGGCGCGCGAGATCGGCGATGGGCGTCGTCAGGAACAGGCGACCGGGCATCGCCCGATCCTAGCGCCGCCGCGCCGGCGGCGCGAGCGCGCCCTAAGGCAGCGCCCGCTCGTCGCCCAGCGCATCCTCGATGTAGAGCGTGTTGACCGCCACCAGAAGCACGACGGCGAGCGGGGCGCCCAGCACCAGGCCCGGCAGGCCGAACAGCGCCCCGAGCGCAAGCTGGACGCCGAGCAGCAGCGCCGGCGGCATCTGCACCGCCCGCTGCTGGACGAGGGGCGTGAGCAGGTTGCTCTCCACCGCCTGGAGCACGAGGTAGAAGGCCAGCACGATGAGGCCGGTCTGCACGCCCTCGGCAAAGGCGATCGCCACCATGGCGATCCCGGCGACGATGGATCCGATGAAGGGCACGAAGGTCAGAAGCCCGGTGAGGACGGCGAGGGCGAGCCAGAGCTCCAGCCCGGCGAGGTAGAGCGTTATGGCCGTCGCGACGCCAAGCGCGGTCATCGAGACGAACTGCCCGAGCAGCCATCCGCGCAGGCCGTGCCCGATCAGGCCCAGCACCTCGCGCGCCCGCGCCCGCCGCGCCTGCGGGACGAGCCTGACCAGCCCGCCGACATAGAGCCGGGGATCGGCTGCGATGAACACGCCGAGGATAACGACGAGGCCGAGCGTCGTCAGCACGCCGACGAAACCCATCGCCGCCCCTGCGGCCACGCCCGCGGCCTGGCGCGCCGAGCCGAGCATGGTCTGGACGAGCGACCCCATGCCGCCGCCCTCCGACCCGTCCTCGGGCGCGGTGGCCTCGACGATCGGCTGCTGGCGCAGCCAGCCCAGAAGCCGGCCGAAGATGTCGGCAAGCTGGCTTGCGAGCTGGTCGAGCTGGCTGACGAACTGCGGAACGACGTAGATGACAAGCGCCGCCAGCAGCGCGACGGCGACCAGCAGCACCCCCGCCAGCGCCCATCCCCGGCCGCCCGGCAGCCGGGCGGCAAGCGCATCGGTCGCGGCGCAGAGCGCCACCGCCAGGAGGATGCCGCCGAAGACCGTGAAGAGGACACCGGCGATCGCCCACGACAGGAGCGCGAGCGCGACCGCCAGAAGCACCAGCGCCGTCGGCGTGAACTGCAAGCGCGACATCCTGTCCTCGTCCGGCGGCTGCGGGTCGTGAACCGCCGTCCGGTGCCCGCGGTTCCCTCGCGCGGGCGGAGGTCCGCCGGCCGGCCAGGGCGGCGGCCCGCTGAGGCGGGCCCCGCGCCCCGCAAACGCCGGCCTAGTCGAGTGTCTCGGTCCAGCCCGAGGCGCGGACCGGCAGGCGCGGCGTGCCGATCTCGATGCCCTTCGCCCAGCGATCGCGATAGGCGGTGTTGCCGAAGGTCCAGCGCAGGCCGACCATCGCCTCGATGTCGTGCAGGTCGTCGTTCTCGGTCGTGGAGTCGAACCGCGCGAGGTTCAGCCCCGCCGTCAGGTAGAGCGGCGAATTGGCGCCAAGGCGCCGGCCGTACTCGACCGATGCGCCGAGGAACCGGCCCCGGTCGTCGCCGTCGATGTAGCTGTGGGTCGCGGCGAACTCGATGTCGCCGCGCAGGTAGCTGTCGCGCGGCAGGAGATGGACGGCGCCGGCGCGCAGCGCGATGCCGTCATTGAACCCTTCCGTGGAGTCCTGGCCGTTGCCGACCTTGTCGCCGAGGCCGATCTGCCCGAACATCAGCAGGCTGTCGGTGACGAAATGCTGCGCCTGCGCACCGACCAGAACGTAGTCGTACTCGTTGCTCGTCGGTGCGTCGCGGGGAATGGCCCTGCCGTAATCCAGAAAGCCCCCGATCCGCGTGGTGTCCGACAGGTCGTAGAGCGCGTGCAGCGCCAGGGTATATTGCTGCTGCGGGTCCTCGTCTGCTTCGAAGCAGTCGGTGCAGCTGTAGTCGCGTTCGTCGCGGCGGTAGGTGCCGGCAAGGCCGAGGACCCAGCGCTCGGCCACGCGCGTCCCGATCTCGCCTGCGATTGTGGCGGTCACGGCGGTGTTCTCGTCGCCAAAGTCGCTGATCTCGCGCGAATACGTTGTACCGAACCCCAGGCCGATCCCGCCGAAGGTCTCGGCCAGGCCACCCGATGCGGTACCGGCGAAGGCCGCAACGGCCAGGCACGCTGTTCTGAAATTCATTTCTCGCTCTCCTTTCGCTCTGCCAGAATCGCCGGTGCATCGCGCACACCGCCCGGACCTGACCGGCCGCCGAAAGACCGCCGCCAAGCCGCGGCGTCAAAGCGCAAAACTGACGAAAAGTGCCGGCATTCTGCCCGTCGGGTGCGGCGGGTGCGGATCGGGCCCGCCCTTGTCTCGGCGCGCCGAAGGCACCAGAGTGCGGCCGCGCGCGTCCTGCGCCGCCAGTTGTGCCCCTGACCTGATGAGACCTCCGCTGACCTCCGCAGCCGACGCGCTGCCCGACGCGCCGCCCGACGCGCCGCCCGAGCCGACCGCCGAGGCCTGGCACAGGGAGCCGCGCTGATGCGGCTGCCGCCGGGCCCGCGCGGGCCGGTCCGCTTCGCGATGACGCTCGCCATCGCCGGCACCGGCGGCTGGGTCTTTGCCCGCCTCGGGCTGCCGCTGCCCTGGATGCTCGGCTCGATGACCGCGGTGACGGCGGCGACGCTGCTCCGTGCGCCGGTCCACGCGCCGCCGGCGATCCGCCCGCCGATGGCCGCGATCATCGGCGTGATGCTGGGCGCCACGTTCCATCCGGGCCTCGTCGGGCAACTGGCAGGTTGGATCCCGACGCTGGTCGGGCTGGCGCTGTTCTCGGCGGTGGCCGGTCTCGCCTGCGCTATCTATCTCCGCCGCGTGGCGGGGTTCGACCCGGTCACCGCCTACTTCGCGGGGATGCCCGGCGGCCTTGTCGAGATGATCGAGATCGGCGGCGCGAAGGGCGGCGACGAGATGCGGATCGCCCTGATCCACTCGGCGCGCATCCTGACGGTCGTGTTCGCCGTCCCGTTCCTGGTGCAATGGGTCGAGGGGGTGTCGCTCGGCGCCCGCCCGGCCTCGGGCATCGCGCTGCTCGACACCCCTCTCGGCGCGCACGCGCTCCTCGTCCTCTGCGCGGTGGCCGGCATGCTTGCCGCGCGTCTCGCCCGGCTGCCCGCGCCCGACCTTCTCGGCCCGATGGCGGTATCGGGCGTTCTGCATGTCACCGGGCTCACCACCTTCGTGCCGTCGACCGAGATCATCGTCGGCGCGCAGATCGTGCTCGGCGCCGTGCTCGGGGCGCGGTTCGCGCGGGCGCGGCCGGTCGAGGTGCTGCGGATCCTGGCGATCGCGGTGGGCATGACGGCCATCCTCCTCGCGCTCGTCGTCGCGACCGGCCTGGCCGTCGCCCGCCTGACCGGCGTGCCGCTGGTGTCGCTGATCCTGGCCTACGCGCCGGGGGGCCTGGCCGAGATGAGCCTCGTCGCGCTGGCCATCGGCGCCGACGTGGCCTTCGTCGCGGCGCACCATCTGGCCCGCGTCATCCTGGTGATGGTCGCGGCCCCGCTCGCCTTCACCCTGATCGAGCGCGCGGGCCGGGGCCGGCGGGACTGAGCGCCGCGCGGGCCGGGCCGGCCACGGGCTTGACGTCGGCGCTTCGGCGGGGCCTTGCGCGGTTCCGTGGGCATGGCATGCTGGATCGGCCGGCGCCCGCCCCGGCCCCCCGCGGGAAGGGGACGGTGCCGAAGCCCCGGATGGAGTCCCCGATGAAGCCGCACATCCCGCCACCCCTCGTCGCCGCCGCCGCCACGCTCGCGATGTGGCTCGTGGCCGGGGTCGACGCCGCGCCCGGCGGGCTGCGCGCGGCGCTCGCCCTCGCCGCTTTCGTCGCCGCGGTGGCGTTCGGGGCTCCCGCGGTCGCCGCGTTCCGGCGGGCACGGACCACCGTCGACCCCCTGCATGTCGACCGCGCCAGCACCCTCGTGACCAGCGGCATATACGCCCGCACCCGCAACCCGATGTACGTGGCGATGACGCTGGCGTTTGCCGCCTGGGCGCTCTGGCTCGGCGGCTGGTGGGCCTGGCTTGGCCCGGCGGCCTTCGTCCTGTGGATCGACCGCCTCCAGATCCGTCCCGAGGAGGCTGCGATGGAGGCGCTTTTCGGCGACGCCTACCGCGCCTACCGCAGTCGGGTACGCAGGTGGATCTGAGGCCGCGGGCAGAGCCGCACCGCGACCCGGGACCGGGAACCGGCCGGCCTGCCGACGCGCCATCGCAGCGCTGCAGGCCCCGAAGAACGGGGTGACGACCGCGCGACGGGCGGTGCGGGATACCGGGGCAACAAGGACCTTCCGCGCCCAAGCCACCCCCGTGGCGGAGATGACCGGTGCCGCAGAGCGGTTCCCCGAAACCTCGTCGCGGCACCACAAGGGCGCCGACCGGACAGCATCAACCTGTTGTAATCTTTGGTGGAGTCGAGGGGGATCGAACCCCTGACCTCGTCATTGCGAACGACGCGCTCTCCCAACTGAGCTACGACCCCAACAGGCCGGCTATGTGGCGTAAAGGCCGGGATGTGTCAAGCCTGCGGCGGGCCGCCGGGATGGAACCGCCGGGCGGGGTCGGGCGTAGCTTCGGGAACCCGGGACGACACATGCCTCAGCCCTTCGCCATGCCCTCGCGCGTCCTCTGGAAGGCCCTGCGCCTGTCGCGCCGGGTCTGGGTGCGGGTCACGCTGATCGCCGTCCTCGCGGTGGTCGCGGCGGGCCTCGCCCCGCTGCTGCAGGGGGTCATCCCCGAGCAGCTGGCCGACCGGCTGGGCGAGGAATCGACCCGCCCGATCCTGAACGTGCTCGCCACGAGCATGCTCGCGGTCACCACCTTCTCGCTCAGCGTCATGGTCGCCGCGCACCGGGCCGCCTCCGAGCAGGTGACGCCACGGACCCACCGGCTGCTGCTCGAGGACACGACGACGCAGACCGTGCTCGCCACCTTCCTCGGGGCCTTCATCTACGCGCTGACCTCGATCGTCCTGATCAACGCGTCGCTCTTTACCGCGCGCAGCGTGACGGTCAGCTTCTTCTTCACCGTCTTCGTCATCCTGCTCGTGGTGATCGCCATCCTGCGCTGGATCGATCACCTGTCGCGGCTCGGCAGCATGCTCGAGACGACGCGGACCGTCGAACGGGCCGCCGAGGCGGCGTTCGGCGCCCGCCTCGACGACCCATTCCTCGGGTGCCGGCCGGCCGCCGAGGCGCCGGCCGGCCTGGCGCACCGGGTCGGTCCGGAGACGACCAGCTATGTCGGCCATGTCGACACGCAGGCGCTGGTGGCGCTCGCCCGCGAGGCGGGTTTCGACATCGTCCTGCGGGCGCGGCCCGGCGACTTCGTGTCGGAGCGGGACGCACTGGCCGAGACCGGGCGGTCCGGGCACGACGACGCCATCCGTGCCGCCTTCACGCTGGCGGATGCACGCGACTTCACGCAGGATCCCCGCTTCGGTCTGATCGTCCTGTCGGAGATCGCGTCGCGCGCCCTGTCGCCCGGCATCAACGACCCCGGTACCGCCATCGACGTGATCGGCCGCGTGCTGCGGCTTCTGCTGCGCTGGCGGCAGCCGGAGGCGGGACCACGGACGGGGCAACTGGCGGGACCGGATGGCGATCGCCGGCAAGGCGAGGTGTTCGTCGCGCCGCTCGATCCGGCGGACCTCGTCGAGGACGGGTTCCTCGGCGCGGCGCGCGACGGGGCCGGCATGGTCGAGGTGCAGCTTGCCCTGCAGAAGGCGCTGGCGGCGCTGGCCGCCTCGGCCGATCCCGCCATGGCCGCGGCGGCGCGCGCGATGTCGGCGCGGGCGCGGGACTATGCGGCGGCGGCCATGCCGCTGGCCGCCGATCTCGCCCGCGTCGAGGCGGCGATACCCGGCGCCGCCGGGCCGTAGCCGCGCTCCGCCAGGCCGCGGGATCTACTCGGCCGCTTCGAGATAGTCTTCGAGCGGCGGGCAGGTGCAGATCAGGTTGCGGTCGCCGTAGACGTTGTCGACCCGGCCGACCGGCGGCCAGTACTTGTCGACCCGGAAGGCGCCGGGCGGGAAGCAGCCCTGCTCGCGGCTGTACTCGCGGGCCCAGTCGGCCACCAGATCGTTCACCGTGTGCGGGGCGTGGCGCAGCGGGCTGTCCTCGGCCGCGATCTCGCCCCGCTCGACCGCCGCGATCTCGGCGCGGATCGCCAGCATGGCGGCGATGAAGCGGTCGATCTCGGCCTTGGTCTCGCTCTCGGTCGGCTCGATCATCAGCGTGCCGGCCACCGGCC
>CAZYBG010000055.1:0-20177 GCA_964645155.1 uncultured Rhodobacterales bacterium | reverse complement strand
GACCGGATGCTGTCGAGCCAGGAGATCGGCACGCTCATCACCGCGCTCGGCACCGGGATCGGGCGCGACGAGTTCGACATCGGCAAGCTGCGTTACCACAAGATCGTCATCATGACAGACGCCGACGTGGACGGCGCGCATATCCGGACGCTGCTCCTGACGTTCTTCTTCCGCCAGATGCCGCAGCTGATCGAGGGCGGCTATCTCTACATCGCGCAGCCGCCGCTCTACAAGGTCGCGCGCGGCAAGTCCGAGGTCTACCTCAAGGATCAGGCGGCGCTGGAAGACTACCTCGTCGAGATGGGGATGGAGGGCGCGGTGCTGAGGTTAAGCTCGGGCGAGGAGATCGCCGGTGCCGACCTGCGCCGCGTCGTAGATGGTGCGCGGGCATTCCGGCGCGTGCTCGACGCGTTCCCGACGCACTATCCACGGCACATCCTGGAGCAGGCTGCGCTGGCCGGCGCCTTCGACCAGGGCCGGGCCGACGCCGACCTGCAGGGCGTGGCCGACGGGGTGGCCCGGCGGCTCGACCTCGTGGCGCTCGAATACGAGCGCGGCTGGCAGGGGCGGGTCACGCAGGACCACGGCATCCGCCTTACGCGCGTGATGCGCGGGGTGGAGGAGATCCGCAACCTCGACGGCGCGGTGCTGCGATCGGGCGAGGCCCGGCGGCTGGCGGCGCATTCGGCCGAGACGCGCGATGTCTACCGCGATCCGTCGCGCCTGGTGCGCAAGGACCGGGAGGTTCCGGTGCACGGGCCGGGCGAGCTTTTGCGGGCGATCCTCGAGGAGGGCGAGAAGGGCCTGTCGCTCCAGCGCTACAAGGGCCTCGGCGAGATGAACCCCGAACAGCTCTGGGAGACGACGCTCGACCCCGAGGCGCGGGTACTCTTGCAGGTCAAGGTCGACGATCTGGCCGAGGCCGACGACATCTTCACCAAGCTGATGGGCGATGTGGTCGAGCCGCGGCGCGAGTTCATCCAGACCAACGCGCTGAGCGTGGCGAACCTCGACGTCTGACGGCGCGCCCGGTCGGGCCCTGGTCAGCCCCCGAGCAGGCGACGGAGCGCCAGGTAGTCGACCTTCGACCGGTGGCGGCGGTCCATCGGGATTGCCGCCACATGGCGCGCTCCGTCGAGGCCGAGGGCCTGCGCCCGCTTCGTCCACTCCGCCAGGTGCTGCCGGTCGCCCTCGGCGGCGACGATCAGGCGCCCTCCCGCCTCGGCCAGCGCCGCATGCTGCAGCCCCGGCCAACTGCGCGCCGCAGTCTCGACGGCGAAAGGATGGACCGGCCGGCCGTCGCGCTGCAGCACGGCTGAGGTCCGGCCAAGAAGCCAGAGCCGGCCGTCGTGGTCGATGTGGCCCGCGTCGCCCGTGCGGTGCCAGAGGGTGCCGTTGTCCACGACCTTCGTTTCCGGGTCGCGGGCGGGGTCGAGGTAGCCGCGGTTGACGTGCGCTCCCGCGACCTGGATCTCGCCCTCCGCGATCCGGAGCCGCACCTGCGGCACCGGCCGCCCGGCGAGCAGGCCGGCACCCTCACGCATCGCCTGCATGTCGGCCTCGGTCACGTCGGCGGCGTCGAGATGGGCGATCGGCTCGGCCTCCGTCGAGCCGTAGACGCAGGCTACCGACAGATCGGGCCGGCCGGCGCGGAGGCGGGCGACGATGTCGGGGAAGACCGGGCCGCCACCCGTGAAGACATGCGTCACGACCCTCGGCACGCCCTGCGCCGCGAGGGTCTCGCACAGCGCGGGCGGCAGCAGGAGGCGCGAGGCGCCTTGCCTCTCGATCCAGGCCGAAAGTGCCGCTCCGGTGACCTCGTGCTGTCGGTCCTGGCGCCAGAAGGGCAGGACCGAGGTACGTCCGACGGCGAGGTTGACCAGCGCGAAGACCGGGAACGCCACGAGGTCACGTGCGGTCTCGTCGGTGCCGAGAAGCGGCAGCACCGCGGTGTGCTGGGCCAGCAGGAAGGCATGGCTGCGCAGGATCGCCTTCGGCGCACCCGTCGCGCCCGAGGTGAAGGAGATCAGCGCCGGGTCATCCGGCGCCAGCGGAAGGCGCGGGGCGCGGCCCCGGTCGGCGGGCGACGGGCTGACGCAGCGCAGCCGCCAGAGCGGCGGCAGGAGCCGGAGCCAGCGGTAGCGCCCGGAGGCCGCGAAGACGGTGGGGCGGGCCGCGCGCAGCGCATGGAGAAGCCCGCGCAGCCCCATCGCCGGTTCCGGGAAGACGGCGACGGCACCGACCCGCCAGAGCGCCGCGAGGATTACGTAGAGCTCGATCCCGACAGGGGCGGCGACCAGCGCCCGCGTGCCCTTGGCGACGCCGCGCGCGGAGAGCCGCGCGGCGAAGGCGGCGGCACGGGCGTCGAGGGCCCCGAAGGAAACGGCCCCCCCGGCGGCGATCAGCGCCGGGCGGTCGCCCGCGCGCGCGGCCGTCGCCTCGAAGATCGCGGCAAGGTCGGTCACCCGAGCCTCCGGCCCATCAGCGCATACCGGCGGAAGACGGTGCCGCCATGGCGGCGGCTGCGGTCGGCCGAGGCGTTGGTCTCGTGGATGAGCGCATGGATCACGGTGGCGTAGCCCGCCGCCAAGGCCGCAAGGTTGAAGGCGTGGACGAGGTGGTGCCCGGCGCCCGGAACCAGGCTCGCATAGGTCTTCAGGATCACCGAGGCGGGCGACCGGCCCTCCTGATAGTTCGGGATGCCGAAAAGAAAGCCGGCAAGGCGTCCCTCGTGGCGCGCCATCAGGACCAGTTCGCGCCGCAGCATCGGGACGAGCGGCAGGTACATCGCCAGGAAAGCCTCGCGCGTGATCGGGGCGTAGAAGGCGTTGCCCGCGAAGGCCTCCGTCGACAGGTCGAAGACCTGCGCGAAGTGCGCCTCGGGGTCGGCGCCGTCCCAGGCCTCGATCGTCAGGCCGGGCAGCGGGGCGGGCGCAAGCCCGGGCGCGTCGTTGACCGCCACGCGGGCTGAGAAGTAGCGGCCGACGGCCGCGAAGCCCGCGGCCTCGAAGGCGGCGAGGTCGTGGGGGCGCGAGGCGGGTTCGAGCAGGAACGGCGGCGAACCGTCGCTTTCGGTGACAAGGCGGTAGCTGTGCCACGTGTCGCCGTCCATCGGGCCGATCAGGGCGCCGAACCCCTCGGCGGCGAGGTCGCGGGCGATCGCGGCGAGCAGCGCGGTGCCCGCCTCTGCCGAGGCGCAGCGGAAGCTGCCGACTGCCGCCGTCGCGCGGCCATCGAGCGCGGGGGCCCGCCGCCAGATCTTTGCGCTGGCGTCGCCGAGGCTGCGCGCTTCGGGGGTCATCCCGGCGGCCAGGGCATCGCGAGCAGCAGGTAGAGACCGAAGGAGGGCACGATGCCCAGCACGGCGAGCTTCAGTGCCCGCTCGCCGGCGAAGGCGGGCGGCCGCGCGGCAGGTGCCAGCGTCGCGGCGGCGACGATCGCGACGGCGGCCGGCCAGATCGACCCGTGCCACTGCACAGCGGCGGGATTGAGGCTGCCGAGCAGGCCCCAGAGACCGAGGAGCGCGGCCGGTGCGGCAACGCGCAGGGCCGCGCCAGTGACGCGCCCGGACGTCGCCGCCGCGACCGAGGTGAGGCCCGCGGCGATGGCAGCGGCGGCCAGCGTGTAGAAGCTGAGCGCATTGGCCCCGACCGCCTCGCCGAGGGCGAGCGCGCCGAAGCCCAGCACCGCCAGCGCCGCCACGATGTCGAGATCGGGGAACCGCTCGCCGGTGGGATTGGCGATCCGTGCCCAGAGATGCGCGGCGAGGACCAGGAGCGGCAGCACGGCATTCTGCACGGCAGTCGCCGACAGCAGCAGGAACGCCGCGATGACATAGACCCGTGCGGCATGTGGCGACAGCCCGAGCGACGGCGCGACGACGCGGAAGGCGACGAGCGCCACGATGAACAGGCCGGCCTGCGCGACCAGTTCCAGCGCGCCGGCATCAAGATGGACGTCGAGAAAGAGAAAGATGCCGAGCGGCAGGAACAGGTTGTCGAAGCCGCGCCAGCTGTCGGCTTCCACGAGCGTCGCGAACGCGGCGATCATCAACCCTAGGAGGACGACGTTGCCGCGCCCGACCTCGGTGAGAAGGAGGAGGCAGACCATCACCACCAGCATGGCGACGAGGAAGAACACCGCGCTGCCCTCCAGTGACTTCTGGCCGTCCTCCACCACGAAAAACCGCCGCCCGTATAGGCTTCCGGCCAGCGCGGCGGCGGCATCGGCGAGCGTGACGATTGCCAGCGGCAGCACGTAGAGAATGGCCGAACCGTCCGAGAAGAGGAAAAGCAGGCCGACCGCTGCGGCCAGCATGAAGTCGCCCCACGATCGCCGCTCGACCGAATGCAGCGCGGCGCCGAGGCGGGTGCGCAACGCCGGAAGGCGCAGCGCGCCCATCACGCCGAGGGTGAGCGCGAGCAGGAACCATACCGGCCAGGCCTCGGCGAAGAGCCAGGGCAGCGAGATGGCGAACAGGCCAGTCGCGACATGGACGGACTTGCGCTGGACCTCGGGCGCCCAGCCGCGCCGCACCGCCGTCCGGCGGACCAGCGCCATGACACCGAGAAGCGCGGCGACCGCGGCAAGCGCCGTGAGCACCGGAAGCGCAACGCTCATCGCACCTCCTCGACCACGAAATCGGAGTAGAAAAAGGCCATGTCCTGCGCCTTCAGCCGGTCCTCCACCGCGCTCAGCGGATGCAGCCGGTCGGCAAGCGCCTCTGGCCTGCGCCGCGGCGCCATCATGTTCCAGTAGACGAGGCGGGCGCCGGGCGCGGCCATGTCGAGGATGCCGGCATAGACCCCGGGCAGCGCCGCCGCCGGCATGTATTCGAAGATGTCCGAAAGGTTGAAGCCGGCCACGTCACGCACCTGCAGCGTCTCGAGCGGCTGGAGGTGGAGCGACACGCGGTCGAGCCGGTTGCGGATCGCTGCGTAATGCTCCGCCCGCCAGGCGAGCGGCAAGGCCGTGCCGTGCGTGCCGGTCATGATCCAGTGCAGGTAGGGGTTCCGCGCGGGGTCGGTGTCGACGGCCGCATGGCGCAGGCGCGAGAACACGTGGTCGGAGGCGCTGCCGTCCACATGGTCGAAGAACGCCTTGTCGCGCCCCATCCGGCCCATGACGAAGCGGCTGAAGAAGGCGCGCACGAGGAGCCGCCAGCGCCAGGTGTCGAACCGCGTCTCGAAGAAGCGCGCCCGCTCGGCCGGCAGGCGTGGCACGAAAATGTCCCCGATCGTCGTGCGCGAATGCGCGAGCGGCAGTACCCAGCGGCGGAAGAGCCGGAAGTAGCGCTCGAACTTGCCGACGCCGCCGGCACCATGCGCCTCGACCTCCGGAGCGAGGGACGTCCAGAAAGCGCGGCTCGGCGCCGGCAGGTCGGCGATGGCGCGGTGGAGCAGGTGCCGGCGCCGAACGCTGGGCCGCGATCCCATGAGTTCGAGGAACTCCGGATGCGCCAGCGCCCGATAGGCGCCGATCCGGAGCCGGAGGCATTCGAGCTGCGCTGGCGAAAGATCGATGGCGATCACCTCGGCGGGATCGAGAGTCAGCAGCGCAAGCGCGTTGTCGCCGGCCGATGCGATCGACACGACACGCCGGCCCGACACATCGCCGATCGCGGCGGCGAGGACGTCCGCGTCCTCCCAGAGCTGGGCATAGCGGATCCGGTCGAACGCGGTGCGTGCGGAGATCGGGGCGGAGGTCATCGCACGGCGCACCTTCGGCTCGGCGGGTGGCGCAGCCGGGCTCTCCCCGCAGACGCTGCCGGGAGAGCCGGGAGGCGGCACGGGGCGCGTAGCTCACCCATCGAGCTTCCGGACCAGTCCGGTTGCGCCATCGACCTCGATCGTCTCGCCGCTCCCGATCCAGCGGGTCGCATCGGCGATCGCCACGACGCAGGGGATGCCGAGTTCGCGGGCTACGATCGCGGAGTGCGAGAGCAGCGAGCCACGTTCGGTGACGATCGCGCCCGCATTGGCGAAAAGCGCGATCCAGCCGGGATCGGTATTGCGGGCGACGAGGACCTCGCCCGGTCCGAGTGTTTCCTGCAGGGGGTCGAGGATCACGCGCGCCACGGCGCGGATCGTCCCCGCCGAGCAGCCCTTGCCCCGCCGCTCGGCCCCTGTGGCCGGCGCGGGCGGCGCTGTCGGCGCGATCATGGCGCCGAGGACCGCGCCGCGGACCAGCAGACGCTCCGGCGGGTCGGGGCGGCTCCGGGCCGCCTCGGTCTCGGCACGGCGGAGCGCGATGAGCGGGCCGAGCGGCTGGCCGAGCCCCCCGCCCTCGATCGCGCCCATCACCTCGGGCACCGTCAGAAAGAAGATGTCGTCGGCACCATCGAGATGGCCATGGGCCACGAGTTCGCGCCCCATCGCCAGGAACACGCGGCGGGCATGTCCGAAGATGCGCGTGCGCTCGAACCGCAGGTTCTCGCGGTCGCGCACCCGCGCGGCGGCCCAGGCGCAGACCGCGGCGGCAAGGCGGGCCTTGAGCGGCTGGCCCGGCAGCACGGTGGCGACAGATGTCGGCCTGACCGGCGGTGCGGCCGCCACATCGCGCCGCGCCTGCGCGAGGATCGCCGCCACGAGGGGCGCGGGATCCTCGGCAAGCGTGACGCTTTCGAGCTTCAGCTCGGCGACACAGCGGTCCCCGAACTTCGCGATGTAGGCGTCGAACGCTGCGCCAAGGTCGGCCACGGTGCCAAGCACCGCGGCGCCGTCGCGGGCCAGCGCATCGGCAAGACCATGCTGGCGGACAAGCGCCGCCATGGCGGCGATCCGCGCCGCAGGCTCGGCCGAGACGATGCCGCCCTGCCCGATCATCATCTCGTTGTGCAGTGCAAGGCCGCGATCGCCTGCCCAGCGGCCGAGCAGTCCTCGCGATGCGCCGAAGCCGATCATGCAGAGAAAGTCGTTGACGATGGGTGCGTCCCAGCGGTCGAGGAGATCATGCTCGACGGCACGGTACTCGCCCGCAAGCGCCGTGAGGCTGGCGCTGCGCAGGTCCTTGCCCGAGCCGAGAGCGCGGTTCACCCGCGCGTAGAAGCGCCGCCGGGTGAGGGGAAGCCGGATCGCCTGCCAGACAAGCCCGAATGCCACGCGGACGAGGCCCGCGATTTCAACCGCCCGGCGCCACCCCGCCGCCGGCGCCGGGGCGAAGCGGGCGGTCAGTTCGGCCGGTAGCGGCGCGGCCACGCCCATCATGCCCTCCATGTATTCCTTCGTGAGCGTGAAACCGGGCAGCATGGAAAGCGCGCGGTACCAGTTGCTAAGGTTGTAGTAGAGACGGCCATCGACGCGGGCGAGCAGGTTCTGGAACAACGCCGCCTCTGCCGCGATCCGGCCGGGCGAGAGGCCCAGCAGGCGGACAAAGGCGCGGTAGACACGGTCGTAGGCGTAGGCGGCGAACGAATAGGTGAGCGGGCTGACGATGCCTGGATAGCTTTCCACGATGTTGGAGTTGTCGAGCACGAGCAGCGTGTCGTCCGGCGCGGCCGCAGGTCGCAGGGCTGTCGTGATTGGCCGCGACTGGAGGAGAAGGAGGCGTTCGCCGTCGAACGCCCATTCGATGTCCTGCGGCGCGCCTAAGGTCGCTTCGGCGCGCCTTGCGAGCGCGGCGACCGCGCGCGCATCAGCCTCGGTCAGGACCATGGCGACGGGTGGTGCGGCGACGCTGCCGTCTGCCGCCAGCGCCCAGTCCTCGCCCTCGACATCGCCCGCGACCAGCCGGTCGCCAAGGCCGGCGACAGCCGAGACCAAGCACCGGTCGCGCCGCCCGGTGAGCGGATCGGCCGAGAAGGCAACGCCCGCGGCCCGTGCGGGCACCATGCGCTGGACGATGATGGCCGGCGGTTCGGCCTTGGCGCCCGTGGTGCGGGCGGCATAGGCGGCCGGCCCGGCGCCGAAGCCCGAAGCCCAGACGGCGGCGGCGGCATCTAGAACGCCGCCGGCCGGCACATCGAGCAGGGACCGGAACTGTCCGGCGTGGCTTGCCGTCGCGCCATCCTCGGTCCGACCGGAGGAGCGGACGGCATAGGGCCCGGGGCCGAGCCGGTCGAGCGCGGTGGCCAAGGGCCCGGCAAGCCCGGCGGCCGGGACGGGCCCTGCGGCACCGGGGCTGAATGCCGCGGCCGGGATCACGAAGAATGCCGGGACATCGAAGCCGGACCCGAGGAGGCGTGCGAGCGCGGCGGCCTTGCCGCCGGCGACCCATGGGTCCGTGGCATCGGCTGCGGCCAGGAGGGTCACCATCCCGCTGCCCCGGCAAGGAAGGGCACGAAGCCGGCGGCGGCATAGGATACCAGAACCCAGAGCCCCGCCACGGCATCGACCAGCCTTTCCGCCGCGCCATCGGGCCGCGTCGCGAAGCGCCACGCGACCGCGGCCCCGACGGCCAGGCCGAACGCCGCGACTGCGGCGATCGGGCCGGGATGCCCGAGCGCCCAGCCGGTGGCGACAAGAAGGGCGGCGGCCGCTGCCATGCAACCGACCCATCCCGCGGCCGCACGCCGCGGCCCCCAGAGCCGGGAGTAGGTCTCCACCCCTTCGCGCTCGTTCGAGGGCGCCCAGCATTTCCGGCCGATCTCCAGCACGCAGCCATTGACGAAGGACAACGCGAGGAAGAGGCCGAGCGCCGGCGAGGCGCCGCCACCGGGCACCCACTCGACGCCGGTGAGGAGCAGGTCGATCAGCGGCAAGATGGCCATGTGGCTGACGAGATAGAGAACGGGACGTGCCTTGAGCCAGGCGGGTGCGCCGAACTCGGCCGTCATCAGCACGAGCCACGCCCAGGCGAGCGCCAGAAGCCACAGGAGCGGCGGGTGCCAGGCGAACGCGGTTGCGGCCGCGAGCGGGATCGCCGCCAGCGCAAGGCCCACGATCAGGCGGAGCGAGACGAGCCCGCGCGGGATCGGCCGCTCGGGCCGGAATCGCCGGTCGTCCTCGATGTCCTTCACCTCGTCGGCGGCCCGCATCTGGAAAAAGAGGAAAAAAGCCAGAACAAAGCCCGTCACGTAGGCTGCAGGCCCGGGAAGATCGCGCCCGGCCAGGAGGGCCGAGACGTTGATGCCGGCCGCCGCGAATACCGCGAGCAGCGGCACCGTCCGCGCGAGCGGAAACCGCTCGGCCTGATAAGTCCAGAGACGGCGCGCCAACGTCATCCCGGCGCCGTCATGGGGTGGCAATCCCGCCGCCCCGCCGCCCGGGTCGTTCCGCTTGCCGGCTTCATCGCCTGCCGCCCTCACCCGCTCCGCCCGCGGGCAAGGCGGCGATGCGCGCGGGTGAAGTGACCGGCCGCCATCGCCGCGACGATCGACATCTCGCCGCAGAGGCAGAGCGCGGCGGCAACCTCCGCCAGCGCGGCGCCGTGACCGGGGCCGGCAAGCCCGAGGATGTCGAGCGAGGCGCGCTGCGACGGCAGGCCGGTGCCGCCGCCGACCGATCCGACGAGGATGTTGGGCATGGTCACCGAGCAGAAGAGCGCATCGCCCCGCGCTTCCATGCGCGTGAACCCGACCGCGCTTTCGGCGACGCAGGCTGCATCCTGCCCGGTCGCGATGTAGAGCGCGGCGAGGCCGTTGGCGTATTGCGCCTGGGCGCCGTGCTGGCCGGAAAGCAGCGCGCCGAGGTTCGCCACCCGGGCATAGTCGAGCATCGCGGCAGGCGTGGAGTGCAAGACCTCGCGCACGATCTCGGCCGGCAACGTGACCGCGGCCGACACCTTGCGCCCGCGCCCGGTCATCGTCCCGAGGGCCGAGGCCTTCTTGTCGCCCGAGAAGTTGCCCTCGACATACCAGGTGAGCGGGGCGACCGGGCAATGGGCGATGGCGTGCTCGCAGAGGGCGTTGGTCGCGATCGTGACCATGTTCTGCCCCGCCGCATCGCCTGTCGTGTAGCGGCAGAGCAGGAAGACGATGTTGGTGTCGATCGCCGGTTCGATCGAGACGAGCTTGCCGTGGCGCGTCGTGGCCTCGGCCGCCATGCGCAGCGCGTCGACATTTCCGCAGATCCAGTCGACGAACCGGCCGGCCTGCAGCAGGCCGTCGAACACGAAAGCGGGCGTTCGCAGGACGCCTTCGTACAGCACCGCGGTGCTGACGCCGCCCGCCCGCGTTGCTGCCAGCGCGCCGCGCGCGTAGGACGCGACCAGCGCGGCCTCGGTCGTGGCGAGCGGCACCATGTAGTCGCCCGATGCATTGACGCCGTTGACCCTGAGCGGACCGGCGATCCCGACCGGGACCTTCACCGTGCCGACCAGGTTCTCGATGTTGCGGCTGTAGAGCGGCGCAGCCTCGAGCGTTGCCGGATCGGCAAGGGCCGGGGGCGGCTCTGCCGCGCCGAGGCTCCTCCAGAAGCCGTGGACGGTATTCCGTGTCGCCGTCTTGACCGGCCTGAGCGCGTGGAAGGCGCCGGGGCGGGGTTCGATCCGGGCCGAATCCTCGGGGGTGACGAACTTCTGCCGCACGCGGCGGAGCATCTCGGTCACGTGGTAGGGAACGATCACCTGCGGCAGGCCCCGAGAGAACAAGATCGGGCCTTGGGCCCGGCCCCGACATAGACCGAAAATCGGCGCGCCGGTGAGGAAAATCTGCGGTGACGCCCGACCTTGCCTGCCCTCCGGCGGCCCTCATCTTCGCGGACGATGCAATCGAATCGCTCGACCTTGTCGGAAGCCCGGCGCTGCGCGCGCAGGACTGGGGCCGACTGGTCGTCGGCGCGCTGACCGTTGCCCGCTCGGCGCGGGTCGCTGCGGAACCGAGGGGCTGAACGGACGCGCCACCGCTGGAAAGCCCCCGGGCGATCGGCCAAGGTGACGGTCGAAGTTGATCTGACCGGTGCACGAGATGCCTCTTGATCCGAGCGCCTTCCTGCGCGCCTTGTTCGACCGCGCTGTCGATGTGGCCGACCCGATGCGCAGCCTTGCCGGGCACCTTCCGCCGCGGCCTGCCGGCCGGATCGTGGTGATCGGCGCGGGCAAGGCTTCGGCGCGGATGGCCGAGGCGGTGGAGGCGGCATGGGGTCCGTGCGAGGGGCTCGTCATCACGCGCTACGGCTACGGGCGTCCCTGCCGGGGCATCGAGATCGTCGAGGCCGCGCATCCGGTGCCGGATGCCGCGGGCGAGCAGGCGACCCGCCGGATGCTTGCGCTGCTGTCGGGGCTCGGCGAGGGCGACTTCGTCCTCGCGCTGATCTCGGGCGGCGCATCAGCGCTTCTGGTGGCGCCGGCCGGCGCGATCACGCTCGAGGAAAAGCGCGCGGTCAACGCGGCCCTGCTGGCCTGCGGCGCGCCGATCGACCGGATGAACACGGTGCGCAAGCACCTGAGCCGCGTAAAGGGCGGTCAGCTTGCGGCGGCCGCCCATCCAGCCCGGATGCTGGCGCTCCTGCTGTCCGACGTGCCGGGCGACGACCCCGCCTTCATCGGGTCGGGCCCCACGGTGGGCGACCCGTCGACGCCGGCCGATGCACGGGCGGTCATCGATCGCTGGCGGGTCGCGGTGCCGCGCTCGGTCGAGGCCGTGCTTTCCGGCCGCTCCGGGGTCGTGCCGCCGGGCGACGCGCGACTGGCGCGGGTGACCAATGTGGTCTTTGCCGCGCCGTCGCAGTCGCTCGCGGCGGCCGCCGCGCTCGCCGAGACCGAAGGCGCCGAGGTCCGGCTTCTCGGCGACGCGATCGAGGGCGAGGCGCGGGATGTCGCGGCCGCCCAGGCCGCCCTTGCACTTGGCATGCGCAGGGCGCTGCGCCCGGGCGACCGGCCCGTCGTCCTCCTCTCCGGCGGGGAACTCACCGTGACGCGCCGGGGCGAGGGCATCGGCGGGCCGAACGCCGAATTCTGCCTGGCGCTCGCGCTCGCGCTCGATGGCGCCGCGGGGATCCACGCGCTTGCCTGCGACACCGACGGTGTCGATGGCGCGGCCGAGGTCGCCGGGGCGCAGGTCGCGCCCGACACACTGGCCCGCGCGGCGGCGTTTGGCCGGGATCCGGCCACGGCGCTGGCCGCGAACGATGCGCACGGCTTCTTCGGCGCGCTGGGCGACCAGGTGGTCACCGGGCCGACATTGACCAACGTGAACGACTTCCGTGCGGTCCTCGTGCTGCCGCCCGGCTGAGCGTCAACCGGCCGAAGCCGGCCGGCGATGCGGCCCGGCGAGGCAGGCGAGCGCGAGGATGGCGCCGGAGACGGTGGCGATCATCCCCGCCGCGCTGACGGCGTCCTGGCCGCCGAGCCAGAGCGGGCCGTAGCCCGCCAGGATGTAGCCGATCACCGCCGAGGCCGCCGCGAAGACGACAGACCAGGCCACCTGCCGGCCCAGCAGATTGGTCATCAGCCGCGCCGCGGCTGGCGGGCAGATGAACATCGCGATCACGATGATCGAGCCAACCGCGTCAAATGCGGCCACCGCGGCGACCGCCGCGACCAGCACGAGCGCCAGCCCGAGTGCCGTGGCGGGAATGCCCTGGGTCCGCGCGAAGCCCTCGTCAAATGTGGCGATGGCGAGCGGCCGCCAGAGCACCCAGGTGAAGAGCGCGGTGCCCAGTAGGGCCGCGGCGACGCGCAGGAGCTCGGGCGGCAACCCGGCGAGCGCCGCAAGGTCGAGGAGCGAGGCCCAGCCGGTCGCATCGATCCAGATGAGGCTTTCGAGGTTGCCGTAGAGGGCGTGCTCCACATCGAGATGGACGCTCGATGTGTCGGAAAGGTCGAGAAGCAGCACGCCACCGGCGAACATGGCGGTGAAGACCACGCCCATCGCTGCGCCGGTCTCGATCCGGCCGAGGCGCCGTATTCCCTCGATCAGAGCCACCGCCACGATCGCCGCGCCGGCCGCGCCGAGCAGCATTGGCATCGACGATACCGATCCCGTGAGCAGGAACGCCACGACGATGCCCGGCAGGACGACATGGCTGATCGCGTCGCCGATCAGGGCCTGTCGTCGCAGGACAAGGAAGTTCCCGGGCAGAGCGCAGGCGACCGCCGCGAAGATGCCGATCAGCATGGGCACCAGCGAGAGGATGACGAAGTCCGGGCCCATCAGGCGGTGACCTCGCGCGGGGGGCCGAGCCGGGCGTCGATCTCGCCGATCTCGTCGGGCGTCAATACGCTCTCGATCGGGCGCAGGCCGTCATAGAACGCCGCCGCGGTCTCGTGCGCATGCATCTGCCGGGCAGCGGCCCAGCGTGCCTCGTCGCGCAGGGCGCGCGCCGCCTCTGCCCGGCCGCGCGCGGTCGGCACGCCGTCGGGCCGGGCCAGGCCGGCCGCCGCGAGCAGCCGCAGCGTGTAGCGCTCGTAGACCCGCTGCCCCTGGGCCAGGGCGAGCAGGCCCTGCCGCAGGTGTACGCGGCGGCGATAGCGCAGCTGCGTGAGGATCTGCGCCAGCACTCCCCGGCGCGGCGCCGCGAGAAGAGAGAAGACGAACAGGGCGGCCGCGACGAGGACGATGATCGGTCCGGTCGGCAGTTGCGGGGCCGAGGCCGAGATCGCCGCGCCGACATAGCCTGCGCCGCCGCCAAGTGCGCCGGCCAGCAGGGTCATCCGCTCGCTCCGGTCGGTCCAGAACCGCGCGGCGGCGGGCGGGATGATGAGAAGCGCGACGATGAGGACAAGGCCGACGATCTTCAGCCCGACGATCGTCACGGCAAGGGCGAGGCCCATCGTGGCAAGGTCGATCCGGCGCAGGTTCATGCCCGATGCAGCCGCGAAGCCGGGATCGAAGGCGACGAGCGTCATCGGCCGCCGCAGCAGGAGGACGAGCGACAGCGTCAGCGCACCGCCGACCGCGATCGTCACCGCATCACCGAAGAGCATGCCCGCCGTCGCGCCGAGCAGGAAGCCCTCGAGCCCGGCCTGCCGGCCGGATTCCATTGTCTGGATCACGGTCAGAAGGACGATCCCGAGGCCGAAGAACACCGACAGGACCGACCCGATCGCGGCGTCCTCGGAGAGCCGCGTACGCGTCGTCATGGCGTGGACGGCCAGAAGGCCGAGCGTCGCCGACAGCGCCGAACCGATCAGGAGGACCGGCAGGTTGCGGCCGTCGGCGCCCATCGCGACCATGACGATGAAGGCAAGCGCGACGCCGGGCAGCGTCGAGTGGCTGATAGCGTCCGACAGGAGCGCGCGTTTGCGCAGCAGAAGGAACGTCCCCGTCGCGCCGGCCGAGATGCCGAGAAGCGCCGCGCCGACGGCGACCAGCGTCGCGTTGTAACCGAGTTGCAGCGTCAGCGCGTCGAGCAGCATCAGCTGGCCCGCAGGCTGAGGTCGCCGATCTGCGTCAGGGCCAAGCGCCCGCCATAGGCCGCCTGCAGGTTCGCTTCGGTGAACGCCTCGTCGACCGGCCCTTCCGCGACCTTGGAGACGTTCAGAAGGAGAATGTGGCTGAAATAGTCGCGCACCGTCGAGAGGTCGTGGTGGACGCCAACGACTGTCTTGCCCTCGTCGCGGAGCGCCTTCAGCACGGCGATGATCGCCCGCTCGGTCGCTGCATCCACGCCGGCGAAGGGTTCGTCGAGCAGGAAAAGCCCGGCGCGCTGGGCGAGCGCCCGCGCGAGGAACACGCGCTGCTGCTGCCCCCCCGAAAGCTCGCCGATCTGACGCGCCGCGAAGTCCGCCATCCCGACCCTGTCGAGGCAGTCGCGCGCCCGCGCGAGGTGGCGGGCGCGGACCGGGCGCAGCAGGCCAAGCTCGCGGCTCATCCCCATCAGCACGACGTCGATGACCCGTGCCGGAAAGTCCCAGTCGACACTCGCACGCTGCGGCACGTAGGCGATCTCGTCCCGCGAGCGGTCGAACGGCGCACCATGGACAGTCACCGTTCCCGAAAGGCGCGGCACGATGCCGAGCGCGGCCTTCAGGAGCGTGGACTTGCCGGCCCCGTTCGGGCCGACTATCGCGGTCATCGACCGCGGCTCCACCGTCATGTCGATAGAGAACACCGCCGGCTTCTCGCCGTAGGAGACGGTGAGGCCCCGGATCGCCAGCGGGCTCCGCCGAATGTCTTCGGAGACCGTGTGGCCGTCGGTGGAGGCGAGCGCAACGGTCATCACAGGCCCGCCGCCAGCTTGCCGTCCATGCCGCGTTCGGGCACCCGGCCCCCGAGCGCGGCGGCGATGACCGAGACGTTGTGGTCGATCATCCCGATATAGGTCCCCTCATAGGTCCCGGGCGCGCCCATTGCGTCGGAGAAGAGCTCGCCGCCGATCTGGACCTCATGTCCGCGGGCGGCGGCGCCTTCGATCAGGGCGCGGATGTTGCGGTCGGAGACCGAGCTTTCGACGAACACCGCGCCGAGGCCCCGGTCGACCAGGAGATCGACGAGTTCGCCGATCCGGTTCAGGCCGGCCTCGCTTTCCGTCGAGATGCCCTGGATGCCGATCACCTCGAACCCGTAGGCCCGCCCGAAATAGCCAAAGGCATCGTGCGCGGTAAGCAGGACACGCGCTGGCTCCGGCACCGTGGCAAGCGTATCCCTCGCATAGGCCGCGAGGCGGGCGACTTCGCCGAGGTAGCGATCCGCGTTGGCCGCGAAGGTGCCGGCCGAAGCCGGGCGGATTTCGGACAGCGCATCCCGGACCCGGGCGACGACCTCGGCCCAGAGCTCCGGGTCCATCCATACATGAGGGTCGAAGCGGCCTTCATAGTCGGAATGCGCGATGAGCCGGTCTGTCGGCAGCGCGTCGGCCACGGCCACGACCGGCGTGCGCCTGGCCAGGCCCTCAAGAAACTCCTCCATCTGCGCCTCGAGGTAGAGGCCGTGCCAGAGGACGAGGTCTGCCGCCACCATCGCCGCGATGTCGGTCCGGGTCTGGCGGTAGGCGTGAGGATCGATGCCTGCGCCCATCAGCCCGCGCACCTCGACCAGGTCGCCGCCGATCTGGCGTGCGGCATCGGCGATCATCCCGGTCGTCGCGACGATGTTCGCCGCGCCTTGTGCCCGGCCAGGTGCGGCAAGGGCGAAGGTTGCCGAGGCGAGCAGGATCGAACGGCGCGAAATCAGCATGATCATCCTCATGGGGCGGAAGCCCATTTCAGATGAATATGCGACGCGTTCTCAATTTGTCAACGTTGATGAGAATGATTTGCAGTAGGTGTTTGTTACTCGCGGCGTTCGATGCGGTCGATCAACGGCTCCACGCCAAGATCGGCCGGCCATACTCCCTCAAGTGCCTGGCGCAGAACCTCTCGCCAGCAGACAGATACTTCGATGGGAACTTCGGCGGTTGCTGTCGTTTCGGGCATGGCTTGATCCAGTTGCTCGGGCCGTTTGGGCTCGCTGCAATTGCTAGCGCTAGCAATATCCTACGTAAATACTCAAGTTTGTCAAGCGCAGTCCCGCGCCGTTGACCGGCCCCGTATTCTGGCGCAGCGTCCGGGCGAGCATGCGCGGAGGAAAGCAATGCGTCCGGAGGATGAAGCCCTGGTCGTCATCGACCTGCAGAACGATTTCTGCCCGGGCGGGGCGCTCGCCGTTGCGGGGGGAGACGAGATCGTAGGCGGCGTCAACAAGCTGATGGGGGAGTTCCGCGTGAAGGTCCTCACGCAGGACTGGCATCCGGCGGATCACGCCTCGTTCGCGGCAAGTCATCCCGGCCGCGACCCGTTCACGATGGTCGAGATGCCGTACGGCCCCCAGGTGCTGTGGCCGGTCCATTGCGTTCAGGGCAGTGACGGCGCCGCATTCCACGACGCGCTCGACAGCGATGCCGCGGACCTCATCATCCGGAAGGGCTTCCGCCGCATGATCGACAGCTATTCGGCGTTCTTCGAGAACGACCGGACGACGCCAACCGGGCTCGAGGGCTACCTGAGGACCCGCGGCGTCGGCAAGCTGACCCTCGTCGGTCTCGCGACCGACTTCTGCGTCAACTATTCCGCCCTCGATGCGGCCAGGCTCGGCTTCGAGGTCACCGTCATCGAGGCGCTGAGCCGCGCCATCGACCTTGACGGTTCGCTGGCAGCGGCGCGGCGGGCGATGGGAACCGCGGGCGTCACGCTCGCCTGACGGCACGGCGCCGATCATCCTCCCTTAAGGTCCCGCTGCTAGCGATCTTCGGGCGGCGTCCCCAGACGGCCGCGCGAGGTATGGCGGCGGCATGGCAGAGGCGCACGACACCCTTCCGGAGGTTGCAGGCACGCTCGCGCGGTTCAACGCCCGCGACTCGGCCGATGGCCGGTTCCTGCGCTATTGCCGGGGGCGACTCAGGCGGACGCCGATGCGGCTCGCCTTCTCGCTGGCCGGCACGCTGGCGTTCGGCGTCCTGCACGACCCCCGGCTCGGCGTCGGCGTCCTTGTCATGCTGCTGATCGGCGAGGTGGTGGACGCCCTCGTCCTCACCCGGATCTGCCGCGCCGCCGAGGTTCGGCAGAGCTTGCCGCGACGGGCGCGGACGCTCGCCGCCGCGTCGGCCACGGCCCAGGCCGTGGCCACGGCAGCCGCCATCGCGACCGTCTGGATCGCCGGAAGCGAGGCACACACCGTGTTCTTCGCGACCGCCTTCATGATCGGCGCCATCCTCGACGCCGGCGTCACGCTCGGCTTCTTCCGCGCGGCCGCCACGATCCGGCTTGTCACCTACGGCGCGTCGCTCGTCGTCCTGACCGTGGTCGAGGTGTTGCACATCGACGCCCAGGGCGGGCCGACAGCGCAGGACGGCTTCGACATCGCGGCAAGCCTCCTCCTCTCCTTCATGGCGGCGACGACGATCCGCTACATTGTCATGACGCGCGACCGGCAGATCGCGGACGAGCGCACCATCCTCGAGGAGCAGGAGCGTCTTCTGGGGTCGCAGCAGGCGCTCGAGGAGAAGGAGCGGGAAGCCGAACTTCTCGCGGTGGTCGCACGGCACGCGAACGACGGGGTCGTCATCTACAACGCCGACAGCACGGTCGCCTGGGTGAACGAAACATTCTCTCGCATCACCGGCTATCCCGCTGCCGCGCTTGTCGGCCGCCGCATCGAGGACATCGTACCGGCCGACGACCTTGACCCCTCGGCGGTCGCCGACCTCATCGAGGCGCGGCGCTCCATGCGTGCCTGCCGGCGCGAACTCAACACCCGCCGGAGATCGGGCGAGATCATCTGGATCGAGATCAGCCTCACGCCGATCCCCGGCGCGGACGGGTGCCCTGCGCGCATGATCGCGGTGGAACGCGAGATTACCGAGGCCAAGGCGCGCGAGGCGGAACTGGCCGGTGCCCGCGCCCGGGCCGAGGATGCCGCCCGCGCCAAGGCGCGGTTCCTCGCCACCATGAGCCACGAACTGCGCACGCCGATGAACGGGGTGATCGGCACGGCCGAAGTCCTTGCCGACACCGCGCTCGATGCCGATCAGCGGCTCTATGTGGAGACGATCGTCGAGTCCGGCCGGGCGCTCCTGGCGATCATCAACGACGTGCTGGACCTCGCGCGGATCGAATCAGGTGTGCCGGTGATCGCGGCCCGGCCATTCGATCCTGCCGGCTGCATCATCCGCGCCGTCGCGCTTCTGCGGCCGGTGGCGCGGAGCAAGGGCCTCGCGCTGACCGTCAGCGCGACCGAGGGAGGTGCGGCGCTAATCGGCGACGAAGGACGGATGCGCCAGATCGTGCTGAACCTTGTCGGCAACGCGGTCAAGTTCACTGAGGCCGGCAGCGTCACCGTCGCGCTCGACCTCAATCCTGCCGAGGGCGCGATCGATCTCGGCGTTTCGGTGGCCGACACCGGGATCGGCATAGACACCGATCGACTGGGCGGAATCTTCGAACCCTTCACCCAGGCGGACGACGACATCGGCCGGCGCTACGGCGGGACCGGCCTCGGCCTGACGATCTCGCAGCGTCTCGCGGCCGAGATGGGCGGACGCATCACCGTCAGTTCAACCGTGGGGCAAGGCTCGGTCTTCACGCTCCGGGTCCGGCTTCCGCTCGCACAGGGCCTGCCCGAACCAGCGTCGGCAACCTGGACCGGAGCGGAGGCAAGCCTCGCGGGCCCTGTCGCATGCCGCGCCCCGTCTCGTCCGCGGCCACCGGGCAGCCGCGATGTGCCGCTTTCGACAGGGCCGCCCCGGCGCCGCGTGCTGCTCGTCGAGGACAACCGGACCAACGCGTTCATCGTGGAGCGGATGCTCGCGCCGGCCGGGGTCGAGCTTGCGATCGCCGGCGATGGCACCGGCGCCATCGAGATCTTTCGCGCCTTCACGCCCGACATCGTCTTCATGGACCTCTCGATGCCGGGCAAGACCGGCTACGAGACCGCGCGGGAGATCCGTGCGCTGGAGGGGACGCCTGTCGCACACTGCCCGATCGTCGCGCTGACGGCCCATGCATTCGAGGGCGTCCGCGAGGCGTGCCTCGAGGCCGGGTTCGACGGGTTCCTGACCAAGCCGGTCACGCGCGAGGCCCTGCTGCAGGAGCTTTCGCGGCTCGTGGCCTGACGCGCCCGCGCCGTCCCTTGCAACGGCGTGGGCGGGTCTCGCCCGTTCGCCGCTGTGTTCCCCGCTCGATCGACTTTGACCAGCCCGCCGACCTCGCGTAAGGACGCGGACAGGTCCGCAGGGAGGCCCGGGATGGCCGACATCGCCGCGCGCGTCTACAACCACAAGTGGAAGATCGACCCGATCGTCCGCTCGCTGATCGACACCGATTTCTACAAGCTGCTGATGTGCCAGTCGGTCTTCCGTAACCGGCGCGAAACGACCGTGACCTTCAGCCTGATAAACCGGACCAGTCGCGTTCGCCTCGCCGAGCTGATCGACGAGGGCGAACTGCGCGAGCAGCTCGACCACATCCGTACGCTCCGCCTTGCCCGCGGTGAATCGACCTGGCTGCGCGGCAACACCTTCTACGGCAAGCGCCAGATGTTCCGGCCGGACTTCATGGAGTGGTTCGAGGCGCTGCAGCTGCCGCCCTACCATCTCGAAAAGCATAACGGGCAGTACGAACTGACCTTCGAGGGGCGCTGGCCAGAGGTGATGCTCTGGGAGATACCGGCGCTCGCCGTGCTGATGGAACTGCGCTCCCGCGCGGCCCTGAAGGACATGGGCAAGTTCGAGCTTCAGGTCCTTTACGCGCGCGCGATGACCAAGCTGTGGGAAAAGATCGAAAGGCTGCGCCGGGTCGAAACCCTGCGCGTGGCCGATTTCGGGACCCGGCGCCGGCATTCGTTCCTGTGGCAGGACTGGTGCGTGCAGGCGATGATCGAGGGG
>CAZYBG010000054.1:0-20670 GCA_964645155.1 uncultured Rhodobacterales bacterium | reverse complement strand
CCTGCGCCGCCAGATCGCGATGGTCACGCAGGAAACCGCGATGTTCAATCGCTCGGCCCGCGACAACATCCTCTACGGCCGGCCGGAGGCGACCGAGGCCGAGATGGTGGCGGCGGCCGAGCGCGCCGAGGCGCATGCCTTCATCCTCAGGCTCAAGGACCACAAGGGCCGCCTGGGCTACGACGCGCATCTGGGCGAGCGCGGGGTCAAGCTCTCGGGCGGGCAGCGGCAGCGGATCGCGCTGGCGCGGGCGTTCCTGAAGGACGCGCCGATCCTGGTGCTCGACGAGGCGACGAGCGCGCTCGACAGCGAGGTCGAGGCGTCGATCCAGTCGGCGCTGACGCGGGTGATGGAGGGCAAGACGGTGCTGGCCATCGCGCACCGCCTGTCGACGCTGTCCGAGATGGACCGGATCGTGGTGATGGACGAGGGCCGCATCGTCGAGGCCGGCACGCACCGCGAGCTTCTCGACCGCGGCGGGCTCTATGCGCGCTACTGGGCGCGGCAGTCGGGCGGCTTCATCTCGACGCAGGCCGAGGCCGCCGAGTGACGCGGGCCGGGCGCCCGCGTGGCGCGCGGCGGTCGAGGACCGCAGGATGAAACTCACCATCGCCCGGCTGGGGCACCTAGGCGACGGCGTCGCGGACGGCGTCTTCGTGCCCGGCGCGCTGCCGGGCGAGGTGGTGGAGGGCGAGGTCGCGGGCGGGCGGATGCCCGCGCCGCGGATCGTCGAGCCCTCTTCGCTGCGGGTCAGGGCACCGTGCCCGCATTACCGCGCCTGCGGCGGCTGCCAGCTGATGCACGCGCGTGACGGGTTCGTGGCCGACTGGAAGGTGGCCGTGGTGCGCGATGCGCTGGCGGCGCAGGGGCTTCAGGCCCGGTTCCGCCCGATTGCCACCTCGCCGCCGCGCTCGCGCCGCCGCGCAACGTTCCATGGCCGGCGCACCAAGAAGGGCGTCGTCGTCGGCTTTCACGGCCGCGCGTCGGAAAGCCTCGTGGGCGTGCCGGGCTGCCTGCTCGTGACGCCCGCGCTGATCGGCGCGCTGCCCGCGCTCGAGGAGATCACCGCGCTCGGCGCCTCCCGCAAGGGGGAACTCGCCCTGACGGCGACCGAGACCGAGGGCGGGGCCGATCTGGCGGTGACCGGGGGCAAGCCGCTGGACGACGGGCTGCGCGCCCGCCTGCCGGCGATCGCGGCGGGCGCCGGGCTGGCGCGCCTGACATGGGACGGCGAGGTCGTGGCGCTGCGCGCGGCGCCGGTCCTGCGGTTCGGGCGCGCGCGGGTGGCGATCCCTCCGGGCGCCTTCCTGCAGGCGACCGCCGCGGGAGAGGCAGCGCTGCTTGCGGCGGTGGACGAGGCGGTGGCGGGAGCGCGGCGGATCGTCGACCTGTTCGCCGGGGCCGGCACCTTCGCGCTGCCGCTCGCCGAGCGGGCCGAGGTCCTGGCGGTCGAGGGCGACGCGGCGCTGCTCTCCGCGCTCGACAGGGGCTGGCGCGACGCGGCCGGCCTCAGGCGCGTGACCGCGGAACTGCGCGACCTCTTCCGCCGGCCGCTGCTGCCCGACGAGCTCGGGCCGTATGACGCGGCCGTCATCGACCCGCCGCGCGCGGGGGCCGAGGCGCAGATCGCCGAGATCGCGCGGTCGGCGCTGCCGGCGGTCGCCCATGTCTCGTGCAACCCCGTCACCTTCGCGCGCGATGCCCGCACGCTGGTGCAGGCGGGCTTTCGCCTCGACTGGGTGCAGGTCGTGGACCAGTTCCGCTGGAGCCCGCATGTGGAGCTTGCGGCCGCCTTCAGCCGGCGCCATATGGCCGCGTGACGCGGCAGATAGGCATCACCATGGAATTTCGCGCGCGGCTGGCGGCCTGGCTGGAGCAGGCATGGGTCAGGAACGCGATCATCGGCGTGATCGTGTTCAACGCGATCGTGCTGGGGTTGGAGACGTCCGACCCGCTGATGGCGCGCTGGGGCAGCCTGATCGTTGCGCTCGACCGCGCCTGCCTTGCCGTCTTCGTGGCCGAGATCGCGGCTAAGCTTCTCGCCTACGGCGCGCGGTTCTTCCGCTCGGGCTGGAACGTCTTCGACCTGGTCATCGTCGGCATCTCGCTCGTGCCCGGGGCGCAGACGCTGTCGGTCCTGCGCGCGCTGCGCATCCTGCGGGTGCTGCGGGTGATCTCGGCGCTGCCGCGGCTGCGCCGCGTGGTCGAGGGGTTCATCACCGCGCTGCCGGGCATGGGGTCAGTCTTCCTGCTGATGGGCCTGGTGTTCTACATCGGCTCGGTGATGGCGACGAAACTGTTCGGCGACGCCTTTCCCGACTGGTTCGGCGACCTCGGCCGCTCGGCCTATTCGCTGTTCCAGATCATGACGCTGGAAAGCTGGTCGATGGGCATCGTCCGGCCGGTGATGGAGGTCTACCCCTATGCCTGGGCGTTCTTCGTGCCTTTCATCATGGTCACCACATTCGCGGTGGTGAACCTGCTGGTCGGCCTGATCGTCAACTCGATGCAGGACGCGCACGCGACCGAGGACCGGGCGAGCACCGGTGCCTATCGCGACGAGGTGCTCGCCCGGCTCGAAGCGATCGAGCGGCGGCTTGACTCGCGGCGCGACTGACGCGAACGATCTTTGCCGGCACGGCCGGGTTGCGGTATAAGGGGGCCAACGAAGAACAAACGTTGGGGCAGATGACATGATGGGGCTTCTCAGGCTCGCCGTCTTTCTGGGCATCGCGATCGGGCTTTCGGCCTGCGGATCCAAGTTCCGCAGCTATGACGGCCCCGAGGTCACCCGCGTCGTGGTGATGAAGACCGACCGGCGGATGTACCTCATGCACCACAACCAGGTGCTCGAGGCCTACAGCGTCGATCTCGGCTTCGCGCCGGACGGCCACAAGTCGTTCGAGGGCGACGGCCGGACGCCCGAGGGGCGGTACTACATCGACCGCCGCAACCCCGACAGCACGTGGCACCTGTCGCTCGGCATCTCCTACCCGAACGATCTCGACCGCGAGCGGGCATCGGCGATGGGGCTGGAGCCGGGCGGCGACATCTTCATCCACGGCCAGCCGCGCCCTCGCCTCGACCGCAGCGGGCCGGACTGGACGGCGGGCTGCATCGCGGTCAGGAACCGCGAGATGGAGGACATCTACGCGATGGTGCGCGAGGGCACGCCGATCGACATCTATCGCTAGGGCGTCAGGCGCAGGGCCGGGTCAGCCGCCGGTGACCAGCGTCCACCAGATCTTGCCGTTCGACTCCTGGTAGAACGAGAAGCCGAGTTCGCGCGCCGCGGGGTCGAGGATGATGCCGCGGGTGTCGGGCTGCTGCATCCATGCCGCGATCGTCTCGAGCTCGGTCTCGTAGGTCTCCGAGATCGCCTCGCCGAGGAAGCGGCCGGTATAGCCAGCCCGCTGCGCCCGGTCGAGCGGCGAGGACCCGTCGGAGCCGAAGTGCCAGGGCCGGCTCTGCCGCGCCATGTCGCGCGAATGGGCCGCGGCGGAGTTCGTCAGCGCGCGGTTCGCGACGAGCGTGGGGGCGCCGGCCGCCTGGCGCAGGGCGTTCACCGTCTCGAGCGCCCTGGTCTCGATCCGCTGGGCCTCGGCCGCCGAGATCCGGTAGACGCGGGGCAGCGGCCGGCCGTCTGGCCCGATCGTGGGGGCATCCGGCGGCACGCAGGCCGCGAGCGACAGCAGGGAGGCAGCTACGAGGAGAATGGCGCGCACGACTGAATTTCCTGGCCGACTCGGGGACACTGGCGGGCAGCCTTATACCGAAGCCGCAGCCGGTTCAAATGGTCAGGAATGCAACACTTGGCGGCCTGACGCCTGTTTGATTTGCGGAGGCCTTGCGCCCGCACTACTTTCTTTGCCGGCCTTTAATAAGGAGATCGACCGATGCAGGGCGATTCGCACCATCTAAACCGCCGCCGGTTCCTTGGCACCGCGGCGCTGGCGCTGGGCGCCACCACACTGCCGGCGTATGGCCAGCAGGGACAGACCTTCGAGTACGAGGGCGGCCTCTCGAGCGAGGTGCGCCGCAACATCTCGAGCTTCCATTCGCGCGACTGGCGGCCCTATTTCGACAACACGCGCAACGGCGCGATCCTCGTCGACATCACCTCGCGCGCGGTCCACTACTGGAGCGCCGACGAGGCGCTCTATCGGCTCTACCCCTCGTCGATCCCGCTTTCGGAGGATCTGACGCGCCGCGGCCGGACCCAGGTGACGCTGAAGGACCCGAACCCAGACTGGCGGCCGACGCCGGCGATGAAGCAGCGCAACCCCGAATGGCCGGACTATATCGGCCCCGGCCCGGACAACCCGCTCGGCACCCGGGCGCTGCATCTGTCGTGGCAATACTACCGCATCCACGGCACGCACGACACGCGCAAGATCGGGCGGCGGTCGTCGAACGGCTGCATCGGGCTCTATAACGAGCATATCGAGGAGCTCTACGAGCTTGCCCAGGTCGGCACGCAGGTGCTGGTGATCTGACGCATCCGCGCCGGCCGGGCATCGCGGGCGGGGCCTACGGCTCCGCCCGCTTCGCTTCTGCGGGCGCCGGTCAGGCGGCGGGCTTCCACGGATCGTAGGTGCCGAAGCTCCACAGATGCCCCTCCGCGTCGCGCCACGAGAAGTCGCGGCTGCCATAGGGCTGGTCGGCCGGACCATGGACGATCTCGGCCCCGGCGGCCTTCGCCCGGTCGTGCAGCGCGTCGACATCGACGGCGACGATGTAGGGGCTCTGCGTCACGCCGCCCAGCATGCGCGGCGTCGACTGCAGGCAGCCGAAGGCATCGTCGCGGACCGAGCCCAGCATCACCACACTTTGAAGTGCCTTCTGGAGCGCCTTTTCGGGCGGTCATGAAGCCTCAACCCGTTTCGGATATTTCGATTGCTTCGAATATTGCGGCTGTGCTACCGCAACCTACATGTAGGACAATTGTCCTTAGGAGGGCATCATGAACGCTCATGCGATCTTGGACTTCTCCGATCGTCTGCCGAACGAAGTGGAGATGAGGAACGCCGAAGAACTTCGTTCTGTGCTGGCAAAGGTTGTGAGCCGCGATGCGGAAACGGAGCTGTCGCTTGCCTTCGGAAAGGGCGAGGCGCGGAACATCACACTTGCACCGGCGCTGGCCTTCACGATGCTCGAGGTTCTGCGTCTGGTCGCGAGCGGCCGAGGATTTCGTATGATTCCCGTAGACGCCGAACTGACGACGCAGCAGGCGGCAGACCTTCTCAACGTCTCGCGACCATACCTCATCAAGATGCTCGAGGAGGGGCAGATCGCGTTCAAGAAGATCGGCCGTCATCGGCGGATCAGGGCCGAGGACCTGTTCTTCTACAAGGCGACACGGGATGAGGAGCGGGAGAAGGCCCTGGCCGACATGGCCACGCTGGATGTGGAGCTTGGCCTTATTTGAGTGATTTGGCCGATCCGTTCACGGCGGTCATCGATACCAATGTCTTGGCGGCGGCACTGAAACGGAACATCGTCCTCAGCCTCGCCGCCAGAGGCCTCTTCAGGCCATGTTGGTCGGCACGGACCATCGACGCAGAATTCGAGCGAGCGCTGGTGAATATGGGGGTTCCGCCCGACAAGGCGCGGCGGCAGCGGGATAACGTCCTCAACGCCTTCCCCGAAGGCCGCATCAATGAGGATCTGGCACTCACCGCCAGCCTGGCGCTGCCGGATCCGGACGATGTTCACGTGTTCTCGGCTGCGATCCACCGCAGAGCGGCGGTCATCGTGACCGACAACCTCAGCGACTTCCCCGCGCAGGCACTCAGGCCCTACGAGATCGAGCCAATCAGCGCCGACGGCTTCATCGCGGATTGCATAGACATGGCGGGCCTGGAAGCGGTGATAGCATTGAGGACGATGCGCGAGAGATTCGACAAGCCAGCGATCGATGGCAGCGAACTTCTTCGCATGGTCGAGGCGAACGGGCTGGCGGAAACGGCGACCCTACTTGCGCCGTATCGCACCCTGCTCTGAAGTCACTCCAGCCAGCCGGCCAGGTTCTCCTCGATCACCGCGCCCAGCGCCGCGATATGGGCGTCGTCGTCGTTGAGGCACGGGATGTAGGTGAACTCCGCGCCGCCGGCATGCTCGAAGCTCTCGCGGATCTCGCCGTTGATCTCCTCGAGCGTCTCGATGCAGTCGGCCGAGAAGGCGGGGGCAATGACGGCGATGCGGGTCTTGCCCTGCCGGGCGAGGTCGGCCACCGCCTCGACCGTGTAGGGCTTCAGCCACTCCTCGGGCCCGAATCGGGACTGGAAGGTGGTCAGGATCCCCCCTTTCTCCCAGCCGAGGCGCTCGCGCAGGAGGCGCGAGGTCTTCTGGCACTGGCAGTGGTAGGGATCGCCTTCCATCAGGTACCGTTTCGGCACGCCGTGATAGGACGCGACGAGGATGTCGGGCCGGTGGTCGAGCCCTGCATAGGCGCGCTCCACCGACCGGGCGAGCGCGTCGACATAGGCCGGATGCTCGAAATACGCCGGCACGGTGCGGACCGGCGGCTGCCATTTCTCGTCCATCAGCGCGCGGAAGAACTGGTCGTTGGCGGTGGCAGTCGTCGCGCCCGCATACTGGGGATAGAGCGGGAAGAACAGGATCCGGCGGCAGCCCGCCTCGGTCATCGCGCGGACCTTCGACCTGGTCGAGGGATTGCCGTAGCGCATGCAGAAATCGACCATCACGCGGTCGCCATAGCGGCCCGCCATCGCCGCGGCGAGCTTCGCCGTCTGCGCCCTGGTGATCGTCATCAGCGGGCTTTCGTTCGCCTCCTCGTTCCAGATCAGCTTGTAGTTGGCGCCCGACGAGAACGGCCGCTTGGTGAGGATGATGAGCTGCAAGAGCGGCTGCCAGACCAGTGGCGAGTAGTCGATCACCCTTCGGTCGGAGAGAAATTCGTTCAGGTAGCGGCGCATCGACCAGTAGTCGTAGCCGTCGGGCGTTCCGAGATTGGCCAGCAGGATGCCGATCTTCTCGGCGGGCAGCCGCGGATGGTCGGGCGGCAGCGGGCCAACGGCTGTCTCGGCCGTCCGCCGGGCGGAGGTCGTCTGCTTGGCGTCGAGCATTCCCGGTCTTCCTGACACGTCGTCCATCGCGGAACCCATCGGGACATAAACGGTTTTCCCCTGTGGTCAATCGCCGGCGCGGGTCGACGCAGGCGCCCGGAGACGTTAGGATGGTCGGATCATGCTAGCAGAGAACGAATGGCCGCCCGAGGTCGACCCGGGCGTGACGGCATTTTTCCTCGATTTCGACGGCACGCTCGTCGGGATCGCGCCGCGGCCCGACGCGGTCGAGGTGCCCGCTGGCCTGCCCGACCTGCTCGAGGATCTGCACGAAGCGGCGGGCGGCGCGCTCGCCGTCGTCTCCGGGCGCGGACTGGCCGAGCTGGAGGCGTTCCTGCCGGCCTTTGCCGGCGCGCTCGTCGGCAGCCACGGGGCCGAGCGCCGCGGCCGCGAGAGGTCGCCCGCCCCCGAGGGGCTTTCGGCGCTTCATTCCGATCTCCGCCGTGCGGCGGAGGCGCACGGGCTTCATGCCGAGCTGAAGGCGCAGGGCGGGGCGCTCCACTTCCGCGCGGTGCCGGAACGCGAGCAGGACGCGCGGGCTGCGGTCGAGGCGCTGGCGACGGCCTATCCGGGCTTCGTCGTGCAGACCGCGAAGATGGCGTTCGAGCTGAAGCCCGCGACGGCGACCAAGGATGCGGCGGTGGCCGCGCTGATGGCCGGCGGGCCGTTCGCCGGCCGCCGGCCAGTCTATGTGGGTGACGATGCCACCGACGAGCCGGCGATGGCATGGGTGCGCACGGCGGGCGGCCTTGCGGTGAAGGTCGGCGAGGGGCCGAGCGTCGCGGCGCTGCGCCTGCCCGACCCGGCGGCGGTGCTCGACTGGCTCGACCGGTTGTCGGGGGGGCGGTGATGTCGCGCCTCGTCTGCGTATCGAACCGCATTCCGCTGGGCCCGAACCCCGCCGGGGGGCTGGTCGTCGCGCTTGCCGATGTCCTGGCCGAGACCGGCGGCATCTGGATCGGTGCCGGTGGCGAGACGGTCGAGACGCCATCGGAGCAGGTTACACCGGTCGAGGGCGGGCGGTTCCGCCGGCTCGCCTTCGACTTCACCGAGGTCGAGCAGGCGGGCTACTACGCGGGCTATTCCAATTCGGTGCTGTGGCCGATCCTGCACGGCCGCACCGACCTGATGGAGATCTCGGGCGAGGATCTTTCGGTCTACAAGGCGGTGAACCGGCGGATCGCGCGCCTCGTGGCCACCGTGCTGCGGCCGGAGGATCGGCTCTGGGTGCACGACTTCCACCTGCTGCCGCTGGCCCACGAGCTGCGTGTCCTCGGCATCGAGAACCGGATCGGCTTCTTCCTGCACACGCCGTTTCCCGCGCCGTTCGAGATGGCCGCGCTGCCGAACGGCCAGGAGGTCTGCACCTGGCTCGTGCGCTACGACCTGATCGGCCTGCAGTCGCTGCGCGACGTGCGCAAGTTCAAGGCGAGCCTTGGCGCCGTGGCCGAGGCGCGCGAGGAGGGCGACGGGCTGATGCGGCTCGGCGCCCATGCGGTGCGGGTCGGGGCCTATCCGATCTCGATCGACGCGACCGAATTCGAGGCGCTGGCGGCGGCCGAGTTCGGGCGGCTTCCCCCGGGTATCGTCAAGACCGACCGCGCCCTGGTGATCGGCGTCGACCGGCTCGACTACACCAAGGGCCTGCCGCAGCGGTTCCGGGCGTTCGGCGAGTTCCTCGCCCGGCACGAGGACTGGCACCGGCATGTCTCGCTTCTGCAGATCTCGCCGCCGACGCGCGAGGGGCTGAAGGCCTACGACCAGATCCGCGAGGAGACCGAGACGCTGGCGGGCCGGATCAACGGCGCCTATGCCGATCTCGGCTGGGCGCCGATCCGCTACATCCATCGCGCGATCCCGCGCGAGACGCTGGCCGGGCTCTACCGCGCGGCCCAGGTCGGGCTGGTGACCCCGCTGATGGACGGCATGAACCTGGTGGCGAAGGAGTTCGTCGCCGCGCAGGACCCCGGCGATCCGGGCGTGCTGATCCTGTCGCACTTCGCCGGCGCCGCCGAGCAGATGGAGGATGCCCTGCTGGTCAACCCGCACGACACTGAGCAGGTCGCGACGACGATCCTGACCGCGCTCTGCATGGCGCCGGGCGAGCGGCGGCGGCGCCACGAGCGGCTGATGGCGGATCTCAGGAGCCATGACGTGCACTGGTGGAGCCGGTCGTTCCTCGACGATCTCTCCGGCCCGCGGCCGGACGCCGCCGCAGCGGCCTGAGCGCCGCGGCCGCCGGCGCCGCTGGGGAGCCGCGCTTAACCGGCTGTTAACCATCGCGCGGGATGGTTGGGGCAGCGGATATCTCCCGCCCCGACAGGTGCATGCATGGCCTATGCCGACCCCGCCTCGCTCTGCCTCGTGGCCATCGTGTCGTTCGCGACGGCCGCGGTCACGCTTGCGCTCTTCGCCCGCCTGGCCGCGGGCCGGCAGGCCGCGGCGCCGGCCGCGGGGGCCGGCGGCGGCGACGACGCCATCGCCTTCCTCTTCGACGACGACCGGCTGCTTGACGCGACGCCGGGCGGGCGGGCGCTTCTCGCGGCCGCCGGCGTGGCCGAATCCGACTGGGCGCAGCTTGCCGACCTGCTGCGGTGCCGGTTTCCGGGCTTCGACGCCGCGATGGCCGGCCTGGCGGCGCGTGGCAGCGTCGTGCTGCCCGCCGGCGACGGCACCGGCGACGAGGTGCGGGCCCGATGGCTCGACGGGCTCGCCCGGGTGGCGCTTGTCGCGGCCGAGGGCGGCGCCTCGCCCGAGGTGGACCGCCAGAGCCTCGCCGCGACCGACGCGGAGCTTGCGCTGCTGCGGGCGGCCGTGCGCAGCGGCCCGGCGGCGATCTGGCGGCAGGACCGCGACGGCACGATCGTCTGGGCGAACGATGTGTACTTCCGCGTCGCCTGCGCCGTCCTCGGCACCGACGAGGCGTATTCCTGGCCGCCGCCGGTGCTGTTCCGCCTCGCCCCGCCGGCGGAGACGAGCGGCGCGCATGCCACGGTCCGGCTGCCAGTCGCCCTGGCCGCCGACGGGGCCGTGCACTGGTTCGACTGCCACGCCTATCCGGCGGGCGACATGACGCTGCATTTCGCGGTGCCGGCCGATGGCGTGGTCCGGGCCGAGGAGGCGCTGCGGGAATTCGTGCAGACCCTGTCGAAGACCTTCGCCGACCTGCCGATCGGCCTTGCCATCTTCGACCGCGCCCGGCGGCTCGTGCTGTTCAACCCGGCACTGACCGACCTCACCTCGGTCGAGGTCGAGTTCCTGGCGGCGCGACCGACGCTGTTCGCCTTCCTCGACCGCCTGCGCGAGCGGCGGCGAATCCCCGAACCGCGCGACTACGGCTCGTGGCGTGCGCGGATGACCGACCTCGAGGCGGCGGCGGCCGGCGGCTTCGTGCAGGAGAACTGGTCGCTGCCGGCCGGGCAGACCTTCCGCGTCACCGGGCGGCCGCATCCGGACGGCGCGCTCGCCTTCCTGATCGAGGACATCTCGGCCGAGATCTCGCTGACCCGGCGGTTTCGCGCCGAGCTGGAGCTTGGCCAGGCCGTCGCCGACAGCCTGGACGAGGCCATTGCGGTGTTCTCGCCCGCCGGCGTGATCTCGTTCTCGAACGCTGCCTATGCGGCGCTCTGGGGCACCGACCCGACCGCGCGGCTGGCCGAGACGCCGGTCGCCGAGGCGACGCGGCTCTGGCAGGCGCGGAGCCTGCCGAGCCCGGTCTGGGGCGACGTGCGCGACTTTCTCGCCACCGGCGGCGAGCGTGCGGGATGGGGCGCCATGGTGCAGCTGAACGACGGCCGGCGGCTGCGCTGCCGTTTCTTGCCGCTGTCGGGCGGCGCGACGCTGGCCGGCTTCCGCGACGAGGAGACCGCCGCCGCGGCGCGCCCGGAAAGACCGCCGCGGCAGGAGAGCGCCGCGCGCCTGGCGGTCTGATGTCGCCCGCGGGGGCTGCGGATGCATGGCAGGGCGCCGGTTGCAGGAGCGGGGCCGCAGCACTGGCGTGGCCGTCGATCCGGCGGGCCTTGCCCCCGCCCCGGCGGGCGGTAAGACTGGCGCCATGCCTGCCGCAGCCCCAACCCGTTCCGCCGGCTTCGAGACCGAGCTCGACCTGCCCGACGAGGCGGCGACCGCCGCGCTCGCGGTGCGGCTCGGCCCGGTCGTCGGCGCCGGCGACACGCTCCTGCTCGGCGGGCCGATCGGGGCCGGCAAGACCGCCTTTGCCCGCAGGATGATCCAGGCCCTCCAGTCCGCGGCGGGCGCGCCGGTGGAGGAGGTGCCGTCGCCCACCTTCACCCTGGTGCAGACCTATTCCGCCGGGCCGCTCGAGATCTGGCACGCCGATCTCTACCGGCTTTCGGGACCGGCCGAGGTGGCCGAGCTCGGGCTCGACGAGGCGTTTGGAACGGCGCTCTGCCTTGTCGAGTGGCCCGACCGGCTGGGCCGGTTCGCGCCGCCGCAGGCGCTGACGCTCGACTTCGCGCCGTCGGCCCGCCCCGAGGCGCGGCGGCTCCGCCTCTCGGGGCCTGCTGCCTGGGCCACGCGGCTCGCGCCGGCGCTTGCCGGGGCCGCGGGATGACCGACCGCCACGCGCAGGCCGTCGCCTTCCTCGCCGCGGCCGGCTGGGGCGCGGCCACCCGCGCGCCGCTGGCCGGCGATGCCTCGCTCCGCCGCTACGAGCGGCTGACCCTGCCGGAAGGCGGCCGCGCGGTCCTGATGGACGCGCCGCCGGACTGCGGCGAGGATGTCCGGCCGTTTGTCGCCATCGCCCGGCACCTCGCCGGCCTCGGCCTCAGCCCGCCGCAGGTGCTGGCGGCGGATGCGGAGCGGGGGTTCCTGCTGCTCGAGGACCTGGGCAACGATCTCTATGCCCGCGTCCTCGCCGCGGCGCCGGACCGCGAGGCCGAGCTCTACGTCGCGGCGACAGACGTGCTTGCCGCGCTTCACCGCCACCCCGCCCCGCCCGGCCTCTTGCCCTACGACGCGACGACGATGCCGCCGCTCGCCGCGCTTGCCTTCGACTGGTACCTCCGCGGCGTGACCGGGGCGGCGGCCGGCACTGCGGCTCGCGCCGCGCTGACCGATGCGGTGGCCGAGGCGCTGGCCGACCATGCGACGCCCGCGCATCCCGTGCTCGTCCAGCGCGACTACCATGCCGAGAACCTCGTCTGGCTTCCCGACCGCGACGGCCCGGCCCGGGTCGGCCTTCTCGACTTCCAGGACGCACGAGCGGGTCACCCGGGCTACGACCTCGTCTCGCTGATCGAGGATGCGCGCCGCGATCTGGGCGAGGCGACGCGGGCGCTGGCGGTCCGGCGCTATCTCGAGGCAACCGGTGCGGCGGCGCGGCCCTTTGCCGCCGCGCTCGCCGCGCTCGGCGCGCAGCGCAACCTGCGCATCCTCGGCGTCTTCGCGCGCCTCTCGATGCACTTCGGCAAGCCGGCCTATGTCGACCTCATCCCCCGGGTCTGGGGCCATCTGCAGCGCGATCTCGCGCATCCCGCGCTGGCCGGCGTGGCGCGGGCGGCCGCGCTCCTGCCGCCACCGACGCCGGGTCATCTCAGGACGCTCAGGGACCTATGCGGCACGGTCCCGACAGCCTGATGATCTTCGCCGCCGGGTTCGGCACGCGGATGGGGGCGCTGACCGCGCACCGCCCGAAGCCGCTGATCGAGGTCGGCGGGCGGACGCTTCTCGACCATGCGCTGGCGCTGGCCGAGGGGCAGGGGCTTTCGCGGATCGTGGTCAACGCGCATTACCGGGCCGACCAGATCGCCGCGCATCTGGCCGGCCGGCCCGGCATCCGGGTGCTGATCGAGACGCCGGACATCCTCGAGACCGGGGGCGGGCTTCTGAACGCGCTGCCCGCGCTGGCGCCGGGGCCGGTCTTCACGCTCAACTCCGACGTGGTGTGGACCGGGCCGAACCCGCTGCCGGCGCTCCGCGCGGTGTGGGACCCCGCAGCGATGGACGCGCTCGTCCTGACCGTGCGGCGCGAGGACGCGGCCGGCCATGCCGGGCGGGGCGACTTCCTGGCCGATGGCACGGGCCGGCTGACCCGCGGCCCGGGCGTGGTCTATGGCGGCCTGCAGATCATCAACCCCGCGCGCCTCGCCGAGGTCGGCGCGCGCGCGTTCTCGATGAATCCGCTGTGGGACCGGCTGATCGCCGAGGGCCGGCTGTTCGGCGCGATCCACGCGGGCGGCTGGTGCGATGTCGGCCGGCCGGAGAGCATCCCGCTTGCCGAGGCGATGCTGCGGGGGCGCGCGGGTGTTTGAACCGGCCGCCACGCCGCGCCTGTTCGGCCTGCCGCCGGGGGCGGACTTTCCGGCCCGGCTGGCGCAGGGGCTGGTCGCGCGGCTTGCCGGGGCGCCGCCCGAGGCGATGGCGCGGGTCGAGATCTGGGTGAACACCCAGCGGATGCGCCGGCGCCTCGGCGAGATCCTGGCTGCGTCGGGGCCGCGGCTGCTGCCGCGCCTCCGCCTGGTCACCGAGCTCGGCGCCGATCCGGCGCTGCCGCTGCCGCCCGCGGTGCCGCCGCTGCGCCGGCGGCTGGAGCTTGCCGGACTGGTCCGCGCGCTGATCGCCCGCGAGCCCGACCTCGCGCCGCGCTCGGCGGCCTTCGCGCTGGCCGACAGCCTCGCCCGGCTGATCGACGAGATGCATGGCGAAGGGGTCGCGCCCGAGGCGCTCGACCGGCTCGACCTCGGTGACCTCTCGGCGCATTGGGAGCGGAGCCGGCGGTTCCTCGCCATCGTCGCCGGGAGCTTCGGCGACGCCGCCGGCGACCCGGAGGCGCGGCAGCGCCGGGCGGTGGAGCTGGTGACGGCGCGCTGGGCCGCGGCGCCGCCCGACCGGCCGGTGATCGTCGCCGGCTCGACCGGCTCGCGCGGCGCGACGGCGCTGTTCATGGCCGCCGTGGCGCGGCTGCCGCAGGGCGCGGTGGTGCTGCCCGGCTTCGACTTCGACCTGCCCGCCGCCGCCTGGGCGAGCCTTGCGGGCGACGATGACCGCCCGCCGGCCGAGGACCACCCGCAGTACCGCTTCGCGCGGCTCGCCGCGCGGCTCGGCGCGGCGCCCGGGGCGGTCCGGCCCTGGGACGACGCGCCGGCGCCCAGCCCGGCGCGCAACCGGCTCGTGTCGCTCGCGCTCCGCCCGGCGCCGGCGACCGACCAGTGGCTCGACGAGGGGCCGTCGCTGGGCGAGTTGGCTGGCGCGGCCTCCGGCATGACGCTGATCGAGGCGCCCGATCCGGGCGCCGAGGCGGCGGCCGTCGCGCTGCGCCTGCGGGGCGCGGTCGCGGCCGGACAGACTGCCGCGCTGGTGACGCCCGACCGGATGCTGACCCGCCGGGTGGCGGCCGAGCTTGACCGCTGGGGCATCGTTCCCGACGACAGTGCTGGACGGCCGCTGGCGCTGACGCCGCCGGGGCGGTTCCTGCTTCACGCCGCGGAACTGATGCTGGGCCCGCCGATGTCGGAGACGGTCCTGGCGCTGCTCAAGCACCCGCTCTGCCATACCGGCGCGGGACGCGGGGCGCATCTGCTGAACGCGCACGAGCTTGAGCTGTGGCTCCGCCGGACCGGGCGGCCGTTCCCCGGGCCGGGCGGGCTTGACCGCTGGGTCGCGGACCGGCCGGCGCGCCCGGCCTGGGCCGGCTGGCTTCACCGCTGCCTTGCCGCGGCTGCGGCGCCGGACACGGCATCGAACGCGGAACCGCTCGACGATCTCGCACAGCGGCATCGCGCGGCGGCCGAGATGTTGGCGGCGGGCGCCGAGGGCGGCGAAAGCGCGCTCTGGCGCGAGGCGGCCGGCGAGGCGGCGCTGGCCGCAATCGAGGAGCTTTCCCGCGAGGCGCCGCATGGCGGCCTGCTGACGCCGGCCGATTTCCTTGCCCTTCTGCGCGTGCATTTCGAGGGTCGCGAGGTGCGCGAGAGCGTGGCCGCGCATCCCGGCGTGATGATCTGGGGCACGCTCGAGGCGCGGGTGCAGGGCGCGGAGGTGCTCATCCTCGCTGGGCTCAACGACGGCGTCTGGCCCGACCTGCCGCCGCCCGACCCGTGGATGAGCCGGCGGATGCGCCGCGACGCGGGGCTGCTTCTGCCCGAGCGGCGGGTCGGGCTTGCCGCGCACGACTTCCAGCAGGCGATCGCCGCGGCCGAGGTGGTGCTGAGCCGGAGCCTGCGCGACGCCGAGGCCGAGACGGTGCCGTCGCGCTGGGTGAACCGGCTGACGACGCTGCTGGCCGGGCTGCCGGAGCAGGGCGGGCCGGCGGCGCTCGCGGCGATGCGGGAGCGGGGCGAGGGCCTGGTGGCGGCCGCACGGCAGCTTGCCCTGCCGGCCTCGCGCGTTCCGCCGGTGCCGCGGCCCTCGCCGCGGCCGCCGGTCGCCGCGCGGCCCGGACGGCTGAGCGTGACCGACATCCAGACGCTGATCCGCGACCCCTACGCGATCTACGCCCGCCGGATCCTCGACCTCCGGCCGCTCGACCCGCTGCGCCCGGCGCCCGATACGCGCGAGCGCGGCTCGGCGTTGCACCGGGTGTTCGAGGTGTTCCTCGCCGAAGTCTGGCCGGTCACCGGCGCCGATCCGGCCGCGTTCCGGGCCACCGCGGCGCGGGTGCTTGCCGAGGCCGCGCCCTGGCCCGCGGCCCGCATCGCCTGGGCGGCGCGGCTCGACCGGGTGGCCGGCTGGTTCCTTGCGCTTCTGGCGGAGCAGGCGGGGCGGCAGGCACCGCGCCACTTCGAGGTCTCGGGCGAGGCCGCCGTCGGGGCGACCGGCATCGTGCTGCACGGCAAGGCCGACCGGATCGACCTGCGCCATGCCGACGGCCGCGCGCTGATCTACGACTACAAGACCGGCGCACCGCCATCGGAGAAGGAGCAGCGCCACTTCGACCGGCAGCTGCCGCTGCTTGCGGCGCTGGCCGAGCGGGGGGCGTTCGCCGCCCTCGGCGCGGTCGAGGTCGCGGCGACCGGACATGTCGCGCTGACCGCGCCGCCGAAGCTGGTCGAGCAGGGGCTGGCGCCGGGCGACAGTGATGTCGTCTGGGAGGAACTGGGGCGGCTGCTGGCCGCCTATGGCGACCGGGCGCGGGGCTACACCTCGCGCCGGGCGCCGCGCAACGATTTCGGCGCGCGCTCCGGCGGCGACTACGACCACCTTGCCCGGCACGGCGAATGGGAAGGCGCCGACCCGCCCGCGCCGGAGGATGTGGGATGACCGTGCGCGACGACGCCACGGCGCGCCAGCAGCACGCGGCCGACCCGGCGGCGTCGGCCTGGGTGTCGGCCAATGCCGGCTCAGGCAAGACGCGGGTGCTGACCGACCGGGTCGCGCGGCTGCTTCTCGGCGGGGTGCCGCCCGAGCGCATCCTGTGCCTGACCTACACCAAGGCGGCGGCGGCCGAGATGCAGAATCGCCTGTTCCGCCGCCTGGGCGCCTGGGCTATGCTGGAGGACCGGGCGCTGCGCCGGCAGCTCGCCGAGCTTGGCGCGGCGCCCACCGGGCCGCTCGGCCCGGCCCGGCGGCTTTTCGCCCGGGCGATCGAGGCGCCCGGCGGGCTGAAGATCCAGACGATCCATGCCTTCTCGGCCGGTCTCCTGCGGCGGTTTCCGCTCGAGGCCGGGGTGAGCCCGGACTTCGCCGAGCTCGACGACCGGGCGCAGCGCCTGCTGCTCGACGAGGTGCTCGACGCGCTGGCCGCGGGGCCGGAGGCGCCCAGCGTCGCCGCGGTGGCGCGTGGCCTTACCGGCGATCTCGCCGAACTCGCGGCCGAGATCGTGGGCGCCCGGACCGCGTTCGCCGCGCCGCCTCCGGCCTCCTGGCTGGCCGTCTTCGGCGCGCCCGCGGACCTGACGGCGGCGCGGCTCGTCGCCGAGACGTTTCCGGGCGGCGAGGCGGCGCTGGTCGCAGCGCTGGTCGCGGCGCTGCGCGCCGGCTCGACAAGGGATCTCGAGGCCGCCGAAAAGCTTGCCGCCATCGACCTTGCCGCGCCGGGGCTGGCCGAGATCGCGGCGCTCGAGGGGATCTTCCTCTACGGCGCCGCGGCGCGGAAGAACGAGCCCTTCACGGCCAAGATCGGGGAATTTCCGACGCGGGCCACGCAGACCGGGGCGGCGGCACCGCTGATGTCGGCCGTCGAGGCGCTGATGCGGCGCGTCGAGGCGGCGCGCCCGCGCCGCTGCGCGCTCGAGGCCGCCGCGCAGACCGCGGCGCTGCACGACTTCGCGCGGGTGCTGCTGGCCGCCTATGGCCGGCGCAAGGCCGAGCGCGGGCTGCTCGACTTCGACGACCTGATCCTAGGCGCCGGCGCGCTCCTCGCGCGGCCCGGCGTCGCGGAATGGGTGCTCTACCGGCTTGACGGCGGGATCGACCACATCCTGGTCGACGAGGCGCAGGATACCTCGCCCGCACAATGGCAGGTGGTGCAGCGTATCGCCGAGGAGTTCTTCGCCGGCGAGAGCGCCCGGTCGGACCTGCGGCGCACGCTGTTCGTGGTGGGCGATGTCAAGCAGTCGATCTATTCGTTCCAGGGCGCCGATCCCGCGGGGTTCGAGCGCATGGCCGGCCATTTCGGCGCCCGGATCGCGGCTGCGGGCGCGGGGCTGGTCCGCGCCGACCTGCTGCATTCGTTCCGCTCGGCGCCGGAGATCCTGGGCGTCGTCGACGCCGCCTTCGCGCGGCCCGAGCGACATGCGGGCCTGGGCGGCGCGCCGGTGCACAAGGCGTTCCACGACGATCACCCGGGGCGCGTCGACCTGTGGCCGGTGGTTCCGGTCGCCAGGGGGGAGGACGACGGGCCGTGGTACGACCCGGTGGACAGGGCCGAGCCCGCGCATCACGACCTCGTCCTTGCCCGCAAGGTGGCGGCAGAGATCGCGCGGCTCTGCGACCCGGCCTGCGCCGAGACGCTGGCTTTGCCGGCCCGGGACGGGCTGCCGCGCCGCCGCCGCCGGTTCCGGCCGGGCGATTTCCTCGTCCTCGTCCAGCGCCGCTCGCCGCTGTTCGCCGAGCTGATACGGGCCTGCAAGGCGGCCGGGCTGCCGATCGCCGGGGCGGACCGCCTGCGGCTTGGGGCCGAACTGGCGGTGCGGGACCTCGCCGCGCTCCTGCGGTTCCTCGCCCTGCCCGAGGACAGCCTGTCGCTGGCCGAGGCGCTGCGCTCGCCCCTGTTCGGCTGGAGCGAGGACCGGCTGTTCCGGCTGGCGCATGGCCGCGGCACGCGGTTCCTGTGGGAGGCTCTGCGCAGGCAGGGCGCGGCCGATGGCGAGACGGTCGCGATGCTGGACGACCTGCGCCGGGCGGCCGATTTCCTCCGGCCGTTCGAGCTGATCGAGCGGGTGCTGATCCGCCATGGCGGCCGGCGCCGGCTGCTGGCGCGGCTCGGCCCCGAGGCCGAGGACGGGATCGACGCGCTGCTGGCGCAGGCGATGGCCTATGAGCGCAGCGCCGTCCCTTCGCTGATGGGCTTCCTGACCTGGATGGAGACCGACGATGTCGAGGTGAAGCGCCAGCTTCCCTCGGAGGGCGGCGTGGTGCGGGTGATGACGGTGCATGGGGCCAAGGGGCTCGAGGCGCCGGTGGTGATCCTGCCCGACACCCGCGCGGCACCGAACCGCGACCGCGGCCAGATCATCGCCGATGCCGATGGCCGCGCGCTGTGGCGGACGGCGGCCGCCGACGCGCCGGCGGCGGTCGCGGCGGCCGTCGCCGCCCGGCGCGCGCGGGCCGCAGAGGAGCGGATGCGGCTTCTCTACGTCGCCATGACCCGGGCCGAGAGCTGGCTGATCGTCGCCGGGTCGGGCGAGATGACGGAGGGGTCGTGGCACGGGATCGTGGCCGAGGCGATGGTGGCGAAGGCTGCCGTCGCGCACGATTTCCCGACCGGGTCGGGGCTCAGGTGGGAGCATGAGGGCTGGTCGGCCGGCCCGGTCGAGGAGGCGCGCGCCGCCGGCGTGGTGGCAACGGCGCCGCCTGCCTGGGCCGAGTCCGCGGCGCCGCCGCCGGTGGTGCCGCCCCCGGCGCTCTCGCCCTCCGACCTCGGCGGCGCCAAGGCGCTGCCGGGCGAGGCGGGGCTCGACGAAGCCGCGGCGAAGCGGCGCGGGCGGCTTCTGCACCGGCTCCTCGAGCATCTGCCGACGCACCCCGCCGCGGTGCGCCCGATGCTGGTCGGAACGCTTCTCGCGGCCGGCGCCGACACGGCCGCGGGCGCCGAGGCCGAGGCGCTGGGCGCCGAGGCCCTGCGCCTGCTCGGCGATCCGGCCTTCGCCTGGCTCTTCGGCGAGGCGTCACTTGCCGAGGTGCCGCTGGTCGCGGCGCTGCCGGAGCTCGGCGGCCGTACCGTGACCGGCGCGATCGACCGGCTGATCCTGGCGACCGACCATGTCCATGCCGTCGACTTCAAGACGAACGCGCTGGTTCCCGCGACGGCCGAGGCGGTGCCGGAGGGCGTCCTGCGCCAGATGGCGGCCTATGCGGCGGCGCTCGACCGGATCTATCCGGGGGGCGAGGTCCGCGTCTCGATCCTCTGGACTGCGGGCCCGCGGCTGATGGCCCTGCCGCGGCCGCTTCTCGCCGCCGCTCTCGGCCGCGTGAGCGCGCCTTGACGGCGACGGACCGGACCCATAGCTTCCACGCCCAACCCCGTTTCCCGGAGGACGCCCCAATGGCCACCACCCCCGTCACCGACGCGACCTTCGACGCCGAGGTCCGTCAGTCCGACATTCCCGTCGTCGTCGACTTCTGGGCGGAGTGGTGCGGGCCCTGCAAGCAGATCGGTCCGGCGCTCGAGGAGCTGTCGGAGGAGTATGCCGGCAAGGTCAAGATCGTGAAGGTGAACGTCGACGAGAACCCCAACTCGCCGGCCCAGATGGGCGTGCGGGGCATCCCGGCGCTGTTCCTGTTCAAGGACGGCAACGTCGTGTCGAACAAGGTCGGCGCGGCGCCGAAGGCCTCGATCGCAAGCTGGATCAGCGGCGCGATCTGACCAGCCCCGCCCGGACCCTGAGGGGGCGCTTCGGCGCCCCTTTTTCGTTCAGGCCGGCGGGGAGGCGAGAAGCACGTCCGCCATGGCGCGGAGCTGCGCCATGCGCGCGGCCCTGTGCCGGCCGCCGTCGGCCAGAAGTACGCCGAGCCGCTCGGCCAGGAAGAACGGCACGACCGCCTCGGCCTCGTCCGGCGGCAGAAGGCCGGCCTGCAGGAAGGCCCGGGCGTCGCTGCGGTTCATGCCGTGCAGCGTCTCGCCCGGCGCGGGCGCGAGGAGGCCGAGCCAGATCAGGAACTGTGCCGCCTCGCGCGCCACCGCCTGCCATGTCTCGCGCTCGGTGTCGAAGCCCCAGATCGTCGCGCCGTCGACGGTGAGGTTGGCCGGCGTGAAGTCGCCGTGGGTGGCGGCCTGAAGCACCGGCCGCCCGGCGAGCGCCGGCGTCATGTGCGCCAGCCGGGCGGCCAAGGCCGTGATCCGGGCATGATCGGCAGGATCGGCCCGGCCGAGGTCGAGGGCGGCGGCGCGGTCGCGCCAGAAGGCCGGCCCGAAGGCGCCGATCCGGTGGCGCGGCGCGGCATAGGCGCCGAGCCAGCCCGCCGC
>CAZYBG010000053.1:0-20740 GCA_964645155.1 uncultured Rhodobacterales bacterium | reverse complement strand
CGCGTCGCGCGCCGCGGCGAGCGGCCCCTCGCGCCGGGCCGCGAGCCAGACCTCCGCCCCCGCCTCGGCCAGCGCGGCGGCGGCGCCGAGGCCGATGCCCGACGACCCGCCGGCGACCAGCGCGCGCCGGCCGTCGAGCCGGAACGAGGGGGTGCGGGGCAGGGTCACTCGGCCGCCATCCCGTAGGGCACGTTCCGCCCGCCGTAGCGACGGACGCGGATGTTGCACTGCTCGGCATGGCCGACAAAGCCCTCGAGCATGCAGAGCCGGCTGCCGTAGGCGCCGATCATCGCCGCCGCCGCGTCGGTCGTGACCTTCTGGTAGCTGTGGGTCTTGAGGAACTTGCCGACCCAGAGGCCGCCGGTATAGCGCCCGGCCCGCCGGGTGGGCAGCGTGTGGTTGGTGCCGATCACCTTGTCGCCGTTGGCCACGTTGGTCCGCGCCCCGAGGAACAGGGCGCCGTAGGAGTGCATGCGGGCGAGGTACCAGTCGTCGCGGTCGGTCATCACCTGGACATGCTCGCAGGCCATGGCGTTGGCGACCGACAGCATCTCGTCATGGCTGTCGCAGACGATCACCTCGCCGTAGTCGCGCCAGCTTGCCGCCGCGGTCTCGGCGGTCGGCAGGATGGCGAGCAGGCGGTCGATCTCGGCCAGCGTCGCCTCGGCGAGCTTGCGCGAGGTGGTGACGAGGCAGGCCGGCGAGTTGTAGCCGTGCTCGGCCTGGCCGAGGAGGTCGGTCGCGCAGAGCTCGGCATCGACGCTGTCGTCGGCGATCACCATCGTCTCGGTGGGCCCGGCGAAGAGGTCGATGCCGACGCGGCCGTAGAGCTGGCGCTTGGCCTCTGCGACATAGGCGTTGCCGGGGCCGACGAGCATGTGGACCGGCTCGATCGTCTCGGTGCCGAGCGCCATCGCGCCGACCGCCTGCATGCCGCCGAGGACGTAGATCTCGTGCGCGCCGCCGAGGTGCATCGCGGCGACGATCGCGGGATGCGGCGCGCCCTTCACCGGCGGCGCCGAGGCGACGATGCGCGGCACGCCCGCGACCTGCGCCGTCAGCACGGACATGTGCGCCGAGGCGACCATCGGGAACTTGCCGCCGGGCACGTAGCAGCCGACCGACTGCACCGGGATGTTGCGGTGGCCGAGGATCACGCCGGGCAGCGTCTCGACCTCGATGTCGGTCATGCTGGCGCGCTGCGCCTCGGCGAAGCGGCGGATCTGGGCCTGCGCAAAGCGGATGTCCTCCATGTCGCGGGCCGCGACCTTGTGCATCGCCGCCTCGATCTCGGAGGGCGAGAGGCGGAACCGCGCCGGCGCATAGCCGTCGAACTTCTGCGCAAGCTCGCGCACCGCCGCGTCGCCGCGCGCCGCGATGTCGGCCAGCGTCGCCTCGACAAGGCTGCGGACCTTCGCGTCGTCCTCGGCGCGGGCGGCCTCGGGCTTGCCGGTCTTGAGGTGGGTGATCGCCATTTTGGGTGCCTCCTGCGGCGAGCCTCCGGGGTGCGCCCCGGGGCCTCCGTTCGTCTGGGGCCCCGGATCAGGTCCGGGGCGGCTCGGTGCCCTGCGCGGCGGGGGCCGCCGTCCCGCCCCGGTCGAACGCCTCCCAACCCTCGCCGGCGAAGACGTCGCGGCCGAGCTGGGCCAGCACGGCGGCGAAATCGACGAAGACCGGATTGTCGGCGATCCTGCCGTCGGCGACGCGCCAGAAATCCATGTAGGGGATGGTCACGCGGCGGCCGGTGGGCGGGATGCCCATGAACGGCCCGGTATGGGTGGCCTCGACATGGCCGAAGCAGGCGGCCCAGTCGCCGTCGGCAAGGAACTTCTCGGTCCGGTAGACGCGGTCGGCGAAGGCGGCGCGGAACGGCATCTGCCAGTTGCGGCGGAATGCGGCGAGGCCGTGCTTGACGCCGCAGCCGGTATTGCCGCGCCAGACGAAATCGGGGTGGAAATGCGCCTCCATGTCGTCCGAGGCGGCGCCGAGCGCGTCCTCCATCCGGCGCACCGCCTCGAGCGTGGCGCGCGAGCGGGCGGCGTGGTCCGCGGCCGCGCTCATGCCGGCCTCCGCTCGAGCCGGGCGCCGGTGGCGGCGTCGAACAGGTGGCAGATCGCGGCGGGCACGCGGGCCGCGACCGGCTCTCCGATCCGGCCGGCGAAATCCTTCGCCGCCTTGACGGCGACGAGCGCGCCGCCGGCATGGACGGTCGCCATCGAGCTGTCGCCGAGCAGCTCCATCGAGTAGATCGGCGCCGCGATCTCGCCCGTCTCGGCCACCTGCGCGTCCTCGGCGCGGAAGCCGAGCGTCACCAGCCCGTCGGGCACGCCCGCGAAGCCCGCGATGCGGACGCTCTGCCCCTCGAACACGCCGGCGGTCAGGTGCCCCGCCATCAGGTTCATCGCCGGGCTGCCGATGAAGCCCGCGACGAAGGTGTTCGCCGGCCGGTCGTAGATCTCGAGCGGGGTGCCGACCTGCTGCACCTCGCCCTTCGACATCACCACCACGCGGTCGGCCAGCGTCATCGCCTCGATCTGGTCGTGGGTGACGTAGATCGTCGTGGTCTTCAGCTCGTGATGCAGGTTCTTGATCTGCGCCCGTGTCGAGACGCGGAGCTTGGCGTCGAGGTTCGAGAGCGGCTCGTCCATCAGGAACACCTTGGGCTTCCGGACGATCGCGCGCGCCAGCGCGACACGCTGGCGCTGGCCGCCCGACAGCGCGGCGGGCCGGCGGTCGAGATAGTCGGTCAGCTCGACCGTGCGCGCCGCGCGCATGACCTGCTCGCGGTGCTCGGCCGCGGGGACCTTGCGGACCCTGAGCGGGAAGCGGATGTTCTCGTAGACGCTCATCGTCGGGTAGAGGCCGTAGGACTGGAACACCATCGCGATGTCGCGGTCCTTGGGCTCGAGCCCGTTCACCCGCGCGCCGCCGATCAGGATGTCGCCGTCGCTCGCGTCGTCGAGCCCGGCGATCATCCGCATCGTCGTGGTCTTGCCGCAGCCCGACGGGCCGAGCAGCACGAGGAACTCGCCGTCGGCGATGGCGAGGTCCATCGCCTTGACGCCGACGAAGCTGCCCCAGCGCTTGGAGAGGTTCCTGAGTTCGATATCGGCCATTGGTTATCCCTTCACCGCGCCGGCGGTCAGACCGGAGACGATCTGCCGCTGGAAGAACAGGATCAGTACGAAGAGCGGCGCCGTGACCGATACCACCGACGAGACCGCGAACATCACGTTGCCGGGTGTCCGGGTGGTGCCGAGGAAGCTGGCGATCTTCGGCACCATCGTGCGGTTCTCCTCGGACAGCAGCATCGCCGTCACCGCGAAGTCGTTGTAGGCGAGCAGGAACGAGAAGAGGCCGGTGGTGATGACCCCCGGCCACATCACCGGGATGATGACCCGCCGGAACGCCTGGAAGCGCGAGCAGCCGTCGACCATGGCGCTTTCGTCGAGGTCCTTGGGGATGTTGCGGAAGAAGGCGGTCAGCATCCAGAGCGTGAACGGCTGGTTGATCGCCACCAGCACGATGATCGCCGTCGGCAGGTGGCCCCAGAGGTTCCACTGGAAGAACGGCAGCAGGTAGCCCGACACCAGCGTGATGTGCGGCATCGCCCGGAAGACGAGCGCGATCATGAGCAGCCAGAGTGCATAGCGATAGGGCGAGCGGCTGAGCGCGTAGCCGCCGAGCGTGCCGAAGGTGAGCGAGATGCAGACCACCGAGACGACGACGATCAGCGAGTTGAGCGCTGCGCGCCAGAACTCCTCCTGCACCCAGGCGCCGTAGTAGCCGTTCAGCGTGAAGCGCCCGCCGGTCTCGGCCAGGGTGAGCGGGCCGGTGAGCGCGCGCGTCCAGTCGGCGCGCGAGAAGAAGTCGCCCTCGACCTTGAACGAGCCCCAGGCGGTCCAGAGGAACGGGAACGCCGCGGCGATCAGCCAGACCATCAGGAAAAGCGTCAGGACGAGCCGAAGCAGCGGCGGCCGGCGGTCGGCGAGGCGGGTCATGCGGTGCCCCTTCCAAAGGTGCGCCAGGTGCGGACGAGGACCGGGGAGAGCAGGACCACGATGCCGAGGATGGTCAGCACCGAGGTCGCGGCGGCCGAGGAGAGCAGCCGCGTCTCGCCGCCGAGGTCGGAATAGATGAAGTAGGACAGCGACTGCGCATGCGCCGCGGCGTTGAAGCTGACGATCGGCTCGAACACCCGGAAGTTGTCCATGATCTTGATGAGCGCCATGAACATGGTCAGCGGCAGGAGGTGCGGCAGCACCACGTAGCGGACCCGCTCCCATCGGCTGGCGCCGTCGATCATCGCCGATTCCAGCGTCTCCTGCGGCACGGTCTGGAGGCCGGCATAGTAGACGACGAAGGAGAACGGCGTGGTCGACCAGATGCCGTAGACGATGAGCATGGTCCACATCATCGGGGTCGAGGCCTTGACCGAGAGGGTCGGGTCGCCCGCGAGCGTCTGGATCGCGGCGCCGAGGACGCCGCGCGCGTCGACCATCCAGAACAGGATCAGCGCGCCGATCAGCGGCGTGACGATCATCGGCAGCAGCGAGACGAAGATCATCGGCCCGCGCACCAGCCGCGGCACGGCGTTGACGGCGAGCGCGACGATGAAGCCGAGAACGATCGAGATCGGCGTGACGACCGCCGTATAGGTCAGCGTGAAGGCGAGCGCGCCGTAGAACGGCAGGTTCATCAGCTGCCCGAGAAAGCCGCCCAGGCCCGGCGCCGCGGACCAGAGCGCGCCGATCTCGTCCGTGGCGAGGTGGTTGCGGTCGGTGTAGATGCGGGCGCCGACGAAGCGGCCGAGCGGCTCGGCCTCGCGCAGCGCGCGCGTCGCCTCCTGGTCGATCTGGGTCGCGGTGGTGCAGCCGAAGACGGTGCAGTTCTCGACCTCGCGGACCACCTGTTCGTGCGGGGTGTAGACCGACTGGATCAGCACCGATGCGATCGGCAGCGCGATGAACAGCACCATCGCGGCCGCCGAGGGCAGCATGAACCAGAGGAAGGTCTTGTGCTTCACGTGCCGATCTCCCCGTGATGGGCGGCGTGCAGGGGGCGGCCAGGGGACGGCCGGCGGCGGCGGCGCCGGGGGCGCGCCGCGCCGGGACCCGCGACTTACTTACTGGAGGAAGCCCTGCTCGCGGGCGGCCGCGGTATAGGCGGCCTCGATGTCGGCGAGCGTGGTCGCCGCGTCCTCGCTGCCGGTCAGGAAGTCGGAGATGTTGTCGCCGAGCGCGGTGTGCAGCAGGCCCATGTAGGGCAGCATCGGATAGGGCCTGGCGCCGGCGGCCATGGTCGCCATGACGCCCTCGCTGGCGGCCGAGGGCGCGTAGCCCTCGATCATCCATACCGCCTGGTCCATCGTCTCGTCGCCGAGGATCGCGGGGCTGGTGCCGTTCTTCATCGCGACGAAGGTCGCCGCCGCGTCCTCGTCTGAGATGTTCCTGGCCACCGTCCAGCCGTCCCACCAGAGCGTGGTGGCCGGGACCGAGCCGCCGCCCACGGTCATCGGCGGCGCCGCGACGGTGTTGGTGTGGACCTCCGGCGGCGACCCCTCGGCGTCCATCAGCGCGCCGGCGCTCGAGCCCCAGGCGTTCATCAGCGCGACGTTGCCCGCCTCCCACTCGGCGATCAGGATGGTGGAGTTGTAGGTCAGGTAGTCGGGGTTCATGTAGCCGGTCAGCGCCTTCATCATCTCGAGCGCGGCGACGCCCTGCTCGTTGTTGATGGCGACGTTGGCGGTGCCGGGCTCGAAGAACTCGCCGCCCATGCCGGTGTACATGTTGACGAATTCCTGCGCGAGGTTCCATCCGGCGGCGTAGGCGCCGGCGACCGGGTATTCCATGATTCCCGCAGCGCGGATCTTCTCGGCCGCGTCGAGGAGTTCCTCGTAGGTCTTGGGCGGCTCGGCGCCCACCTGCTCCAGAACGTCCTTGCGGTAGATCAGGTGCTGTGCGTTGGCCATGAAGGCGACCGCGACCACCTGGCCGTCGATGGTGATCAGGCGCTCGGCCGGGATGTCCTGGCCATGCGCGGCGATCAGGTCGTCGAGCGGCCGGATGACGTCGGCGTTGAGCAGCGACACGATCGACGACGTGGCGATGATGGCGCTGGTGTACTCGGCCGGGTTGCCCTGCATGCCGGGCAGATTGATCGTCTGGTGGTCGGCGGTCAGGTTCGAGGTGACCGTGAGGCCGTCGGTGGCGCATTCGGCGGCGTTGCGGGCCACGGTCTGGATCGCGGGAAACTCGTTGCCGACGATCGAGACGCGCCCGGCCGTCACCCCGCAATCGGCGGCCGCGATGCCGGCCGACGCCGCCAGCGCGGCGGTTCCGAGCAGGGCGGCAACGGCCGGTCGGCGCATGGATATGGTCATGTCTGTCTCCCTGTCACATGCCCTAGAGTGTCAGCGGGAATCGCCGCCCCGGGGGTCATCTGGCTGTCATGTTCACACAGTTGCATTCGTATGCAAGAAAAACTTGCATACGCATTCATTCGTGACCAAGACTTTCCGCGTCCGGCAGGGGAGGTGCCTAACTTGACAGCAGTCCTTGCGGCCGAGGGGCCTTCGGCCGAGCTTCGGCGCGGCTTCCTCGCGGCGCTCCGGGCGCTCGCCGAGGCGCGCGACACCGCCGCCGCGCTGGCCCGCGTCGCCGCCCCCGACGCGGCGTGGCGGGTGGCGCACCCGATCGACGCGGCGTCGGGCGATGCCGAGGCGCTGGCCCGGATCTGGCAGCCGCTGAAATCGGCGCTGCCCGATCTGGAGCGGCGCGATGCGCTGTTCGTCGGCGGCAGCCACGAGGGGCGGACCTACCTCGCCGCCGTCGGCCACTACTGCGGCACGATGCGGCGCGACTGGCTCGGCATCCCCGCGACCGGCGGCGCCGTCTACCTGCGCTACGGCGAGGTCTGGCAGATCGGGCCCGATGGCCGCGCGGTGCAGGCCAGTCTTCTCTGGGACGTGCTCGACATGATGCGGCAGGCCGATCTCTGGCCGCTCGCCGCGCCGCTGGGTACGCCCGAGATGTGGCCCGGACCGCTCACCGCCGACGGCCTGCGGCTGGCGCCGTCCGACCCGGCCGAGGGCGCGGCGAGCCTCGCCCAGACGCTCGCCATGCACCGCACGCTGGCCGAGCACGACGACCGCGCGGGCTTGAGCTCCGAGCGCCTGATCGCGATGCCGCAGCGCGACCACTGGCACCCGAAGATGATGTGGTACGGGCCCGCCGGCATCGGCACGACGCGCGGCCTCGCGGGCTTCGTCGACGGCCACCAGTTGCCGTTCCGCGTTGCCTTCCACCGGCCGCAGGGGACGTTCGAGGAGGTGATGGCCGCGCGCGAGCGCCACGGCGCGGGCCACTACATCCGGATCGGCGACGGCCCTTACTCGGTCACCGGCGGCTGGCCGTCGGTCTATGCGGTGCATGCGGGCGGCGGGTTCTGCGGGCTGCCGCCCACCGGCCGGGAGGTCACCATGCGGGTGATGGACTTCTATCTGCACCACGAGGGGCTGATCCGCGAGAACTGGGTGCCGCTCGACATGCTCGACCTGCTGCGGCAGATGGGCTTCGACGCGCTCGGGCGGATGCGGCAGGTCATCGGCCCGCGGCGCCGGCACCCCTGACGGCCGCGCCGCGCTGAGCGGCGGCACGCGCCTTCAGATCGCCCGCACCAGCGCGGCGCGCCAGCCCTCGTCCTCGAACGCGGTGACGAGGCGGGTTGCCGGAAGGTCGGGGATGCGCCGGCTGAGGGGGGCTCCGGCGGGCCGGCGCGGCAGGCTGTCGGGGGCCAGATAGGCCTCCGCCACGAGGTCGGGCCAGTCGCCGCGGTAGCCCGGGATCTCGTCGGCGCCGGGCCGGGCCGGCGGCAGGCGCCAGACCCGCGACCGGCCGTCGGCCGCGGTGACCGTCGGCGCCACGTGGACGCTGCGCAGGTCCGCCGCTCCCAGCGCCTCGGCGGTGTTTCCGCGTGCCAGCGCCGCGGCGAGGATCGCGCCGGAGCCGATCGCGCAGAAGCTCGCCGCGCGGCCGTCGCCGGCCTCGACCAGGAGGGTCGCCATCGCCGTCCAGACCGGCCCGCCATGGGCGGCGGCGCGGTCGAGGCCGGCGCGGTACTGCTCCCACAGGCGGCGCGTGGTGAGACGCGCCCGGCGCACGACGAAGTCCGACAGCGCCGCCGGATCGGCGGCGTAGCGCTCGGTCGCCTGCAGGGCCTCCGACAGGATGCGCAGGCGGATCGTCTCGACCTCGCTCAGCGCGTGCAGGAGGTGCACGGGGTAGACCCCCTTCGCCTTCAGCGGCGCGACGAGCGTGCCCGCGATCCGTGCCACCGCGTCGGCGCCGAGGAACGGGTCGTGCACGACGAAGGCGAGCCGGCGGTACTTCTTCCGCGCCTCGTCGGTCGCGAGGTAGAGGGCGGTCTCGCGCAGCGCGGCGAGGCCGGCGCCGAGCGGCCCGGCGGTCACGAAGCCCTCCGCCTCGCTCTGCACGAGGTGGCCGATCAGGCTGTGGCGGCGCGGCACGGGCAGCGCCGTGCCGGCCTTCGGCGCCGCCTTCGCCTCGGTCGCGGCGACGGTCGCGGCGATCTTCGGGCGGAGGTCGAACGACCGCGGCTGGCCCGGGGCGAGGCGCAGCACCCAGGCGTCGAGCAGGTTCTCGGCCCAGTCCTCGTAGCTCCAGTGGGCGAGGCCGGGCTGGTCCTTCCAGACGCCCCAGTCCTTGCCCCAGGCGTTCTGGATCACGAAGCCCTCGGGGTCGTAGCCGACGAGGACGAAGGCATGCGCGCCCACCCGACCGCGGCGGAACGGGATCCGGCCGATGCGGCGCGACGTCGGCCGCTGCCAGCCGGCATGGATATGCGCCGAGACGAGGACCGAGCCGACCTCGCCCAGCGCCGCCTGGAAGGCCAGAAGGTCGGGCGGCAGGCGGAAATAGGCGCCGAGCGTGACCTGGCGCGCCTCCTTCGCGATGGCGCGGGTCAGCGTCCAGCGGCCGGGCGCGCCCCAGGGGGCCGAGGCCTCGGCGCAGACGCCGTTCTGGAAGAAGCCCTTGATCGCGCCGCGCAGGCTGCTGCCGCCGCCGGGCCGGTCGATCCATTCGTCGTGAAGCTTCGCGGCCTCGTAGAGCATCCGCGCGCTGACCGGGCCGCCGGCGCGTTTCTGCAGCGCAAGCTGGCGGTCGACCGCCGCGGCCAGGGCAAAGCCGGTGCAGGCGCGCGAGAAGCCCTGATCGCGGATCAGCCGTGCGGGATCGGGCGCGGGGTCGAGCGTGTCGGGCAGCGTGGCGAGGCCGGCCTGATAGAAGTAGTCGCGGAAGTCGGGGCGGTCGCAGACCACCCCCGCGAAGGGCGCCGGAACCTCGCCGTCCGCTGCGGCCGTCGCCGACCAGGCGCTTTCATGCGTGCCGGGCCCGAGGCCCTCGGCCTTCCAGGCCGGGATGCGCGGGCTCCAGTCGGTCGGGGGAACCGCGTCGACTTCGGCGGGCGTGCCGCCCTTCACCAGCAGTTCGGCCAGACGCGGTTCGGCCAGCGCGACGGGGATGTTGACCGACAGGTTGATGTCGAGCGTCTCGCGCCCCTCGTCGGCCTCGAAGAGCCCGCCGCGATAGTGCAGCCCGACGACCTTGCCGGAGAGAAGGCCGATGACCGGCGCGCCCGAGCTGCCGCGCAGCGTCGTCGCGTCGTGGCGGCAGGCGGCCAGCGCGGCATCGGGGCGCGGCCAGGGCGGCAGCGGAAACGCGACGCCGGCGGGAGGGCGGACCAGCCGCCCGGGGGCGGCGTGGAGGCCGGGCAGCGGTGCCGCGCCGAAGGCCGCCGGGAACGCCGCATGCGCCGCGCCGAGGTCGAGCGCCGGGTGACCGAGCACGAGGACAGGATTGCCCTCGTCCGCGCCCCAGCCGGCATCGTCCTCGAGCGCGAGCGGCGGCGGCAGCGGCGCCGCGCCGCCGAGCTCGCAGACGAGGAGGTCCCAGGCTGAATGGCAGGCGCGCAGCGCCGCGACCGGGACCAGCGCGGCCGGCTGGTCCTGGCGGCCGAGCGGATCGAAGTTGACCCGCGCCGGCCGCAGCGGGCCGCGGTGCCGGAACGGCAGCGCGCCGAGGATGCGGGCGGCGGGGGTGAGGAGCGTCTCCATCGCATGGCCGGCGGTGGCGACGAGCCGTCCGGCCGCGCCGACCCGGAAGCAGGTCGTCGAGGCGATCCAGGCGCCGTCCTCGCCCTGCACCTCGAGACGGCCGACCGAGGGCGCGGCCGCCGCAACCGCCTGCGCGATCCGGGCGAGGTCCTGCGGGGTCGCGAAGTCGCGCGGCGGGTCGGCCGGATCGAACAGCGGGTTCAGCGAGACGTGGCGCGACGGCCGGAAGGCGCGGATGATGTCGCCCACCACCGAGCCGGCGGGGGCGGGCGCGGCGTGGGCCGCGATCATGGCCTGGAGCGACGGAATGTCCCTGGAACTTGCGACAAAGTGCGGCATGAAATCGAAGCCTGCTGGAAAAGGGTGGTGCGTTTTGACGCTACGTCATGAAATCCGTGAAACAATAGCACAAATCTGGTATCACTGGCGTAATTTGTTGAACGACTCATTTGCACCGAGGGTGTTATGGCGCCGCGTCCGATTTCACTGGGTATGGGTTGCATCTTTGGCCTTGCGCTGCTCGCCGTCTCGCCACCGATCGCAACTGCCGCCGAGACCGCCGAGACCGGGGCAGAATGGTGCGGGGTCGCGGGGACCGAGGGCCGCACGATCTGTGCCGACATCGCGGCGATCGACCAGACCATCGTCTACAACAGGTTCGGCTCGTTCGATCCCTACGGCATGATCTTCGCGCTGCGCCGCGACGTGGCGCCCCTCGACGAGGCGGCGCCGGCGCGGCCGCTTCTCGCGGCTGACTGTGCCCGCCTTACCGGGACCGAGGCGGGCAACGACGGCACTGCGCTGGCGGCGGGCGCGGTCCGGCTGAAGGATTGCGAGCGCCCGCGGCCGCTGACGCTGCGGGCCAATGTCGGCGATACGCTGGTGGTGCGCGTCACCAACCTGCTGCAGCAGCCGGCGGCCGACTTCTCGCACGACTTCTGCGGCCGGAGCGGGCACGACGATGCCTACCGCGCCGAACTGCGCGCCGGCGTCTCGGAGGGCGACGCCGCGCGCGTCGACCACGGCGAGGCGGCCTGCGAGACGGGGGCCGACCCGAGCCTCTCGGTGCCCGAAGGAAACTGGCCGGCGACGCGGCTTGTGAACCTCGTGGCGCAGGGGCTGACGCCGGTGCCGCTCGGCGACGGCGCGCCGGTGCACGGCGCCTGCCGCGGCACCGATGCGGTCGGCGGCGACGCCAGCTTCGTCTGCGCCTACCGGATCGACCGCGAGGGCCCCTATTTCTTCGCCTCGCTCGCCGCGCCGGCGGGCGGGCAGGGCGACGGCGGGTCGCTCGTCCACGGCCTTTTCGGGGCCGTGGTGGCCGAACGCGCGGGATCGACCTGGTATCGCAGCCAGACGACGCAGGCGGCGTTCGACGCGGTCTGGCCGCGCGGCGCCGACGGCGCGCCGCTGCACAGCCGGACCGGCGCGCTCGACTACGAGGCGGTCGATGCCGCCGGCGTGCCGTACCTGAACATGCTGCGCCCGATCGGGGTGCCGCAGACCGAGGTGCTGCGGGCCGCGCGCGCCGAGATCGTGCACGGCGACCTCAACGCGGTCGTCTACTGCGGCGAGACGGCGCCCGGGGCCGACTGCCGGGCCGGGGGCGACGGTCTCTACCAGCGGGTGCCGGGAGAGACGCCGGCCCAGGCGTTCCGCGAGTTCTCGGTGTTCTTCCATGACGAGCTGAAGGCGTTCTACACCCGCAACTTCGAGGAGCTGGGCCAGCTCGGCCAGATGACGGGTGTCCGCGACGGCTTTGCCATCAACTACGGCGCCTCGGGGATGGGCGGCGTTCTCCTCGCCAACCGCAAGGGCATCGGCCCGGCCGCGGGCTGCATGGAGTGCCTTTACGAGGAGTTCTTCCTGACCTCGTGGGCGAATGGCGATCCGGCGCTGCTGGAGCGCTTCGCCGACGATCCGTCGAACGTGCACCATTCCTACCTGAACGACCCGGTGGTGTTCCGCAACTTCCACGCCGGGCCGAAGGAGACCCACGTCTTCCACCTGCACGCGCACCAGTGGTTCAGCGGCAACGACCCGAACCGCGGCAGCTACCTCGACAGCCAGACCGTCGCGCCGCAGCAGGGCTTCACCTACAACATCTATCACGGCGGGCAGCGCGACCCGGCGGGCAACGGGGCCGGCTGGTGGGGCCAGCAGGGCTCGGGCAACCGCAACCGGACGATCGGCGATTCGATCTTCCACTGCCACCTCTACCCGCATTTCGCGCAAGGCATGTGGGCGCTGTGGCGGGTGCATGACGTGCTCGAGGACGGGCTGCGCAGGCTGCCCGACGGCCAGGCGCACGAGGGGCTGTCGCTGACCTTCGCCGACCGCTCGCCCGATTTCGCGCTGGGCAAGCGGCCGGGCAGCGTCGATCAGGCGACCGGGGCCTGGATCGCCGAGGCGCGCGGCACGCCGGTGCCGGCGCTGGTGCCGCTGCCGGGCGAGCCGCTGCCGCTGTTGCCGAGCTATGCGAACGGGCCGGTCTGGGGCGACGAGGCGCCGGCGGCGCCCGCGGACGAAGGCGCGGCGATGCCGGGCTATCCGTTCTACGTCGCGGGCGAGGCCGGCCACCGGCCGCCGCAGGCGCCGCTCGACATCGCGCGCGACCTGGGGCCGGCGCCGGCGGGCGATGTCGACGACCGCGATGCCGCCGGAACCGGCGGCTGGCTCGACGGCGGCCTGCCGCGGCACGTCATGCTTGCCGGATCGGCCCGCGAGATGCCCTTCGCGGTCCCGCCGATCGATCCGGCCGCGCTGCCCGATGCGGCCCGCGCGAGGCTGCTGAGCCAGATCGTCGCCAAGGCCTTCGCGCTGGGCGACCTGACGGCGAAGCCGACGCGCGCCGACATCCGGCTGCTCGACAACGCCGGCACGCCGCTCGAGCGCGCGGCGATGGGCTTTCACTTCGACGGCCGGGTCTATGACCCCGCCGGCGGCGATGCGGGCCCGCTGCGGCTGATCCAGCCCGATGGCAGCGCGGCGAGTTTCGATGCCGGCAGCTACAGCACGACGCGCGCCCCGGTTCCCGCCAGCGCGGCGGCGCCGGCCCCGCCGGCGGCCGCTGGCGTGCCGGGCTTTGCCGTGAACGGCAGCCCGCCGAAGCCGGGCGCGCCCTTCGCCGATCCCTGCGGCATACCGGCCGGCGTCGCGCCGCCACTGCGGCTCGGCGGCGGCGATCCGCTCCATGCCGATCCGTTCGACTATTTCCGGGACCCGTTCCTGACCGGCTTCCGGCGCTACGAGGTCTCGGCTGTGCAGCTCGACCTGGTGGTGAACAGTGCCGGCTGGCACGACCCGCAGGCGCGCATCAACGTGCTGACGGCCAATTCCGACCGCTACAAGGACAACGATCCCGCCGCCGCGCGGATCTCGCCCGTCATCAGCGACCGCGAGGAGCCGTTCTTCTTCCGCGCGCTCTCGGGCGAGTGCATCGAGTTCCGCCATACCAACGAGCTGCCGAAGGACCTCGCGCTCGACGATTTCCAGGTGAGGACGCCGACCGACACGGTCGGCCAGCACATCCACCTGGTGAAGTTCGACGTCACCTCGTCGGACGGGTCCGGCAACGGCTGGAACTACGAGGACGGCACCTTCGCCGCCGACGAGATCGCGCTCCGCCGCTGCGCGAGCACGCTCGGCACCGTCTACGGCACGGACGGCACGCCCGGCGACCACCTGTCGATCGGCGCCGAGGAATGCGTCGACGGCAAGCCGGTGATGCAGGACATCTGGCGCCACGCGCTCAGCGCCAACCGCGGCCGGTTCCAGACCACCGTGCAGCGCTGGTTCGCCGACCCGATCCTGTCGCCGCAGGGCGACGGGGCGCTGCGCGACCGGACCCTGCGCACGGTCTTCACCCACGACCATTTCGGACCCTCCTCGATCCAGCAGCACGGCTTCTACTCGGCCCTGGTGGTCGAGCCCGAGGCGCAGTTCGGCGCCGACGGTGCGCCGGCCCACGGGCTCGCCGCGGTCTGCGACGAAGGCGGCGCGGCGTGCTACGACCCGCCCGACATCGCCGACCAGCTGGCCACCGTCGCCTTCGGCACCGAGACGATGACCGGCGCGCGCAAGCTGGTCCTGATGCACCAGGGCCAGCCGGACCCGCTGACCGAGGTGCATCCGGACTTCCGCGAATACGCGCTGTCGGTCGCCGACTTCGCGCTGCTCTACGACCCGCGCGACCGCATCTCGGAGCGCGAGTTCCGCGAGCAGGCGGGCGTCTGGTGGCTGCCGGACTCCGGCGGCGGCGGGCAGGGCATGGCCACGCTCTACTGCGAGGCGCTCTGGCGCCTCAGCCCGGCGCTCCTCGCCCAGTTCTGCGGCTCGGGCCTGGCGCGCGACGCCGCCGGCAACTGGGCGGCGGGCGACGACGTGCCGCCGGCCTGGCTTGCGGCTGGGCGGCCGGGCGATCACGCCCATGCCGGCGACCACTGGCCCGATCTCTTCGTGCAATGGCCGCCCGCGGCCAGCGAGATCGCGGCACTGCGCCGCCATGCCGTGGCCTACCGGCAGAGGGCGGCCGGCCTGCCAGGCGCGCCCTTCGCCGAACGCAGCCTGGCGATGCCGGTCGCGCCGCCGGCACGGCCCGAGGCGATCTCGGTCGACCATCACGACCCCTATCTGGTGAACTACCGCGGCGCGCCGATCCCCCTGCGGGTCGGCGACAAGGTGGCCGGGGCCGACCATTCGAACGACTGCGCGCCGCTTGCCATGGGCGTGCCCGGCGCGCACGGGGCCGCCGACAGCGCGGTCGTCGCGGCGCTCGCCGGCGGCGACTTCCCGCTCTGCAGCCGTGATCGCCAGCTCACCGGGCCGAAGGGCGACATGGGCTTCGCGCTCAGCTCGTGGCTGCACGGCGATCCGGAGACGCCGCTTCTCGAGGCCTATCAGGGCGAGAAGATCATGGTCCGCCTGATCCAGGGCGCGCAGGAGGTGCAGCACGGCTTCCGCCTGCTCGGCCATCCGTTCCGCCGCAATCCCGACCAGTCGTTCGGGCGCGGGATGCTGCCCCTCGGCATGTCGGCGGCCTTCGCCGCGGCGCCGACGCGGCATCGCGCCTGTGCCGAGCGGCTGGCCTCCGGCCGCCCCGAGCAGTACCGCAAATGGCTGGAGGAAGGCCCGGACGCCTTCGCCGCGGCGCCCTACACGGCGGGCGACCTCGCCTACTGGACCGAGTTCGAGACTCTGCTGGCCGAATGCGACAATGCCGACGGCTTCACCTTCGTGCAGGAGATCGGCATCTCGGAGCATTTCGAGATCCAGGGGTCGCTGCGCGCCGATGTCGATGCGAGCCTGGAGCGGCGGCTGAGCGAGGGCGTGGCACCCGCGCCTGTCGTGGCGCCGGAGGCGGGGCGGCAGGTTCCCAACGGCGTGGCCGATACGCTTTACGACTTCGGCTCGGTCGATGCGCTCTGGAACGGTGCCTGGGGGCTGATGCGGATCTACGAGGACACCGACACCCTGGAGCCGCAGACCGCGCAGCCGATCGGCGAGCGGCTGGCGGCGCTGTCTGTGATCGGCTCCAACGAGCGGCGGAGGGCCGGCTTCGCACCGTCGCCCGGCGACACCATCGCGCCGCTCAGGCCGGCGACGAGCGGGCTGTCCTGCCCGTTCAACACCGCGGGCCATGCGAGCGCCGCGAACCACAGCACCGAAGCCGTCGTCGTGGCGCTGCAGACCGCCGACATCTGGCCGGACGGCACCGGATATGGCGGCCCGCGGCACGATCCCGACGGGCTGATGCTGGCGCTGCTGCCGCCGGAGACCTGGCCGGAGGGCGGGCTTTTCGCCGAGGATGCGGCCTGGGGCGCGCTCGACCGGCAGGCGGTTCTCGACGCGGTCGAGGCCGCCTACACCGCGGGGCCGGAACCGTTCGTGCTGCGCGCCAATGCCGGCGACTGCGTGGCGCTGCGGTTCGTGAACCTGCTGACCGAGGTGCCCGGCGGCGGGCTTCGCGACCTTCTGGGCGATGCGCGCGCGACGCCGATCGCGCCGCTCGACCTCGACCCCGCCTATGGCGCCGACGGCGAGGATGCGGCGGGCTTCGTCCGCCGGATGCGGCTCGACCGGCCGGAGGCCGGCACCCCGGCGGGCGGGCTCCGCCCCTCGGCGCGGCTTGCGCTGCGGATCGGCCTGCCCGGCATGGACCTGCGGCGCGACCTGCCGATGGGGATCGGCTACATGGCCGACACGATGCCGCCCGCCGCGGCGGGCAGCGTCCCGGTCAGCCCGGCCTTCATGTTCTATGCCGGGCGCTACCGGGTGAACCTGCCCGACCCCGGCGCCGAACAGGCGATGATCGACGACACCGCCCTCGGCCTGTGGGAAACCGGCGCCGACGGCACGCTGCGGCTCGCCGATCCGGGCGGGCATCCCGAGGCGCCGCGCGGGCCGCTGGTGGCCGAGCCGGTCCTGATCGAGGCCCAGCCCGGCGAGGACGGCCTCTTCGACCTCCTCGGCAAGACCTATGTCCTCGCGGTCGACCTCGACTCAGGGGCGTTCGATCTGGCCGCGCCGGGCAGCGCCGCGACCGCGGCGCTGCGCGAGGCGATCTGCGCCGCCGCCGCGGCGGTGCCCGACTGCGCCGCCGCCTTCGATGCCTTCGCGGCGGATTTCGCCGTCGAGGCGGCGCGGCAGGCGCGGATCGCGCTCGACCAGCGCACCCACTGGATACCCTATGCCTTCGGCGCCGTTCCGGTGACCTCGACGGCGGACATGATCTCGCACACGCCGCACGGGCTTTTCGGCGTGATCGACGTGCTTCCGCGCGACTGGGCGCTCGACGCGGCCGCCTCGCACCAGGTCGTCAGCGCGCCGGCCGACCCGCAGCCGCGCCGGACCGTGCGGCACGTTCCCGCCGGCGCCGGGCTGCCGCTGGCGCTGACCGTGGCGGCCGGGCCTTCGGGCGGCGCGGCCGATCCGGGCCAGGTCCGGCTGCGGGAGTTCGTCCTGTTCTTTCAGGACGGCGTCGCGCTGCGCGACCGTGACGCGCGGACGGCATGGGTCTGGGACGACACCGGGCAGCCGGTCCGCGACCTGCCGGACGGGGCGCCGATCCGCCCCGTGGCCGACTGCCATGTCTGCGATGACAGCTACGACCTGGGCGAGAGCGCGGTGAACTACGTCTCGGTGCCGTTCAGCCAGGCGCTGAGGGAGCAGACGGGCGTGCATCTCGAGGATCACGACGACCTGAACCTGCAGCAGTTCCCGGCCGATTTCGTGCCGGCGACCGGGGGCGCCGTCCGGCTCATGGCCTGCGCCGGCGAGCAGGTCGTGATCCGCGTCATCCATCCCGGCGGCCGGGCCCGGCAGCGCGCCTTCGTGATGAACGGCTACGGCTACGAGGACCTGTTCCCGGGCTTCGGCTTCGCCAACGCGGCGCTGCTCACCCCCGGCAAGTCGGTCAGTGCCTGGCTGACGCCGACGCTCCGCGAAGGCGTCGCAATCTGGCACGACGGGCCGTTCACCCGGCGCGCCGGCGGGGTGTGGGGGATGATCGACGTGAAGGCGCCCGGCGAGGCCCTGGGCGAGGGGGGCGAGACATGCCCGTGAGGCGCGCCGCCGCGCTCGCGGCGGCCCTCTCGCTTGCCCAGCCGGCGGCGCCCGCCGCCGAGGAGGCGCCGCTGCGCCCCGCGCTCAGCGCCACGATCGGGTTTCGCGGGCATGACGGCGCCGCCCTGGGCGAGATCGCGCCGGGGCAGCCGTTCCTGATCGAGGTCGGCCTCGTCAACGAGGCCGGCACCGAGCCGCCGCGGGCCCTCGACGTCTATGGCTGGCTCCGCCGCGCCTCGCCGCAGAACCTGCCCTGCCTGCAGGCGGCGCGCGGCTTCTTCGGCACCGGGCGGCTGCCGATGGATGCGGTTCCGCTGGTCGGCCCGGTGGTCGGCGTGGCGGCCGAGGATGGCGGCTTCACCGTCGTCGACCCGTTCCTCGACCTGGCGAGCGCCAACCTGATCGGCGCGGCGACGCTGCCGGAGCGGCCGGCGGCCGTGGTCGCCCATCCCGCCGGCGCGGGGTTTCTTCTGAGCCTGCCGGAGCAGGGCGAGGTGCGGCGCATCACCGCCTTCGGAGCGACCGCGGCGGCGCTCGCGACCGGGCTCGACCGGCCGACTTCGCTCGTCGCCGATGCGGCGGGCGGCGTCTGGGTGCTCGAGGCCGGGGCCGGCCGGGTCACGCGGTTCGGCGCCGACGGCGGCGCGACCGACCGGCGGCCGGGCATCGCCCTGTCGGGTGACGCCACGCATGTGCTGGTGCGGGGCCCGGGGGGCGAGCTTGCGCTGCTGCCCGGTGCCGGCGGTGCGCCGATCCTCGTGCTGCCCGCGGCCCGGGGCGTCACGGCCGAGGCGCTGGTACCGGGCCCGGACGGGCCGGTGGCGGTGCTGCGCCTTGCGGGAGAGGTCCTTGCGGCCCACTACCTCGATGCGCCCGACCGGCCGCAGCCGGTGGCCCTCGCCGCGCCGGCCGAACGCCTTGCGGTCGATCCGCAGGGGCGCTTCGCCGTGGCGTGGCACGAGGCGGGCGGTCCCGTTTCGGTCGTCGATCTGGCGCGCGGCCATGTCGCGCAGGTGATCGGCGCCCGCGGCGCCGATGCCGCGATCGCCGAGGTTCTGCTGACCGACACCGCCCTGTTCCTGCTCCGCGCCGACCAGACCATGGTGGGCGCCGTCGAGCTTGCCGCGATCGACGTCGAGGCGGCGGCGCCGGTCCGCCGCATCCCGCTCGGCCAGCCCGGAGCGGCGCCGGCCGGCGCGGCGGGCTTCCTCGCCCGCCTGCTGCCGCGCGGCGAGGTGCTGGCGGTCCATGCCGCGAGCCAGACCGGGTTCCTGCTCCACGGCGCGTCGGCGCTGGGCGATGCGCCGCCGATGGATGCGGTGCGGCTGCGCGGCGGCATCCCGGCGGCGCTCGCCGTGCTCGACCGCGGCTTTGGCGAGATCGCGCCGGGCCGGCTGCGCGCCGGCGCCATCCTGCCGGTGCCGGGCCCGTTCGAACTGGTGCTGAGCACCGGCGTCGGCGGGCTGACGCTGTGCTTTCCGGTGCCGACGGCGCCGGTGGCGGCCGGCGTCGCGGGGCCGGGCCGGATGCTGGCCGAGATCGGCGGCGCGGGCGGCGACGGCCTTCGCCGGGTCACGCTGCGCTTCGCCGACGCGACCGGTGCCGCGGTGTCCGACATCAGCGGCACGCTGTCGCTGAGCGCCCTCGGCACCGGCTGGACGCACCGGGTTCCGGTCGCCGGCGGCGCCGAGGAGGGGGGCGGCGTCGCTCTCGGCCTGCCGCCGCTCGGCGCCTTCGTCGCCACGCTCGTCACGCTGGACGGGCGCGAGTTCCCGCCCCTGGTGTTCGAGGTCAATCCATGATGCTCCGCCCTGCCGTCCTGGCGCTCGTCGTTTCCGCCGCTGGCGCCGCCGCGCATGACGGCGAGGTGCACGCCCCCGCAGGCGACAGCGCCGTCTTTCCGGCGGAGACGCTGCTTGCCCCCGATGTGCCCGTGACCGACCGGCAGGGCGCCACCGGCCGGTTCGTCGAACGCTACGCCGGCGCCGGCCCGGTGCTGATGAGCTTCACCTATGCAAGCTGCGTCACCGTCTGCCCGGTGGCGAACGCGGTGCTCGCCGAGATGCAGGACCGGGTGCCCGGCGTGACCATCCTGACCGTGTCGATCGACCCCGCGCGGGATACGCCCGAGCAGATGGCGGCCTCGGCCGAAGGTTTCGGCGCCGGGCCCGACTGGCACTGGCTCGTCGCCTCGCCGGCCGACACCGCGGCGCTGATGGCGGCGTTCGGGGTGCCGCAGGTGACGCTCGACGCGCACGAGCCGATGTTCCTGATCGGCGATGTCGGCAGCGGCCGGTTCGTGCGGGTCGTCGGCCTGCCCGACCCCGACCGGCTGGCCGCCGTCGTGCGCGAGAATGCGGGCGCGCCGTGAGGTTTGCGCTGCTTGCCGCGTGGCTGGGCACGTGGCCGGCCGGGTGGCTGGGAGCGGTGCCCGCGGCTGCCGAAGAGGCGGCGTCGCAAGCCGCAGAGGCCCGGGCGCTCTACTTCCGCGGCGAGGGCGCGGAGGTCCGGCTTGCCGGCGGCGCCACGCGGCTGCCGGCGGCGGCCTTCCCATGCGCCAACTGCCACGGCGCCGACACGCTCGGCGGGCGCGAGGGGGCGACCGTCATTCCGCCGGTCGGCTGGAGCCGGCTCGCCCGGGCGACGCCCGACCGTCCCGCCTACGATGCAGCGGCGCTGCGCCGCGCGGTGAGCGAAGGCATCGCACCAGGGGGCCGGCCGCTGGGCGCGGCGATGCCGCGCTACGACCTCCCGGCTGGCGCGGCCGGCGGCCTCGCGGCTTTCCTCGGCACCCTTGAGGCCGAGGCGCAGGCGGGGATCGGGCCGGCCGAGCTGGCCTTCGGGCCGCCCGTGGACCCCGCTGCGCGCGAGGGGTTCGAGGCGGCGCTCGCGGCGTTCAACCGGCGCGGCGCGGCGCATGGCCGGCGCCTCGTGGTCGCCGCGGCCGATGCGCCGGCGGCGTTCGACTTCGCGGCGGCGGAGGCGGCCGAGGCGCTCCAGGCGCGGATGATCGCGGCCGAGGTCGAGGCACTCGGGCGGGCC
>CAZYBG010000052.1:0-20807 GCA_964645155.1 uncultured Rhodobacterales bacterium | reverse complement strand
CTGATCGACGCCTTCAAGGTGCTGGAGGTGATCCTGGTGCTGACCGGCGGCGGCCCCGGCCTGCAGACCGAGATCCTCGCCCTGCGCATCGCCCGGACCGCGCGGGAGTTTCGCGAGTTGGGCGAGGCGGCTGCGATGTCGAACTATCTCTTGATGCTGTTGATGGTGCTGACGCTGGGCATGTTCGCCTTTACCCGCTGGCAAGAGGCGCGGGCGCGGCGCCTGCGCTTTGCAGACCAGGAGGAGGGATAGGCCATGACTGGTGGACAGACAGATGACCGGCAGAACCCCGCCTTTTTCGCGCTGATCGCGGTCCTGATCTTCATGTCGGTGGGGCCGGTGGCGCTGCTCCTGGTGAACTCGCTGAAGCTCGATGTCGATATCACCTCGGGCGCGGGTGGGCTTTTGTTCATGCCCACGATCCGAAATTATGAAACCGCGCTCTGCGATGTGCTGTGGTATCAGCCCGACCATCTGCAATTTTGCCAGATCCGGTTTGGCGGGGCCTTCGTCAACTCGATCATCATCGCGCTGGTGTCCACCGCACTGACGCTGGTGATGGGAACGATGGCCGCCTATGCGCTGGTGCGGTTCCGCTTCATGGGGCGCGACAGCCTGTCGCTGTCCACGCTTGCGGTGCGGATGATCCCGCCTGCGGTCCTGCTGGTGCCGGTGTTCGGGCTCTGGAACAACGCCTTCTGCCTTGATCGTGACGGGCTGGTGGGCGGCTTTTTCCGCGACACATTTGGCGGGCGGGGCGATGTGTGCCTGGCGGGCACGCATTCGGGCATCATCCTGATCTATGTCGCGATGAACCTGCCCTTCGTGATCTGGATCCTGCAAAGTTTCATTGTGCAGGTGCCCCTTTCGCTGGAAGAGGCGGCGCGCGTCGATGGCGCGGGGCCGTTCCAGACCTTTTTCCTCGTGGTACTGCCGCTGATCAAGCCGGGGCTGGCGGCGGCCGCGATCTTTACCTTCCGCATCGCGTGGAACGAATACCTGCTGGCCTCGGCGCTGGCCGACCGCGATACCATGACCGTGCCGATCCTGATCGTGAACAACGCCAGCGAGTTCGACGGGCTGGGCGCGATCTTTGCCACCGGCATGCTGCTTGCGATCCCGCCGATCCTCTTCACCCTCTTCGCATCGCGCCAGATCATCACCGGCATGACGGCGGGCGCGGTGAAGGGCTAGGGCGTGGCGCGCGTCCTGTTGATCGGCACGGTCGAGACCAAGCGCGATGAGCTGGCGGCCCTTTCGGCGGCGCTGGCGGCGCATGGCCTGACGGTCGATTCCGTGGACATCTCGCTGGGGTCGGCAGGCGCGGTGCTGACCGGTCCGCCAAAGCTGTCGCGGATGGCCGAACGGGGGGCCGAGGCGGGGGCCGAGGCCGCCGCCCGCGCCCCGGGCTGCACCGCCGCCATCGCCATCGGCGGCGGCACCGGGGCCGAGATTGCGCTGACCGTGCTGCGCGCCCTGCCGCCCGACCTGCCGAAGATACTTGTCACGACGCTTGCCTTCGATCCGCGCGGCCAGGTGGCCGATTGCGGCGTGATACTTGTGCCCACCCTGTGCGACATCGAAGGGCTGAACCCGACGCTGGCGCGCGTGTTCGAGGCGACCGCCGCCATGGCCGCCGGCCTGACACGGATGCGCGCGGTCGAGGCCAGCATCCGGCCTTCGGTCGCGGTGTCCACGCTGGGCGCGACCGGGGCGGCAGGTGCTGCGGTGGTGTGTGCCCTTGCCGCTGGCGGGGCCGAGGCGACGGTGTTTCACGCCAACGGTTATGGCGGTGCGGCCTTCGCCCGCTTTGTCCGCGAAGGGCGGGCGGCGGGGGTGATCGACCTCAACCTGCACGAGCTTGGGCGGACGCGGCTGGCGGGGGTGTCGGTGCCGATGCCCGATCGGTTCACCGTCGCGGGCCACCTGCCGCGCGTGGTGCTGCCCGGCGCGCTCAATTTCCTCGGGCTAGGAGCCATCGACACGCTTTCGGCGGACCACTTGGCGCGCCCGCACTACCGCCACAGCGGCCATTTCACCCATGTCGCCCTGACCGAGGCCGAGATGGAGGGGCAGGCCACGGCCCTTGCCCGGGCGCTGAACGACGGGACCGGCCCCACCCATGTGCTGATCCCGATGGGCGGCTTCAGCCATGAGGACCGCCCCGGCGGCGCCATCGAGGCGCCCCGCCTGCGCACCATCGCCGCCGACACCCTGGAGGCCGCCGCCCGCGCCTACACGGTCGAACGCCTGCCCCACCACATCAACGCGCCCGAGACCGCCACGGCGGCGGTCGCGGCCCTTTTCGACAGGATGCCCCATGATCGACCCCGCCCGTTTCCCTGACCTCGCCGCCAAGATGGATGCGCTGATCGCCACCGCCCGGCGCTGTTTCGACCTGCGGTTGCAGACCAACGCGGGCGGCAACCTGTCGGTGCGGCTGGATGTGGGCGATGCCATCGTGATCAAACCCTCGGGCGTGGGCTTTGCCGAATGCACCCGCGACAACCTGCAGGTGGCGCTGCTGGATGGCACGATCCTGCCCTCGGCACACAAACCCTCGAAAGACCTCGACTTTCACCTCGACCTTTACCGCATCCGCCCCGACATCAACGCCATCGTGCATTGCCACAGCCCCTGGGCCACCGGCTATGCCAGTGCCGGGATCGAGATCCCCTGCCTGACCGTGCAGACCATCGAAAAGATCGGCCGGATGCCGCTGATCCCGCTGTCGCCGCAAGGCGGGCCGCAGACCGAGGCAGAGATCACCCCGGTCTTCCGCGACCGCCAGATCCGCGCGGCGGTGCTGGCCAACCACGGCACGATCGGTGTAGGCCCCACCCTGATGGCCGCGCAATACTTGGCCGAGATCATCGAGGAGACGGCCCATATCGCCTATGTCCGCGACACGCTGATTGCCGCGCATGGGCAAAAGGCCCCGCAACTGCCGCGTTACGGCACCGCCGCCGACGCCCGAGGCATGTCATGACAGCATACTTGGAGCGGCACCGAGAACCTATTCCGCTACGGGGGATCACGGCCACCCAAGCCGTCTCGGACGGGGACTGATCGGCACAGCGGGCAGACTGGGGCTGCGAGGGCGTTGTTGCGTAGCTCTGTGCCCCGAGGATTCACATTGCGGATCCATGGAGTTAGACGGGCTGCGTGAGCAAGCCATCACCCGCCCGCTACCGTACGACAAACTGGTCCAGTTACACTGCCTCGCCTTGCGGGCGCGGTTCGCTGTTGATCTGGCTGGACAAGGACATGACCTGGCTCGCGCCGCCTGACGGCAGCCCCGGTCGCCCCGCGGTCTTCTCGGAAGCCGCGATGCAATTCTGTCTGACGATCAAGGTGCTGTTCAAGCTGCCGCTCAGGCAAACGACCGGGATGGTGGCCGGCTTGCTGAAGTTGGCAGGCCTGGACTGGACCGTGCCCGACCATACGACCCTGTGTCGGCGGCAGAAAACTCTGGCTGTCCAGATCCCGTATCGGCGCGCCGATGGCCCGCTTGACCTGCTGGCGGACAGTACCGGGATAACGTTCCCCGGTGATGGCGAATGGCAGGCGCGCAAGCACGGCGTTCAGGGTCGACGCCAATGGCGCAAGGTCCATCTGGCCATGGATACGGCCACTTCGGACATCCGGGCGGTGGAGTTTACCTCCAGCAGCGACGGCGACAGTCCGGTCTTGCCAGACCTGCTGGACCAGATCCCTGAGGGCGAAGAGATCGGCACGGTAACCGCCGACGGCGCCTATGACACCCGCCGCTGCCACACGGCAATCATCGACCGGCAGGCCACTGCAATCATCCCGATCCGCAGGAACGGGCGTCCGTGGAAAGAGGACTGCCCGGCCGCAATCGCGAGAACCGAAACCCTGCGCGCGACCCGGCACTATGGCAGGGCATTCTGGAAGCGATGGACCGGATACCACGTCCGAGGCCGGATCGAGGCAAAGATGCGGTGCCTCAAGGCCTTCGGTGAGCGCATCGCCGCCAGAGACCCCGACCGCCAGACCGCAGAAATCCAGATCCGCATCGCCCTCATGAACCACTTCCCGGCCCCTGGAACGGCCGAGATCGTCCGGGTGGCCTGATGCCAAAGGGGAAAGCGTGCATCAGGTCTCAGCCCTGAGCTACGCAACAACGCCGTTCGACCCGCGCGACAACATCCTCGCCGGCACAGCCTATATGCGCGAGATGTACGACCGCTTCGGCTCGCCCGGCTTCCTCGCGGCCTAAAATGCGGGACCGGCGCGCTACGCCGAACACCTCGCGACCGGCCGCCCGCCGCCGCGCGAGATGCGCGCCGATACGGCGACGCTCGCGCCGCTGATCGGCGGCTCGGCAACGCCGCTGCAGGCCGAAGCGTCGGTCCTGACCGCAGACTGGCGCGCCGCGCCGCTCTTCGTCGCGCGGCTTGACCCGCGCTCGGGCGTCAGTTCGAGCGTCGATGAACCTGCCGCGGAACGACTGTCACGCCGCGCCCCGAATGCCGACGCGCCACCAGCAAATGCCACCCCGAACGATCTGTTGGAGCGCCGTGGCGCAGCTTGCGCGGACGGGCTGCGCGCGGGTCTGTTCCAGCGCGGCATAAAACACGATAGATTTAGGCGTGATTTCTGTTGAGCCGTGGCGCGACCGGGCGTATTCAGTGCCATGATCACGCAAAAGATGAAGTATGCCCTCAAGGCTCTTGTGGAACTCGCCGCCGAGCGGGCGGGCGAGGGCCAGTCGCTGCGGATCGAGGAGCTCGCCGCGCGGTCAGGTACGCCGAAGCGGTTTCTCGAGCATATCCTGCTGGAGGTGCGCAACGCGGGCTTCATCGCCTCGGTCCGCGGGCGGCATGGCGGATATGTGTTGATCAAGAACCCGCGCGAGGTGTCGCTGAGCGAACTGATGCGGTTGATCGACGGGCCCATAGCGCCGCTGCCCTGCCTGTCGCGCCGCGCCTACCAGCGTTGCGACGACTGTCCGGACGAGCAGGCCTGCCGCCTGCGCAAGGTGTTCGGGCAGGTGTTCTGGTCCTACCTGCTGCTGATCGACTCGCTGACGCTGGCCGATCTTGTCGGCGCTGCCGAATCGTCCAATCCCACTGAAGCGGCCCGTCAACTCGGGGTTTGACCCCGGTTTTGCCTTCCGGAGCCACCCGTGAGAGAACGATTCTCTCTTTTCACGACAAACTTTGACGTGATTATTTTGTTGCTTTTCTCGACTACCTCTGTCGTGATTGTCGACATGGAGGCCGGGCGCCTCCGACACGAACAGGAGGTTGCGCCATGGTCCACACGGTTTCCATCTCGCCCCATGTTCTGGCACAGGGACCTCTGATCGGCATACTGCCCGATGGCCGCCTGCTGATCGACGCCGGAGGCCGCAGGGTGGTCGGCCATCCGCTGAAGCGCGAGAGCTCAAAGGCCGCCGGCTGGAAGGCCATCTTCGCGGCAGCATTGATTGGCCTGTCATCCTTTGCGGGGGCGGTGAGCCAGGTCTCGGCCCAGACGCTGCTGAACGTCAGCTACGACCCGACCCGCGAATTCTACCGTGAGTATAACGAATGGTTCGCCGACTGGTGGGTGGCGCAGGGCAATGCAGAGCCGACGATCCAGACCTCGCACGGCGGCTCGGGCAGCCAGGCGCGCGCGGTGATCGACGGGCTGCGAGCGCATGTCGTGACGCTGGCGCTGGCCAGCGACATAAACGCCATCGCCGCAAATTCGGGCCTGGTGCCGGAGGACTGGCAGTCGCGCCTGCCGCAGAACGCGTCGCCCTATACCTCGACCATCGTGCTGCTGGTGCGCGGCGGCAATCCGAAGAACATTCAGGACTGGGATGACCTGATCCGCGACGATGTGCAGGTGATCACCCCAAACCCCAAGACGAGCGGCGGCGCGCGCTGGAACTATCTCGCAGCTTGGGCCTATGCCGAACGCAACGACCTCGACCCGCGGGAGTTCGTTGGCGCGATCTATCGCAACGTTCCCGTGCTCGACACCGCTGCGCGGGGCTCGACCACGACATTCGCCCAGCGGGGCTTGGGCGATGTGCTGCTGGCCTGGGAGAACGAGGCCTATCTGGCGCTGGCGGAACTGGGCGAGGACCAGTTCGAGATCATCGTGCCCTCCGTCTCGGTGCTGGCCGAACCGCCGGTGGCGCTGGTCGAGGGGAACCTGACCGATGACGCCACCCGCGCGCTGGCGGCCGCCTATCTGGAACAGCTCTACAGCCCCGAGGCACAGGCAATGGCACTGCGGCACTACTACCGCGCGTGGGATGTGTCAGCCGCCGATCCGGCCGATGTGGCGCGGTTCCCCGACCTCGTGCGCCTGACCATCGAGGATTTCGGTGGCTGGGCGCAGGTGCAACCCGAGCATTTCGGCGATGGCGGCATCTTTGACCAGATCTATCAGGGGGAATGACGTGACCGCGCGCCCCTTCACGCTCAAGGCGCCCACCCCGATGCCGGGGTGGGGGCTGTCCTTCGGGATCATGCTGACAATGCTGTCGGTGGTGGTGCTGATCCCCATGGCGGTGCTGCTCTGGCGCGGCTTCGTCGGCTTCGGCGCGGCCGAGATGTGGCAGGTGGTGAACCGCCCCCGCGTCTGGTCGGCTCTGGAACTGTCATTCCGCGCGGCACTGGTGGCGTCGCTGTTCAATCTGGTCTTCGGCGTGCTTCTGGCCTGGGTGCTGGTGCGCTACCGCTTCCCGGGCAAGCGGATCATTGACGCGGCGGTGGACCTGCCCTTTGCCCTGCCCACCGCCGTGGCGGGCATCGCACTGACCGCGATCTATGCGCCGAACGGCGTGTTCGGCGCCCCGATCCTGCAGACTTTCGGCATCCGCGTCGCCTACACCGAGCTTGGCATCTGGATCGCCCTGATCTTTGTCGGCCTGCCTTTTGTCGTCCGCACCGTCCAGCCGGTGATCGAGGAAATCGACCGCGAGACGGAGGAGGCTTCGGCCACACTCGGCGCCTCTCGCCTGCGGACGTTGACCCATGTGGTGCTGCCCATGCTCGCCCCCGCCGCGCTGACGGGCTTCGCCCTCGCGCTGGCCCGGTCGGTAGGGGAATACGGGTCGGTCATCTTCATCGCGGGCAACCTGCCCAACGTGACCGAGATCGCACCCCTACTGATCGTGATCCGGCTGGAGGAGTTCGACTACGACGGCGCCGTCGCCATCGCGATCGCGATGCTGGCGATCTCCTTCACGCTGCTGCTCGCCATCAACCTGATCCAGATCTGGAGCCGCCGCCGCATGGGCGCGGTGTGAGGAGGACGCCATGACCGATCAACCGACCTATCCCGGCCTCAAACGCCTGATCTTGATCGCGTTCCTGATCAGCGTGCCAGCCGCCCCCTTGCTGACGGTATTCGCGCTGGCGATGGGCCAGTCCGCCCTGTCGGCGCTGATCGTCTTCGGCTTGGTCAACCTTTTCCCGGCGGCGGTCGTTCTGGTGGGGATCGGCCTGTCCTTCTGGCTCGAAGACCGCGAAAGCCACGGATGGGCCAAGCGCCGCAATCTGCCCAGTGCAGAGACTTTTGGCAGGATCATATCGCGATGACGCAGGTCGGTTTCCTTGAGGGTGCGCCGCACAAGGCAAGCGGCTTCCGCCCGCCGACCAGTGAACCGGCATCGGTCCGCTGGGGGCTGATCGCGCTGTGCCTGGCCGTGCTCACGGTCCTTCTGTTCGCCCCCCTGATCGCGATCTTCGACGAGGCGCTGCGGCGCGGCTGGGCCTTCGCGCTGGCGTCCCTGTCCGAACCCGATGCGCAGGCGGCGATCCGGCTGACGCTGCTGGTGGCTGCGATCACCGTGCCGCTGAACGCGGTGTTCGGCATCGCCGCCGCCTGGGCCATCACCAAGTTCGACTGGCGCGGCAAGGCCTGGGTCATCACCCTGATTGACCTGCCCTTCTCGGTCTCCCCCGTCGTCGCGGGTCTGCTGTTCGTCCTGATGTTTGGCGCCAACTCGGCCCTCGGCGCCTGGCTGGTGGCCAGCGGCTTTCCCATCGTCTTCGCCGTGCCGGGGATCGTGCTCGCCACGCTCTTTATCACCTTCCCCTTCGTCGCCCGCGAGTTGATCCCCGTCATGCTGGAACAGGGTCGGGCCGAGGAAGAAGCCGCGCTGACCCTGGGCGCTTCGGGCTGGCGCACATTCCTGACCGTGACGCTGCCCAACATCCGCTGGGCGCTGCTCTATGGGGTGCTCCTGTGCAACGCCCGCGCGATGGGAGAGTTCGGCGCGGTCGCCGTGGTCTCGGGCAAGATCCGGGGCCAGACCACGACCATGCCGCTGATGATCGAGATGTTCTACAACGAATACCTCTCGGTCGCGGCCTTCACAATTGCGGGTGTCCTCGCCCTTCTTGCGCTCGTCACTCTCACCCTGAAATCCGCGCTGGAGTGGCGATACGCCGACCTCCTCGCCGCCACACACCGCCACTGATGGAGGACGCGATGAACATCGAGATCGAGGAAATCTCCAAGGACTTCGGCAGCACCGCGGCCCTGCATCCTGTGTCGCTGTCCATCCCCTCGGGCACGCTTGTGGCGCTGCTGGGGCCGTCGGGGTCAGGCAAGACGACGCTGCTGCGCATCCTTGGTGGGCTTGAGTTCCCCACATCGGGCCGCGTGCTGTTCGACGCCTCCGATGCCACCGGGCTCAGCGTGCAGGAACGCCGCGCGGGCTTCGTCTTCCAGTCCTACGCGCTCTTCCGGCACATGACCGTGTTCGACAACATCGCCTACGGCCTGCGCGCCCGCCCGCGCAGGTCCCGGCCCCCATCGGCCGAGATTGCCCGCCGCGTGAACAGGCTGCTGGACCTCATCAAGCTGCCCGACATCGGTGCGCGCTACCCCAGCCAGCTCTCGGGCGGCCAGCGCCAGCGCGTGGCGCTGGCCCGTGCGCTCGCGATCGAACCGCGCATGCTGCTGCTCGACGAACCCTTCGGCGCGCTGGATGCCAAGGTGCGCAAGGAACTGCGCCACGGCCTGCGCGACATCCACGACACCACCGGCCTGACCACCGTCTTCGTGACCCACGATCAGGAAGAGGCGATGGAACTGGCAGACCTCGTCGTCGTGATGTCGATGGGCCGGATCGAGCAGGTGGGCAAACCCGACGACATCCGCGTCCGGCCGAAGACCGACTTCGTGCGCGAGTTCATCTCGGCGTGAGCGATCCAGCCCCCCTCGACCGGATCGACCGCAAGATCCTTTACGAGCTGATGCGGGACGCCACCTTGCCTGTGTCGCAACTGGCCGCACGCGTGGGCCTGTCGCAGACCCCCTGCTGGAAGCGCGTCCAGAAGCTGGAAGCGGCCGGGATCATCATGGGCCGTGTCGCCATCGTCGATCCCGCGGCCATCGGCCTTGGCCTGACTGTCTTCGTCGAGATCGAGGCCGCCGACCACACGTTGGAATGGCGCGCGGCCTTTACCAAATTCATGGAGAATTATCCCGAGGTTGTGGAAATCCACCGAATGGCCGGCGAGGTCGATTATCTCCTCAAGGTCGTCGTCAGCGGGATGGCGAGCTATGATGCGTTCTATCTGGACCTGACGCAACGCCTGCCTTGTCGAAACGTGACGTCGAAGTTTTCGATGGAATGCATGAAGGCGACGACTGCACTCTCGATAGATGCGAGCGTGTAGTCCACATCCGAATTCCACTCGACACGATCAAGCCGCGAATGACTGCTGTTCGCAGCTGACTGGTGCGCTCCGCCAACTGGCTGACCGACGCTGGCCCTTCGATGAGACTTGCCGCGCTGCCGGCCTTTCGGGTGCGCATCGTCGTGTTCGACACCAACGTCGTCGATCTCTCCGACCATGCCAACGATCCGGTGGAGACGCTGATGCGTGTGCAACTCGGCGGCGGCACCGACATTGCGCAGGCGGTGCGCTACTGCACCCAACGGGTGGAGAAGCCGCACCGCGCTGGTGCTGGTGACCGACTTCTGCGAGGGCGGACCACCCAGCGAGCTGGTGCGCGCGGTGAAGAAGCGGGCCGAGGCGCGGGTAAAGCTTCTCGGCCTGGCTTCGCTAGACAGTCAGGCGCACCCTGTCTGCGACCGCCAGACAGCCGAGAGCCTGGCCGCCTGCGGCATGGAGATTGCCGCCCTCACGCCGCAGAAACTGGCGCACTGGCTGGTGAAGGTGATCTCGTGAGTACCCTGCTCGACCAGCTTGGCGCGCTGCTCGCGCGCTATGACGACGACTCCTACGTGGCGCTGGCCAATCGCGGCCTGGTTCGCCGCGCCCGCAAGGACCTGGAGCAGCATAAGGTCGACATCATCGAGCAGGGCGCCGCGCAGGTGGTGGTGAGCTTCGGCGCAGCGCATCCGCTTCGACCACCGCGGCTCAGCGCATGCGCGGTGCGATTGCCCGGCGAGCGGCCTCTGCCATCATACCCGACTGCGTGCATCGCTGCGCAGGATCCTCACCGAGTCAGTGGAGCTGGGCCTCGCCCACCTGTCGCAAGGGATGCACGAGCACTATTCGACGCTGGCGGTCTGGGCACAGGGTGCGGAGTACCACCGCCTGGCCCGCCTGGCCCGCCTGACGCGCCGCATTGCCGACCATGTGGAGCTGCTGCTCGAACGCGCGGGAGGCGCCGACGAGGTGCGATTGCTGGACGAGATCACCATCGCGTTTGCGCTGCTGCACGCATTGGATGTCGCTGCGGCTCAGGGCGCCGCACCGCGGCAACTTGTGGGCCGCGCGCGTTCTCGTTGCGAGGCCTCTGCCTCGCTCGAACTGTTCGGGCTGGGTGCGCAGGCTTGGCGCTCGCCCGCCGGCTACGTGGGGCTGACGATGATCTTCTGGTCACCCACCGAGCAGGCGTTCATGTCATGCACCGATGCGCGTCCGCAGGCGCAGCGTGGCTTCAGTCCGATCGCCCGCTACAGGGCGGCCGGCGCCTGGGCCGGGCTGGATGCGCCTGCGCTGACCACGGGCAGTCGCGTCATGCTGCAGGGGGCACAAATCAACGACGCGGGACGTCTTTCGGCCGCCGACAGCATCAGCGCTACGGTGTTGCCGCTGGATGCCGAAACGCTCGTGCAGCAACTGAGACCCCGGAATTCCTGGACCGCGCTGTGCGACGCGCTTGGTGCGCAGCGGGCCAGTCTGCTGGCCGAGCCCGAACCGATGAAAGCCTGGGTGGCGTTGCAGCCCGGGCAGTTCGGCAAAGCGCGGTTCGACGATGCGCGGCAAACCCTTGTCTGGCCGCTGCTGGACGACGAGGGGCACACGCTGGCCGCCGAGATTCCGCTCGACGAGTACAGCGGCCACGCTATCGGGCGCATCGAACAGCTGAGGTCGACAGAGCTGGTGCCGGGAACGCTGGCGATCGCACGGCTACGCGCTTCCGCCCGGGGTGGCGTGACAGCGGAACCTCTGAGCCTGGTCCGTCCGGATGCGAGCGGCGGCGACCGACGATGCCGCGGGGCCGGGCGCGGGGCGCGGGTTCGGCCGCTCACCGACTGAACAGGGTCGGCTCCACCCGCTCGGCCGGCGCGCGGGTGGCCTTGATCTCCAGGATGTCCGCCCGTTCGTCCACCGCCTCCGACCGGTGCCGTTCGTCGGCCCTGATCGCGCCGATCTCGGCCAGGATCGCCGCGCTTGCCGAATTGAGGTCGAGCGTCGCGGGCCCGAGGATGACGTCGTCGAAGAAGCCTTCGGGCGTGACCTCGAGATACATGGCGCGCATCGCGCCGTGATACTGGTAGCGCGCCAGCGCCGCGGTGTGGGCGTTCTCCAGCAAGGTCAGGCGGGAAAGGGTCGTCGCCTCCCATTGAAGCAGCAGGTCCGCCTCCTGCCCCGCGCGCCATTCGTCGGGCGTGAAGCCCGGCGGCTCGTCCGGCGGCAGATCGGACAGCGTCGGCGCCTCGATTTGGCCGAGCAGCGTCGCGATCGCGGTGCCCTCCGGGATCGACTCGGAGAAGCCGAACGTCTTGCGGCGCCCGACCCGCTCGAGCACGTGGCGAAAGTACTCGATGACCACGACGCCCATTTCCCGGACGAGGTCGCTTCGCTGCTTGTTCTCGCCGGTGAGGAAGAAGACCTTCTGCATCGCGAGCACGTTGTCGAATGCGCCGGCCTCGATATCCTTCAGGATGAAATCGCCCGGCTCCGCCGTCGCCGACTTCGGGAGTTTGTCCGCAATCCTGGCGACGGCAGGCTTGGCGAACTTGTGGAAGAGATAGTAGGCCTGATGTTCGTCGAGCGCGCCCAGCCCCGCATAGCGAAGCCCGTCGTAGGTGGTGCGCGGCGAGTCCGTGAATATCGGCGTCGAGGAAACCAGCCGGGCCACGACATCGTTGCCGATGAAGCGCGTGTCTGGAGCGCTGTAGCCGCCCTGCGAGATCGTCCTGCGGCCGGGCGTCTCCCCGCGCTCCAGAATGCCGTTAGACTGCAGGTAGATCAGCCAGACGGCCAGCTCCATCGGGATGACGAAGTCGTCCAGGCTGGCGAGCATCCGCTCCGACAGGTCGATGGCATCGAACAGGTTGGTCTCGATGTCCTCCAAGACGAGAACCGTCTCGAAGGCATCGAAGATATCGGCCTCGGCCACGGCATCTAGGATGGCACGCTGCTGCCCATAGTGAAGGATGACGTCAAGCTTCAGCGACTCGCATTCGCGCGTCAGGTCGAGGGCGGCGCGGGTTGTGGTGAAGCCGTCGACGAGCTTCTCGACCTCGCCCGTGCTCTCGGTGAAAGCATCGGGATAGTCCTTGAGGGCGAGCAGCGAGAACGCCCGGACCCCCGATTTGCCGGCATCGACGTGATGCGCGCGAAGCTCGATCAGGCGCTTGATCTTGCCGCTGTAGAGCGACTGCTTGTAGCTCTGGTACCGTGCTGCGAGCGCATCTTCCGGAACCATCCGTGCCCCAACCAGCTCCATGCGGAACTCGCGCTGGTTGTCGAGATATTCGATGCTTTGCCGCACGGCCGCCAGCTCCTGCTTCGTGACGGCGTTCAGTTTCTGGCGCGCCCTCCAGGCGCGCTTGTTCGACTTGGCCGGGTTGCGCATGTGGAGCCGCTGGAGAAGGCGGGTTTCCCACATCCCGAGCTCGAACCGTCGCTGATCGACCACCGTCGCCGCGCGGCCCGCGACGCTGACCCTCGAGGTGAAGAATTTCGACCGCGCCGAGGTCTTGATGCTCGCGATCAGAAGCGCCCCGGCGCCGGCAACGGCCGGTGCCGCCACGGTGACGCCCGCGAGGATTGCGGCCTCTATGGCGAGGGCGAAGAACAGCTCGCCCGCGATCTGCCCGAAGGTGACGGGCTTGCCCTGCTCCAGCTCCCTGACGCGCGCCTCGAGGCTGTGCAGCCGCACGTCCTGAACGTTGTTCACCGCGAGAAAGCCAAGCTTCTCGAGAAGGTCGAGCTGGAACAGCGCGTGCTCGCGCATCGTGTCGATTCCCGACAGCAGGAACGACTTGAGGATCTTTCCCTGATCACCCTCGGGCGCCTCGTTCAGGGCACCGAGCAGCTCGGACAGGAAATCGAACTCGAAGCTCTCCGCGTCGGGATCGGGTTGGGCCGTGCCATCCATCAGACGCGCACTCCCTCGGCTGCTCCCTCGGGCGCGATCAGCCGGGCCAGCGCCGCCTCCTGCGCCTCGATCTCCTCCTCGCCGGGCGGCTCGGGCGTCTCGTCGGTGCCGGCGGTCGCGAAGTCGCAGGCGAAGTCCGGCAGCCCCGGCTCGTCGCGGAGATAGACGAAGCTCGTCGGCAGCTCGATGTCCCAGGGCTCGCCCACCGGCTTGCCCTCGCCCCTCGCGAGCTGGACGGACTCGTGCAGTTCCTCGAGGAGCGACAGGTGCATGTCGTCGTCAAAGGCCGGCACCTCGCCGCCGGCCCAGATCATGCTGGTGCGCAGGTAGAACAGCACCGAGCGCTCGTAGCTTGGTGTGAGCGGCACCAGGACGCGCGCATAGCCGGCGCGCAGGAACTGGTCGAACAGCGCATCGCCCGTCTCGACCTCGCGGAACAGCGTGTGCCAGCGTTTCCGGTCGGTCCAGAAGTAGGGGTAGAGCTTGTAGGTGATGTCCTGCCAGGCAAACGCCTCCTCGAAGAACACCGCGGTCGTGCCGTTGACGTTGTTCGCCTGCCAGTTCGGGATGCCGAAGAGGCCCAGGAGGTTGATCTCGAGCCGCCCGTCGGGCAGCTCGTTCAGCCGCGGCGGGACGTCGGCGAAGGCGGTGTGGCGCGTCAGCACGTCGATGCAGTGCTTGCGCAGCTCCTCGGCCTCGACCCGGCGGAAGGTCTCCTCGCGGGGCTGGACCTTCAGTTCGCCGATCTGGCTGTCGCGCGCGATCTCGGCCTGCTGGAGCGCCTGGTCGTAGGCGTCCTGCTTGGACTTGTAGCCGCCGAGGATCTTGCCGTAGGTCTCGATCTGCCACTGCTCGAAGGTCGCCTCGTTGCGCTCCATCTTGTAGAGCAGGTTGAAGTAGAACTTGCCCTCGAACTCGGCGCCGACGGTGATCGGGATCTCCCCCTCGATATGGTCCGAGACGGCGTGCCATTCGTCGAAGCGGTCGGTGCTGACGAGGATGTCCTTGTCCCGGTCCGCCGTGGTGCCGCTGTCGTTGTAGGTGAGGTAGTAGCAGGTCACGCCCAGGACGTTGACGAGCAGCAGGTTGGCGTCGCCCTTGCCGTTCGAGAACCCGATCGTCGTGTAGTAGCCGTAGCGGAAATCGGCATCGTCGGGCCGCGCGACGGTGGTCTGCGGGATGTTCGCCTGCCATTCCACCAGGTGATAGCCCTGGTCGATAACGACCGAGTCGATCGACAGCGCCAGCGTCGGCTCGTTCTTGTCGGACCGGGTCTCGTCGGTGGTGCCGGGATCGGCCTCGGGGTACGAGATGCCCTTGCCCTTGGTGAGGAACTGCGGCGGCGGCGGCGCGATGTCGGTCACGTCGTAGGCCGCGGCGAGGTCGGCATAGTTGGCCTCGGTCACGTCGCGGTAGCTGTCGATGCCGGGGCTGCGGTCGCGCGGATGCACCGGCGCGACGAGCTTGGCCATCTCCTCGCGCTCGATCAGCTTGTCGATGTCGCGCAGGAAGAAGGCGGGCTCGGGCACCAGGAACTGCAGGAACAGCCGCTTGCCGTAGTCGAAGAGCTGCGCCTTGTAGGACTTGTTCACCCACTGGTAGACGCCGCGGACATGCGTCTCGCCTGCCGTGTTGTCGATGCCGTGCAGCGCGGTGCGCACGCTTTCGTTGACGATGGTGACGCTGTTCTTCTCGCTCACCGCCTCGCGGACGCGCTTGGTCGCCTCCTCGGTGATCGTCTTGGCGTAGTCCTGCGAGGTGGAGTACGAGCTGTCCTTCGACGAGGTGTAGGAGGCATTGGCGCCGATGGTGGCCGAGAAGGCCGGCGCGCTGTAGGACGCGCTGACATTGCCGCTGACCGAGGTCTGCTGGCTCTGCGCCTCCTGCGCCTGGACCGAGAGCGAGAACCGCTCGTCGACCTTGGTTGACCGCGACTCTTCGGTCTCGCGTTCGAAGCTCGTTTCGGTCGTGGTGGTGATGCGGCTGGTGTCGCGGGTGCTGAATTCCTTGCGCTCGCGCGCCATCACGTTCTCGATCTGGGCGATCTCGCGGGTGGTGTAGCCGCAGAGGTTCTGCTCGACGAGGAGCAGGTCGCCGACCGCGACCGGCGCAAGACAACTGCGCAGGAACGGCCGGAAATGGATGCAGGGCGCGATCGGCCCGACATTGTCGTCGCCGCCGAAGACCGGCGGCATCCCATCCCAGCTGGGCAGGGCGGGCTGGCCGGTCTCGGTATGGCCGGGAAGGGTCGTCGAGATGCCGTGAGGCTGCGCCACGGCGCCGCGGCCGCGCGCGGGTTTGCGGGGGTTCTTCATTGCAGGTCTCCGATGGTCTGGCGCGGCCTCAGGCGAGGCGCCGGTAGCCGAGAAGGTCGCGCGGAAGCATCGCTTCGTAGGCGTCGAAATCGTGGTAGGGCCACGTCGCCGGTGGCGGCGACTTCAGGTTCTCCAGCCGCAGGACGGTCAGCACGTGCATCGTGCGGATCGCGTCGATCAGGTGGTTGGTCTCGACCCGGTGGATGCCGGCCATCACGGTCGTCGCGTAGAGCGAATCCCAGACCGTCGCGTATTGCAGGAACATCGCGAGCAGCGCCTGCGGCGGCAGCGTCGGGTCGTGGAAGAACTGCGACGTGCCGAGGACCGGCACGCGGCCCTCCAGAAGCGCGATCAGGGCGGCGAGGTCGCTGCCGGGGGCGACCGTGCCGTCGCGCTGGACGAGCGGGCCGCGCAGCTCCTCGCGCAGGGTGTCGACGATGGTCTCGAAGCGGAATTCGTAGTACCGCTCGACCGTGAAGAACAGCGGGCCTTCGATCAGCATCCGCGCCATCACGACCTTCTCGGCGTAGATGTCGGTGTGGATCAGCTGCTCGCGCAGCGGCGCAAGCTGGTCGCCCCTCAGGTCGCGGATATAGCGCAGCCGCTTGGCCTTCTGCCGGATGCGCTCCGGCTGCCTCAGCGTGATGAATTCGAGCGTTGTCTCCGACATCTGCATTCCTCCGCCGCTCAGCCCGCGCCGGCGATGCTGGCGGGGGCCGTGCGGGCGTCGCCGCCGCCTTGCCTGCGGGGGTCGCCGGGGTCGCTGTCGGCCGCCAGCAGGAAGCCGACGACCGACGCGGCGATGGCGACCATGCCGGCGAGCCGGGCGATGGAGCGCCTCGGCCGGCCCGGCGCCAGCGCCCGATCCCGGCGTCCGCCGGGCGTGTGCGTCCACAGGACCGTTGCGGGATGAACGAATTGCGTGAAAGGACCTCTGGACTCATGATGGCGCTGCATCGCCGCGATCTCCTATGCATTGATAAAATGTCCTTCGCGCCGACGGCCCTTGGCAGCACCCGCCGACGTCGCGAGGATCGCGCACAGGGCGGTTGCAGTGCGTGAACCGGCGTGGGAAAAGATCGTGAATGTTGCCCCTGCGGAAACGATTATGCGGGATCCCCGATGTCCGAGGCGGAGGTCGGCCTTCCACTCAGGATAAATCTGCTCGGCGCCTTCGAGATCAGGCAGGGCGAGCGGTTGCTGCCTGTCCGGTCGCGCAAGGACCGTGCGCTCCTCGCCGTTCTGGCGCTGTCGCGTGGCCGCAGCGCCCCCAGGACGCGGCTGTCGGGGTTGCTGTGGGGTGACAGCAACCAGGACCATGCGCGCGACAGTCTCAAGCAGGCGCTGCTGCGGCTCAGGCGGATCGGCGGCGACGATCACGCCGCCCTGATCGTGTCGGACCGCGACTGCGTGGCGCTCGCCCCAACGGTCGAGACCGATGCCGAGGCGCTGTTGCGGCCGATCGACGATGCCGCCGCCGAGGCGGCGCTGGCGCTGCGCCGCGGTCCGTTCCTCGAGGGTCTCGATGTCGGCGATGCCGGCTTCCGCGACTGGCTGCTGGCCGAACGCGCCCGTCTCGACGCGGCCTATGCCGATCAGGCGCGGCATCATATCCGCCGTGCCGAAGCCACCGGGCGCAGCGCCGCGGCCGCGGCCCTCGCCCGGCGGCTCCTGGCGGCCGACCCCTGGGACGAGGAAGCGGTCCGGGCCCTGATGCGCGCCCACATGGCGCGCGGGCAGCAGCGCCTCGCGCTGCAGGTCTTCGAGGAGGCGCGGGCCCGGATCGCCGGCGACCTCGACATCGCGCCCGAGCCCGAGACCATCGAGCTTGCCCGCCAGGTCCGCGCGTCGCGCGGCGGCGGCGAGAGCGCCGTCGCCGAGCCCGCCGGGCGATCGGAGGCGCCCTCGGTCGCCGTCCTGCCTTTCGCGACCATCGGCGGAGACCCGGCGCAGGGCTACTTTGCCGACGGCTTGAGCGAGGACATCATCACCGACCTCGGCAAGGTGGGCGGCATCCGCGTCGTCGCGCGCAGCGCCGCCTTCGCGCTCAAGGGCCGCAACCTCGGCGCTGCCGAGGCGGCGCGCATCCTCGGCGTCAGCCACGTGCTGCAGGGCAGCGTCCGGCACGAGGGCGCGATGGTCCGCGTGACGGCGCGGCTGGTCGAGGGCGCGGGCGGCCGGCAGGTCTGGGCCAGCCGCTTCGACCGGCCGATGACCGACATCTTCCTGCTGCAGGACGACCTCTCGCGCAGCGTGGTGGCGGCGCTGAGCGGCGCCCTGGCGCCGTTCCGGGACCTTCCCTCGGACCGCGGCACGCGCAACGTCGAGGCCTACCGCCTGTACCTCAAGGCGCGGTCGTTCTACCTGCGCGGGCTCGACCGCCACAGCCTCGTCACGGCGCGCCTCCTGCTGACGCAGGCGGTCGATCACGATCCCGGCTATGCCGGCGCCTATGCGCTTCTGGCGACCTGCGAATTCTACACCTCGATGCGCCTAACGCCGCCGCGGCTTGCCGAGCCGGGCGCCTGCCGGGCGCTGGCGCAGAAGGCGATCGGCCTCGATCCCGACCTGGCCGAGGCGCGCGCTGCCCTCGGCCTCGCGCACTACGCCGAAGGCCGCTACGCCGAGGCCGAACGCGAGCTGGCCGAGGCGGGGCGCCTCGATGCCGACCTCTTCGAGCCGCCGTTCTTCCTCGGCCGCAACCACCGTCTCCGGGGCGAGCGGGCCGAGGCGGCACGGCTCTATGCCGTGGCGGCGCGGCTCCGGCCCGAGGACTACCGCACCTGCGGCCTGCTGGCCGAGGAGTTGCAGGTGCTCGGCCGGACCACCGAGGCGCGGGAGGCGCTGCTGCAGGCGGTCGAGCGCCTGGACGCGGCGGTCGAACGGCATCCCGACAATACCGACGCCCTCGCCTTCGGCGCAGGCATCCATGCCGAGCTCGGCAACGCCGACCGCGCCCGCGAATGGTGCCGCTGGGCGCTGGTGATCGGCGACGACGAGAACCTCGTCCATTTCAACTACAACCTGGCCCGCGCCTATGTCCTGCTGGGCGAGCGGCCGCAGGCGCTCGCCCGCCTCGGCCGCCTGCTCGAGATGCCCGAGATCGTGCGCGCCCGGCTCGACGCCTGGCTGGCGTCGGACCTCGCCTTCGACACGATGCGCGGCGAGCCTGCCTTCCAGGCCTTCCTCACCCGCCTCGGCCAGCGCGGCTAGCCCGGTCCGGGGGAAGGGCGCGGCCCGGCCGCTTCGCCGACTGCGCGACAGGGCCGGGCCGGGAGCACACCACCGCAGCGCGATCCAGCGGCTTCCTGGCCGTTCGGCTTTGCGCCTGGCCATGAACCTACGACATCGCATCAGAGTACATCGCATGCGATGCAGGACTAAGAATGGACCAGACCTCGCCTGCGCCGCTGCCGTGGACCCCGAACATGGCGGTCCTGTCCCGACCCCTCGGCCTTGCCGCCGCGATCGGCGTTGCGGCCATGCTTCCCACGCCCGTCCTTCTGGTCGCCGACCAGCGGCCGATCGATGACGACCTGCTCTGGCTGCGCCTGCTGTCCCTCGCGGTGACGGCGACGGCGCTCTGCGAACTGCCGTTCCCCGCGATTCAGGCGGCGCCGCGGACGCCGTCGCACTTCAACGCGGACAGGCTTTTCGACCGGATCGGGCGGGGCCATGGTGATCGGCCTGGTGATCCTCGTCGCCAGCCTGTCCCGCGGCCGGGCGGCGCCGTCCGACCCGCTGGCGCTGTCGCTCGGGATCGGGCTGGCCTGCGCCATCGCCTCGGCCCTCTTCCGCGTCCTCGGCATCCCTGCGCTGGCTCTTCGCGATGCCGGTCCTGTCGGCCGCCGATCTCGACCCCGGGAGCAGCGGGGCCGTCTGCGACGTGGCCGTGCTGAACGGCGGCATGCTCGACGCCCATGCCGGCGAGATCGGCGAGCATCCGGGCGTCGGGCTTTTCGCGACGCTGTTGCCCGGGTTCTTCGCGCTCGCCTTCTTCCGGTCCTCGCGCGCGCCCACGCTCTTCGCGCTCCGGGCTGCCGTCGCGGCGCTGTTGTTCTGCCCGCGGGAGGAGCTGATCGGCGCCGATGGCGGCGCGATCCGCTTCGTCAACGTTTTCACATGTTCCTTCCGGGCGATCGTCTTCGGCCCCTACCTGATCGTCGCCTCGCGGCGGCGGGGTGCTGCCCTGCCGCAGGCATGACCCTGCCCTCCGGCCTCGACCCCGCGGCGGGCGCGGGCCCAGGTCCAGACGGGCAGGAACGGCTGCAGGGCCAAGGCGTCAGTCGGCCGGCTGGAAGGCGAAGGGCGCGCGCGGCTCGAACAGCCCCGACACCTCGCCGGACAGGATGCGCTCCATGTCCAGCCCGAGGTCGAGCTGCATCGGTTCGGCGCCCTCGCCGAGGTCGAGGTTCGCGATGTCGACCCAGAACACGCTGGGCGACAGCACCGACTCGACGTAGTAGCGGCGGTCCTTGTGGTCGGCGACGACACGCCAGCGCGTGGTGGACAGGTTCGGCGCGTCCTCGACGCTGATGCCCCACGGCACCGAGGTCTGCCGGATCACGCTGAACACCGATGCCGCGGCGACGCGGGCATCCGCGCTCTGGGTCACCGAGTTGATGTAGAAATGCGCGCGCACGAAGCGGTCGGTGGCGCGCACCGTGCCGGGCAGGAACTGCCGCGGGTTCACGCCCTGCCAGTATTCGAGGATGGCGAGCTGCCGGTCGTAGGTCGGCTCGTTCGTCATGATCTGGTAGTCGCGGCTGTGGTGGATCACCATCTCGCCGCCCACGAACTCGATCACCGCGCTGTCGCCGGTGGCGTCCGAGAGCGAGACATGGACCGTCGCCGCCCGGCCCGGCGGACCGACAGGCACCTCGCCGCCGGCGACCTGCACCGGGTTCGCGCGCAGGTCGGCCACCGCTT
>CAZYBG010000051.1:0-20947 GCA_964645155.1 uncultured Rhodobacterales bacterium | reverse complement strand
GGCGCAACGCGCGGATCGAAGGCGCGATGCATGAGGGCCAGCGCGTGTTGCTGGGGGAGGACCTGACCACCGATGGCGGATCCAAGATCAGCTTCGTGGACGCGATCCGCGACACCGGGGCCACCTGCCACCACACGGCGGTGATCTTCTACTACGGGATCTTTCCGGAAACGGAAAAGACGCTGGGCGACCACGGCATCGCGCTGCATCACCTGTGCACATGGCACGATGTGCTGGCCGAAGCCCGGTCGGCACGCAGCTTTGATGCCGAAACGCTGAGCGAGGTGGAAAGTTTCCTTGCCGATCCGCGCGCGTGGCAGGCCGCCCGCGCCTGAAATTTCTGCGCGAACCTGCAAGATATTGACGGCAGCCCCACGGGTGCCGCAACATGCGCCATATCCACAGGCCGTCCACAGGCAGTCCACAGGACTATACAATTTGCCAGCGCACCCGCGCGGGTCTAGGCAAGTGCACCACCGGCACCAGACCGGACGCAGAATGCAGGGAGCAGCCATGAACCAGATCACAGGCCTTACCCCCGCCGCCCAGGACGACGCGGCCACGGGAACGCTGCCCCATTCGATCGAAGCCGAACAGCAACTTCTGGGCGCGCTTCTGACCAATGATCAGGTCTATGACCGGGTCGCGCAAATCGTGCAGCCCGGCCATTTCTTCGACCCCGTCCACCGCCGCATCTTTGAGACCGCCGTGGCGCGGCTGTCGGACAACAAGCTGGTCACCCCCGTGACGTTGGCGAATTTCCTAGCCGAGGATTCCGGTCTGAAGGAACTGGGCGGCCCGGCGTATCTTGTGCGGCTCGCAGCAGCGGCGATTTCGACCTATGCCGCCAAGGATTACGCCGAACTGATCCGCGATCTGGCGATGCGGCGGCAGTTGATCGATCTGGGACGCAACATCGCCGACAAGGCGGCCCGCGTGACCGCCGACAGCGAACCGCGCGACCAGATTGTCGAAGCGGAACAGCAGCTTTACCTGATGGGCGAAACCGGACAGGTCACGCAGGGTTTTCAGTCGTTCTTGTCGGCGGCGACCAGTGCCATCAACGTGGCCAATGCCGCCTACCTGCGCGACGGCGGGCTGTCCGGAGTGGCGACGGGGCTTGATGATCTCGACAAGAAGCTTGGGGGCTTGCACAAGTCCGACCTGTTGATCCTTGCCGGGCGTCCATCGATGGGCAAGACATCGCTCGCCACCAACATCGCGTTCAACATCGCGCGCCATTACCAGAAGGGCCTGCGCCCGGACGGCACCGAAGGCACGGTGAATGGCGGTGTCGTGGGGTTCTTCAGTCTCGAGATGTCATCCGAACAGCTTGCCGCGCGCGTGCTGTCGGAGGCCGCCGAGGTGCCGAGCGAACAGATCCGCCGTGGCGACATGACCGAGGCCGAGTTCCGCCGCTTCGTCGAGGCGGCGAAGACGCTCGAGGCCTGCCCGCTCTTCATCGACGACACGCCCGCGCTGCCGATCAGCCAGCTTGCCGCCCGCGCCCGCCGGCTCAAGCGCGAGCATGGGCTCGACGTGCTCTTCGTCGACTACCTGCAGCTGGTCCGGCCCGCCTCGGCCAAGGACAACCGGGTGAACGAGGTGAGCGAGATCACGCAAGGCCTGAAGGCGATCGCCAAGGAACTCGACATTCCCGTCGTCGCGCTCTCGCAGCTGTCGCGCCAGGTCGAGAACCGCGAGGACAAGCGGCCGCAGCTGTCCGACCTGCGCGAATCGGGCTCGATCGAGCAGGACGCCGACGTGGTGATGTTCGTGTTCCGCGAGGAGTACTACAAGGAGCGCGAGAAGCCCGGCGACCACGAGCTCGAGAAGATGGCGAAGTGGCAGCAGGAGATGGAGGCGCTGCACGGCAAGGCCGAACTGGTCATCGGCAAGCAGCGCCACGGGCCGATCGGCACGGTGGAACTGGCCTTCGAGGGCCGCTTCACGCGGTTCTCGAACCTGGTGAAGCCCTGGCAGCAGGTTGGGGGCGACGGGTTCTGACGCCCGCGCGGCCGCGGGTGCGGAAAAGTCGCCGGCCGCGCCGGTTGTGATTGGACAGCGCGGCGACCGGAAAGGCAGAGTTCGGCCATGTTGCGCGCCCTTGTCCTCGCCCTCGTCCTGGCCGCCCTGCCGGCGCGGGCGCAGGACCGGCCCGAGGTCGACCTGGCGCTGATCCTTGCCGTCGACGTATCGCGGTCGATGTCGGCGGACGAGCTGGAATTGCAGCGGCGGGGCTATGCCGCGGCGCTCAACAGCCGCGATGTGATGGTGGCGATCACCTCGGGCTATCTGGGGCGGATCGGGCTGGCCTATGTCGAATGGGCGGGCGAGGGGTCGCAGCGGCTGACCGTCGGCTGGACGATGATCGAGACGCCGGCCGACGCCGCCGCCTTCGCCGACAGGATCGCGGCGGGGTCGACGACGATGCGGCGCACCTCGATCTCGGGGGCGCTGCTGTTCGCCGAGGGGCTCTTCGCCGACAGCCCGTTCACCGCGCTTCGGCAGGTGGTCGACATCTCGGGCGACGGGCCGAACAACCAGGGCCCGCCGGTGATCGAGATGCGCGACCGCCTGGTCGCAGGCGGCATCACCATCAACGGCCTGCCACTGATGACGGCCGAGGGCGCGGTCGGGTCGTGGAACATCGCCGACCTCGACCGCTACTACGAGGCCTGCGTGATCGGCGGGCCGGGCGCCTTCGTCCTGCCGGTGCGGGACTGGGCGGAATTCGCCGGCGCGGTGCGGCGCAAGCTGGTCCTCGAGATCTCGGGCCTCGCCGCTGCCGGGCTGAAGCCGGCGCAGATGTCGGGGCAGTCGAGCCCGGCCGCGGGCTACGACTGCCTTGTCGGCGAGCGGATCTGGGAGCAGCGGCGGGGCTGGGATTTTCGCTGAAGGCGGCGCGCCCCTCGCGTCGCCCGGGCGGCTCCCGCATGGCGGGGGCGCACCGGTCCGGCGGGCTTTCGGGCCGCGCGGCGGCAGGGCGGCTTGACGGGGCGGTCGCGGACAAGCTTCGCTCGGCGTCGAGGGAGGACCGGACCATGACCGATTTCGCCGCGACGCGCGCGCTCTTCGACCTGCCCGCGGGGCTCGTCTATCTCGACGGCAACTCGCTCGGGCCGCTGCCGCGCGCGGCGGTGGCGCGGGTCCGGCAGGCGATGGAGGCGGAGTGGGGCGGGATGCTGATCACCGCCTGGAACCGCGCCGGCTGGATCGACCTGCCGGGCCGCGTTGGCGACCGGGTCGGGCGGCTGATCGGGGCCGGGCCCGGCACCGTCGTGATGGGCGACACGCTGTCGATCAAGGTCTATCAGGCGCTGGCCTCGGCGCTGGAGATGGTGCCCGACCGGCGGGTGATCCTGTCGGACACCGGCAACTTCCCCTCCGACCTCTACATCGCGGACGGGCTGGTGCGCACGCTGGGCGACGGCTACCGGCTGCGCACCGTCGCGCCGGATGCGGTCGAGGACGCCATCGGGCCCGAGGTCGCGGTGCTGATGCTGACCGAGGTCGACTACCGCACCGGCCGCAGGCACGACATGGCGCGCCTGACGGCGAAGGCCCATGCGGCGGCCGCGCTGACGGTCTGGGATCTGGCGCATTCGGCGGGCGCGCTGCCGGTGGATCTGGCCGGCACGGGCGCGGATTTCGCGGTCGGCTGCAGCTACAAGTACCTCAATTCCGGCCCCGGCGGCCCGGCCTTCATCTACGTCGCGCCGCGCCATGCCGAGGCGGCGCGCCCGGCGCTGTCGGGCTGGCTCGGGCACGAGGCGCCCTTCGCCTTCGACCTCGACTACCGCCCCGGCCGCGGCATCGAGCGGATGCGCGTCGGCACGCCGCCGATCCTGCAGCTGGCCGCGCTGGAGGCGGCGATGGAGGTCTGGGACATCGCCGACATCCGCGACGTGCGGGCCCGGTCGATCGACCTGACCGAGGCGTTCATCGCCGGCGTCGAGGCGGCCTGCGCGGGGCTGGAACTGGCCTCGCCGCGCGACCCGGAGGGGCGCGGCAGCCAGGTGAGCTTCCGCCACCCCGAGGGCTACGCGATCATGCAGGCGCTGATCGCCCGCGGCGTGGTGGGCGACTTCCGCGCGCCCGACACCCTGCGCTTCGGCTTCACTCCGCTCTACATCGGCATGGCGGAGGTCGACCGCGCGGTAGCGGTGCTGGCCGAGGTGATGGCGGGTCGGCTCTGGGAACGCGAGGAGTACCGGCGGCGGGCGGCGGTGACGTAGCGCACCGACAGGCCGTCGGGCCCTGGCGCACGGCGGGCGCGCCTCACCCGGCGATCCGTCCGCTGCCTCCGCGGGCGCACCCAGCGCCGCCCTCACCGCCCCCGGATGCGCGGGTCGAGCGCGTCGCGCAGACCGTCGCCGATATAGTTGACGCTGAGCACGACGAGCGAGATCGCGAGGCCCGGCCAGATCACCCGGCCGGGATAGTCGCGGATGTAGTCGACCGCGTCGAAGAGCAGCCGGCCCCAGGTCGGGAAGTCGGGCGGGAAGCCGAGGCCAAGGAACGACAGCGCGCTTTCGGTGATGATCGCGTTGGCGATGCCGAGCGTGGCCGAGACCATGATCGGGCTCATCACGTTCGGCAGGATGTGGCGGGTGATCATCCGCCGCGGCGGCGTGCCGATCGAGCGGGCGGCGAGGACGAACTCGCGTTCCTTGAGCGCGAGGACGTCGCCGCGCACGATGCGGGCGGTCTGCATCCACGAGGTCACGCCGATGGCGAAGACGATCAGCACGAAGGTCCCGGTCTCGGGGCCATAGGCGCGGGCCAGCGGCTCGCGGAAGAACAGCACCATGACGAGCAGGAGCGGCAGCAGCGGCAGCGCGAGGAACAGGTCGGTCGTGCGCATCAGAAGGCCGTCGAGCGCGCGGAAATAGCCGGCGAGGACGCCGATCAGCGTGCCAAGGACCAGGCCGAGCAGCATTGCCGTCAGCCCCACCGCGATCGACACCTGGCCGCCCGCCATCATCCGCGCGAGCATGTCGCGGCCGAGCTGGTCGGTGCCGAGCGGATGGGCGAGCGACGGGCCCTGGTTGCGGGCGCGGATGTCGATGAAGGTGGGGTCGATCGTCCACAGATAGGGGCCGACGATCGTGGCGAGCACGATCGTCAGGAAGATCACCAGCCCCAGAAGCGCGCCGCGGTGGGTCTTGAACTGCTGCCAGACGTCCCACCACTGGTTGCGCGGCGGCTTCAGCGCGGCGTCGATCGCAAAGCTCGTGGCGGGGGCTTCAGTCATAGCGGATCCTCGGGTCGAGAAGGCCGTAGAGGATGTCGGCGATCAGGTTGAAGAGCACGATCAGGACGGCGAAGATGAAGGTCAGCGTCTGGACCATCGGCAGGTCGTTGGCGTTGATCGCCAGGATCAGGCCCTGGCCGAGGCCGTTCACCTTGAACACCTGTTCGGTGATGATCGCGCCGCCGAAGATCGTCGGCACGCCGAGCGCGATGACCGTGACGACCGGGATCATCGCGTTGCGCAGCACGTGGAGCAGGATCACGGTGCGCTCGCGCAGGCCCTTGGCGCGGGCGGTGCGCACGTAGTCCTGGTTGAGGTTGTCGAGCATCGAGGCGCGCATGAAGCGGCTGATCTGGGCCGCGTTGAAGAGCGCGAGCACCGCGACCGGCATCGCCATCTGGCGCAGCTGCTGGACGAAGCTCGACCAGTCGGTGACCCGCAGCGTGGTGTCGTAGACCGAGGGGAACCAGTTCAGCTCGATGGCGAAGATGACGATCAGCAGCACCCCGGTGAAGAAGGTCGGGACCGAGAAGCCGATCATCGAGATGAAGGTGCCGATCTGGTCGAACCACGAATACTGCCGGTAGGCCGAGATGATCCCGATCGGCAGCGCGATCAGGACGCCGACCACGTAGGCGATGCCGACCACCCAGAGCGTCTGCGGCAGGCGCTGCCAGATGATGTCGAAGACCGGCGAGCGGGTCTGCCACGAGATGATGCGCTGCTCGCCCTCCATGAAGGCGGTGCCGAAGGTGGCGTCGACCCAGACCAGGGGCTCGACCCAGAAGAACTGGCGCAGCCACAGGAAGTAGCGTTCGTACCACGGCCCGCCGAGGCCGAGCGCCTCGCGCATCCGTTCGCGCACGTCGGGCGGCACGGTCAGCGGCTGGTCGGCCAGCGGGTCGCCGGGCGCGAGTTCGAGGAGCCCGAAGATGACGAGGCTGATGACCAGAAGCGTCGGGATCGCCGTCAGAAGTCGTCGGAAGGTGAAGGTCAGCATCCGGGCGCCTCGGGTCAGTTCGCGGGGGCAGGGCAGGGTCTTGCCGCTGCGTGCCCCGGGCCAGTGCCCGAGCCCCGACCTGCCGGGCGTGCCCGGCAGGACCGGGGCCCCGGCCTTCGCCGGGGCGCCGCGGTTTCAGGGGCGACGGGCGCGCGTCACTCGACGCGGTGCCAGTCGGCGACGTTCCACAGCTCGGTGTCCCAGGTGTTCAGGATCACGCCGCCGAGCGAGTTGGCATGCGCCGAGATGCGGCCGCGGTCGACCAGCGGCACCACGACGAAGCTGTCCTTGGTCAGCATGTCGTTCAGCCGCTTGGCGAGCTCGGCCCGCTCCTCCATCACGCCGGTCTGGCCGAGCTGCACGATGAGCTCGTCATAGGCCGGGTCGCAGAAGCGGTTGATGTTCTCGCCCTGCCAGCCGTTGTCCGGGCCCGGGATCTTCTCGCAGGTATACTGCGCCAGATAGGGCTCGGGGTCGGTGCCATCGAAGTTGTTGGCGTACATCTCGACGTCGGCATAGAACTTCTGGAACGTGTCGGGCGAGCCGGGGTCGCCGCCGAAGAACACCGAGGCATCGACGTTCTTCAGCTCGACCTCGACGCCGATGTCGTTCCACCACTGCTTGATCAGCGCCTGGAAATCCTGGCGGACGGCGTTGGTCGAGGTCTGGTAGAGGAGCGACAGCCGCAGCCCGTCGGCATTCACGCGGATGCCGTCGGGGCCGGGGGTGAAGCCGGCTTCCTCGAGCAGCGCCTTCGCGCCCTCCACATCCTGCGTCAGGCAGCCGGTGTTGTCGCTGGCGAACATCTCGGGCGCCGGCACCAGGTTGCAGGTCGCGCGGCCGGCCTCGCCATAGCCGACCTCGACGAGGAGGTTGCGGTCGATCGCCATGCTGAGCGCCTGGCGGACGCGGATGTCGCTCAGGAACGGATGCGGGTGCGCCACGGTCGAGCGCTCGCCCTCGGGAAGGTCGGGCGAGGGATCGGTCATGTTCATCTCGATCCGCTCGACCAGCGTGCCGAAGCCGATCACCGTCGTGCCGAGGCCGGCCGCCAGCATCCCCTCGATCACGTCGGGGGCGAGCTGCAGGTTCCACGCATAGTCGAACTCGCCGGTCTCGAGCACCGCGCGGCCGGCGGCCGCGGCATCGCCGCCGCCCTTGAAGGTGACCGTCGCGAAGGCGGGCTTCGCCGGGTCGCGGTAGTTCGGGTTCGCCTCCATCTGGATCACGTCGTTCGGCTTGAACTCGACCACGCGGAACGGCCCGGTGCCGATCGGGTTGAAGTTCGCCTCGGTGCATTGCGGCGCCGCGGCGCCGAGGCAGTTCTCGAACTGCGCCCGCTGCAGCAGCGGCGAGGTGCCGCCGACGAAGGCCTGGTAGGGGTTCGGCTTCGGCGCGTCGAAGGTGACCTTGATCGTCCGGTCGTCGACCGCCTCGACCGACTGGATGCCGTCATAGCGCGCGGCCTGCGCGCAGCCGCCCTCGGGATGGGTGCAGTATTCGTAGGTGAAGACCGCGTCGGCGGCCGTCACCGGCGTGCCGTCCGACCACAGCAGCCCTTCGGAGAGCACCCAGGTGATCGTGGTGAGGTCTTCCGAGATCCCGCCGTTCTCGAGCGTCGGCACCTCGTCGACGAGGCGCGGGATCACCGCCCCGGTCTCGTCGAAGCCGCCCAGTCCCTCGAGGATCATCGAGGCCGACTCGACATCCTTGGTGCCCGACGACAGGTAGGGGTTCAGGATCGACGGCGCCTGCCAGTAGAGGATGTTCACGTGGCCGTCGGCGCCGCGCTCGGCCAGGGCGGGCCCGGCCATCGCGGCCATCGCCGCCGTCGCGCAGGCGCCCTTCAGGGCGGTTCTCAGTTTCATGTCAGTCTCCTTGCTGGACGTTCGAGTTTGGTGTGCTCCGGGCCTCGGGTGCCGCCGTTCCGCCGGCGGTCTGTCTTGTCTCGTCGTAGAGGTGGCAGGCGACGAAGCGCCCGGGCTGCACCTCGCGGAACACCGGGTCCACCTCGCGGCAGACCGGCATGACCTTCGGGCAGCGGGTGCTGAAGTTGCACCCCTTGGGTGGGTTCGCGGGCGAGGGCACGTCGCCGGTGAGGATGATGCGCTGGCGGCGGTTCTCGATCGAGGGGTCGGGCTCGGGCACCGCCGAGAGCAGCGCCTGCGTGTAGGGATGCATCGGCAGCGCATAGAGCGCGTCGCGCGGCCCGAGCTCGGCGATCTGGCCGAGATACATCACCGCCACCCGGTCGGCGATGTGGCGCACCATGCTCAGGTCGTGGCTGATGAAGAGGTAGGTCAGGCCAAGCTTGCCCTGCAGTTCCTCCAGCAGGTTCACCACCTGCGCCTGGATCGACACGTCGAGCGCCGCGATCGGCTCGTCGCAGACGATGAACTTCGGGTTCAGCGCCAGCGCCCGGGCGATGCCGATCCGCTGCCGCTGGCCGCCGGAGAACTCGTGCGGGTAGCGGTTGGCGAAGTTGCGGTTCAGCCCGACCGCGTCCATCAGCCCGTAGATCCGCTCGAGCTTTTCCTTCCGCGACAGCGCGGTGTGTTCGTCGAGCGGCTCGCCGACGATCGCGGCCACGGTCATGCGGGGGTTGAGCGAGGCCTGCGGGTCCTGGAACACCATCTGCATCTTGGGCCGCAGGCGGCGCAGGACCGAGGGCGGGGCGGTCGCGATCTCGGCCCCCTCGATCCGGATCGAGCCCGAGGTCGGATCGTAGAGGCGCAGGATCGCGCGGCCGCAGGTGGACTTGCCGCAGCCCGATTCCCCGACGAGGCCCAGCGTCTCGCCCTCGAAGATGTCGAAGCTGACGCCGTCGACCGCCTTGACCTCGCCCGTCCGGCGGCGGAGGAGGCCGCCGAAGATCGGGAAGTGCATCTTCAGGTCGCGCACCTCGACGAGCTTGCGTGTCGCGCGGGCGGAATCATACATCGCGCGGCCCCCCGGTGGCCGGGTCCCAGAAGCAGGCCGCATCGTGGAGCGGGCCGACGACGTAGCGCGCCGGGTTCTCGCGCAGGCAGCGGTCGAAGGCATGCGGACAGCGCGGCGCGAACGGGCAGGCCGCCGGCGCCTCGCGCAGGATCGGCGGCTGGCCCTCGATCACCCGGAGCCGCGCCGCCCGCTCGCCCCGCACATGCGGGATCGTCTTCAGCAGCGCCCGCGTGTAGGGATGCTGCGGGTTGCCGAAGAGCTCCTTCACCGCCGCATGCTCCACCACCTGCCCGCCATACATCACCAGGACCCGGTCGGCGATGCCGGCGATCACGCCGAGATCGTGGGTGATCCAGACGATCGCCATGCCGAGCTTCTGGCGGAGCCCGCGCACCAGTTCGAGGATCTGCGCCTGGATCGTCACGTCGAGCGCGGTGGTCGGCTCGTCGGCGATCAGCACCTTGGGGTCGCAGGCCAGCGCGATCGCGATCATCACCCGCTGCCGCATGCCGCCCGAGAACTGGTGCGGATAGTCCTTCAGGCGGCGGCCGGCATCGGGAATGCCGACCAGTTCCAGCAGCTCGACCGCGCGCCGCGACGCGGCGGCCTTGTTCATGCCCATGTGCTTGCGCAGCGGCTCCATGATCTGGAAGCCCACGGTGAAGACCGGGTTGAGCGAGGTCATCGGGTCCTGGAACACAAAGCCGATCCGCGCGCCGCGCACGGTGCGCAGCTGCTCCTCGGTGCAGTGCAGCAGATCGACGCCCTCGAACAGCACCTGGCCGGCCCGCACGTCGGCCGGCGGCGACGGCAGCAGCCCGATCAGCGACATCATCGTGACCGACTTGCCCGAGCCGGATTCGCCGACGACGCCCAGCAGCTCGCCCGGCTTCAACTCGAAGCTGACCGAATTGACCGCGTGGACTTCGCCGCCCCGCGTCCTGAAGACGGTTTTAAGGCCCCTGACGTCAAGGACACTCGCTGCCCCATCGGGCATCAAACGCTCCCCAAGTGGTTCTTTTTCTTTGTTTTTCTAATCCGGATCAGGTGCCCGGCCAATTAATGCCGAAGTGTTATCATGAAACGCCGGCCTCGCAAGTCGGAATCCGGCGGGCTGCCTCCGGGCCGGGCGGATGCACGCGGAACGGGCAGGGGGCTTGACCCCTGCCCGCCGGGCGCGCACCGTCGGCCCGCCCTCGCCGACCGGAGTTCCGATGACCCCCCGCGACATCCTCGCCAGGCTGATCTCCTTCGCGACGGTGAGCCGCGAGTCGAACCTGCCGCTGATCGACTGGGTGGAGGAATGGCTCGACGCGCAGGGCATCGCCGCGCACCGGGTGTGGAACGACGACCGGACGAAGGCCGGGCTCTACGCCCATGTCGGCCCCGAGGTCGAGGGCGGCGTCATCCTGTCCGGCCATACCGACGTGGTGCCGGTCGACGGCCAGGACTGGACCTCGGACCCCTGGACCCTGACCGAGCGCGACGGCCGGCTCTACGGCCGCGGCACGACCGACATGAAGGGCTTCGACGCGCTCGCGCTCTGGGCGATGGGCGAGGCGGCGGCGGGCGGCGGGCTGAGGCGCCCGTTGCAGATCGCGCTTTCCTACGACGAGGAGGTGGGCTGCACCGGCGCGCCGCCGCTGATCGCGGCGATGGCGGCCAGCCTGCCGCGCGCGGCCGCGGTGCTGGTCGGCGAACCCTCGATGATGCGCGTGGTGACCGGCCACAAGGGCGGCCTTGCCTACCGCGTGCACGTGAGGGGCCACGAGGTGCATTCCTCGATCCTCCACACCGGCGTCTCGGCGATCATGGAGGGCGCGCGGATCGTCGATTTCGCCAACCGCGTCAACGCCGAGAACGCGGCCCGGCCGCCGGGGCCGGTCGCGGCGGCGTTCGTGCCGCCCTGGACCACCGCGCATGTCGGCCAGATCGCCGGCGGCACCGCGCACAACATCACGGCCGCCGACTGCACCTTCGGCTTCGACTTCCGCGTCGTGCCGGGCGAAGACCCCGCGGACTGGTCGGCGCGCTTCATGACCGAGGTGGCCCGGGTCGAGGCCGCGATGAAGGCGGTCCGCCCCGAGGCCGGCGTGACGGTCGAGACGGCGTTCACGCTGCCGCCCCTCGTCCCCGAGGCCGACGGCCCGGCCGAGGCGCTGGCGCGCCGCCTCACCGGCGACAACGGCAGCCATGTGGTGAGCTACGGCACCGAGGCGAGCCACTTCCAGGCGGCGGGCTTCTCGGCGGTCGTCGTCGGCCCGGGCGACATCGCCCAGGCGCACCAGGCCGACGAATACATCACGCTGGCGCAGTTCGCTGCGGGCGAGGCGTTCATGCGCCGGCTGCTGGACGAGCTGCGGAGCTAGGGCAGGTCGCGCAGTGTCGCGGCCTGCAGGTGGAGGCCCTGCTGCGGTGACGGGCAGCGGCCGCTTGCGCCGCGGCCTGTGATCGGGCACCGCTCGGGCATGGAGCCGTTCCCGATCTCGGACGCCATGCCCGTCGCCTTTCCCGGCCCGCCGCCGGCCGAGGCCGATGTCGTGGTGATCGGCGGCGGCGTGGCGGGCGTGATGGCGGCCTATCACCTCGCCGGGCGCGGGCTCCGCGTGGCGCTGGTCGAGAAGGGGCGGATCGCCGGCGAGCAGTCGTCGCGCAACTGGGGCTGGATCCGCCAGCAGGGCCGCGACCCGGCCGAGCTGCCGCTCATGGTCGAGGCGTCCCGCGCCTGGGAGGCGCTCGACGCCGAGACCGGCGGCGCGACCGGCTTCCGGCGGCGCGGTGTCCTCTACCTCGCCGACGGGCCGCGCGATCTCGCGCGGTTCGAGCGCTGGCTGCCGCATGCCCGCGCCCACCAGCTCGACACCCGGATGCTGACGCGGGCGGAGCTGGCCGGCCTCCTGCCCGGCCATGCGGGTGACTGGCCCGGCGGGCTCTGGACTGCGTCGGACGCCCGCGCCGAGCCCTGGGCGGCGGTGCCCGCGGTCGCCCGCCTCGCCGCGGCGCGCGGCGCCAGCCTGGTGGAACGCTGCGCAGTGCGCGCCCTCGACATCGCGGCCGGCCGCGTCGCCGGGGTGGTGACCGAGCAGGGGCGCATCCGCGCGCCCGAGGTGGTCCTCGCCGGCGGCGCCTGGTCCTCGCTCTTCCTCCGCGCGCACGGGATCGAACTGCCGCAGCTCTCGGTGCTGGCCACGGTCGCCGCGACGGCGCCGCTGCCCGAGGTCTTTGCGGGCAACGCCGCCGATCGCCGGCTGGCCTTCCGGCGGCGGCAGGACGGCGGCTACGCGCTGGCCGCGGCCGACTTCCACGAGGTCCTCGTTGGCCCGGACGCGGTCCGCCGGCTGCCGAAGTTCCTGCCGCAGCTCCGCCGCGACCCGTTCGGCAACCGCTACCGCGCGGCCGCGCCGCGCGGCTTTCCCGATGCCTGGTCGACCCCGCGGCGGTGGAGCGCCGACGGCCCCTCGCCGTTCGAGGCGGTGCGGGTCCTGAACCCGCGGCCGCATGCGCCGACCGTCGCGCGCATCGCCCGGCAGTTCGCCGCGGCCTTCCCCGGGCTGGGCGATGTCGCCATCGCGCGGGCCTGGGCCGGGATGATCGACACCATGCCCGACGTGGTGCCGGTGATCGACCGAGCGCCGCTCGCCGGCCTCACGATCGCCACCGGCCTGTCGGGCCACGGCTTCGGCATCGGCCCCGCCGTCGGCCGGGTCGTCGCCGACCTCGTGGCCGGCCGGGCGCCCGGGCACGACCTCGCGCGGTTCCGCTTCGGCCGGTTCAGCGACGGTTCGCGCCTCGAACCCGGCCCAGCGCTCTGATCGCGCTTGCGGCGGCGGCAGGGCGTGCCAAACTGGGCCCGACCGAACAACCGGAGAGCGACCCCATGCCGATCCGCAACCGCATCGCCGAGCTTCAGCCCGAGATCGCGGCCTGGCGACGCGACCTGCACGAGAATCCCGAACTGCTGTTCGACACCCACCGCACGGCGCGGGTCGTCGCCGAGAAGCTGCGCGAGTTCGGCTGCGACGAGGTCGTGGAGGGCATCGGGCGCACCGGCGTCGTCGGCGTGATCCGCGGCCGGACCGATACCAGCGGGCGCGTCGTCGGCCTGCGCGCCGACATGGACGCGCTGCCGATCGAGGAGGCGACGGGAAAGCCCTGGGCGTCGAAGGCGAAGGGCAAGATGCACGCCTGCGGCCATGACGGGCACACCGCGATGCTGCTCGGCGCGGCGAAGTACCTGGCCGAGACGCGGAACTTCGACGGCACCGCCGTGGTGATCTTCCAGCCCGCAGAGGAGGGCGGCGGCGGCGGCCGCGAGATGGTCGAGGACGGCATGATGGACCACTGGAAGATCCAGGAGGTCTACGGGATGCACAACATGCCCGGCCTGCCGCTGGGCCAGTTCGCGATCCGCCCGGGCGCCTTCTTCGCCGCCACCGACCAGTTCCGCATCGTGCTGGAAGGCAAGGGTGGCCATGCGGCGAAGCCGCACGAGACGGTCGACACCACGGTGATGGCGGCGCAACTGGTGCTGACGCTGCAGACCATCGCCTCGCGCAATGTCGACCCGACGCAGCAGCTCGTCGTCTCGGTGACCTCTTTCGAGACCGCGTCGAAGGCGTTCAACGTGATCCCGCAGACGGTGGAGATCAAGGGCACCGTGCGGACGATGGATGCGGGCGTCCGCGCGCTGGCCGAGGCGCGGCTGCGGGCGATCGCCGCGGCGACGGCCGAGACCTTCGGTGGCACCGCCGCGATCGACTACATGAAGGGCTATCCGGTCATGGTGAACGCCGAGACCGAGACGCTGCATGCCGCCGAGGCCGCGCGCCGGGTCGCCGGCGCCTGCGCCGAGGCGCCGCTGATCATGGGCGGCGAGGATTTCGCCTACATGCTCGAGGCGCGCCCCGGCGCCTATATCCTCGTCGGCAACGGCGACACCGCGATGGTGCATCACCCGGAATACGATTTCGACGACGGTGCGATCCCGGCCGGCGCCTCGTGGTGGGCCGAGATCGTCGAGGGCCGGATGCCGGCCGGGTAGGGAACGGCCGACCCCCAGGCCCTGGCCACGCGATGGCCGGGGGCAGGTGCCTTGGTCAGGGCGACCGCCCATCGCTGCCGCCGTGTCGGTCCTGATCGACGGCGAGGGGCCGCGGCGGTCCGTCTCGCGAACGAAGCGTTCCTGGTGCCGCCCCTCGCCATGCGCCGCCGCCTCGGCTATGGCTCGCCCTCCAGCAGGAGAACCCGATGCCGCCGATCTTCACCCTCGTCGCCGTCTGCACCGAGGACGGCTTCATCGCCTCGCACGAGGGCCACACGCCGGCGGACTGGGCCAGCGCCGAGGAGCAGGCGGTGTTTCTCGCCGAGGTCGAGGCGGCCGACTGGTCGATCATGGGGCGCGGCACGCACGAGGCGGCCGACCGGCCCGACCGGCGGCGGATCGTGCTGTCGACCGCGCCGCTGGCGCCCGACTGGCGCGGCCCGACGCAGCTCTGGGTCGATCCCGCGCCGATCGGCCCGGACGGCCTCGCCCCGCTGGTCGAGCATGTGCGGCCGATGCGCAACGCGCTGATCCTCGGCGGCACGCAGGTCTACGACTGGTTCCACGCCGCCGGCCGGATCGACCGGGTGCTGCTGACGATCGAACCGGTCGCCTTCGGCGTCGGGCTGCCGCTCTTCACCGGGCAGAAGGGCCCGGCGGACCGGACGCTGGAAAAGCTCGGCTACCGCCTCGATTCGACGCGGCCGCTCAATGCCCGCGGCACCCGGCTTCTGAGCTTCGTCTGAAGCCGCGGCGGCGGCTGCGGCGCCGCGCCCACTTCCCGCCGCATGGCGATGCGATACCTTCAGGCGATGGACATGCTCGACCGTTTCCCCGCGCTGGCCGGCCGCAAGGTGATCGTCTTCGACGGCGACTGCGTGCTCTGCTCGGGGTTCATGCGATTCGTGCTGCGGCACGACCGCGCCGGGGCGTTCCACTTCGTCGTCGCGCAGTCGCCGCTGGGCGAGGCGCTCTACGACCACTACGGGCTCAAGGCGCGCGACTACGAGACGAACCTGGTGATCCTCGACGGCCGGCTGCACACCGACCTCGACGCGCTGGCCGCGGTGCTGGCCGGGATCGGCGGCGCCTGGCGCGCGGGCGCGGCACTGGCGTGGCTGCCGGGGCGGCTCAAGCGGTTCCTCTACAACCGCGTCGCCCGCAACCGCTACGCGATGTTCGGCCGGCGCGACGCCTGCTTCCTGCCGGGGCCGGACCTGAAGGCGAGGTTCCTTGGCTGACACGGTCCTCGTCGTCGGCGCGACGGGCCTTTTCGGCGGGCACCTGGCGCGGCGGCTGATCGCGGCGGGGCACCAGGTGGTGCTGGCGGCGCGGTCGGAGACGGCGCTCGCCGCCTTCGCGGCGCGGCATGGCGGGCGGGTCCATGCGTTCGACCGGGGCGACCCCGCCGCATCGGCCGCCGCGCTCGCCGCGGTCGCGCCGGCGGTGGTGATCGACGCGGCCGGCCCGTTCCAGCTCTACGGCGCCGATCCCTACCGCTTCGCGCGCCAGGTGCTGGAGGCGGACGCGCATTACCTCGACCTCGCCGATGCGGCGGGCTTCGTCGCGGGGATCGGCGCGCTCGACGGTCTGGCCAGGGCGCGCGGGCGCGCGGCACTCGCCGGCGCCTCCTCGACCCCCGCGCTCTCGGCCGCGGCGGCCGATGCGCTGGTGCGCGGCCTCGACCGGGTCGAGGCGGTCGAGACGGCGATCGTTCCCGGCAACCGGACCGACCGCGGGCTTTCGGTCGTCCGCGCGATCCTCGCCCAGACCGGCCGGCCGTTCCGCCTCTGGCGCGGCGGCGCGTGGCAGGTGGTGCATGGCTGGGACGAGACGCGGGCGGTGACGGTCGCGGCCGGCCGACACCGCTTCACCCGGCCCGCGGCGCTGAACGAGACGCCCGATGTGGCGCTGTTTCCCGACCGCTACGGCGCGCGGACGGCGGTGTTCCGCGCCGGGCTCGAGCTTGGGGTGATGCATCACGGCCTCGCCGCGCTGCGCTGGCTCGTCCGGCTGCGGTTGCTGCGCAGCCTCGCGCCGCTGGCCGGACCGCTGCACCGGGCGGCGGTGCTGCTGCGCGGCCTCGGCAGCGACCTCGGGGGCATGCGGGTGAGCGTGCTCGGCACCTCCGCCGGCCGGTGGCAGCGGCGGGAATGGCATCTCGTCGCCGCCGACGGGATCGGGCCCCGGATCCCGGCCGAGCCGGCGGCGCTGCTCGTCGCGAAGCTCTTGCGCGGCGAGGTCGCCGCCGGTGCCCGGCCGGCGGCGGGGGCGCTGACGCTGGCCGAAGGCGAGGCCGGGCTCCACGCCCTCGGCGTCGTGACCGAACGGCGGGACCGGCAGGTCGAGCCGCTGTTCCGCGCCGTCCTCGGCCCAGCCTTCGATGCGTTGCCGCCGGCGGTGCGCGCGCTGCACGGCGGGCTCGGGCTGCGGCGGTTCGCCGGGCGCGCCGACATCGACGGGCCGGAAGGCCGGCTCGCCTGGCTGATGGCGCGGCTCGCGGGCTTTCCGCCGCCCGGCCGGGACGTGCCGGTGACCGTCACGATCGACGCCGAGGAGGGCCGCGAGGTCTGGGTGCGGGATTTCGCCGGACACCGCTTCCGGTCGATCCTGACGCTCCGGCGCGGCGCGCTGTGGGAGCGGTTCGGGCCGGCCGCGTTCCGCCTTGCACTTGAAGTCCGGGGCGGCGCGCTGGCCTATCCGGTCCCGGAGGCGCGGGCCTTCGGCCTCGTTCCGCTGCCGCGGCTGCTCGTCCCCGTCAGCGACACCGCCGAGACCGCGGGCGCCGACGGCCGCTTCCGCTTCCACGTGCGCATCGCGCTGCGGTCGGGGGCGCGGATCGCGCAGTACCGCGGCTGGCTCGGGCCCGCGGCCTGACGCCGCTTCCGTTCCGCCCGCCGCTGCCCTAGATCGGCTGCCGACCCGAGGCGCATCCGCGATGAAGCTGTCCGACTTCGACTACCACCTGCCCGAGGACCGCATCGCCACCCGGCCGGCGCGGCCGCGGTCGTCGGCGCGGCTTCTGGTGGCCGAAGGCGCGGGCCTGCGCGACCTGATCGTGCGCGACCTGCCCGCGGTCCTGCTGCCCGGCGACCGGCTGGTCCTGAACGACACCAGGGTGATCCCCGCGCGCCTCTCCGGCACCCGGACGCGGCCGGGCGCGACGGGCGAGGGGGTCGCGCGGGTCGAGGCGACGCTGCTCGGCCCCGGCGCCGACGGCACCTGGGCGGCGCTGGTGCGACCGCTCCGCAAGCTGAAGCCGGGCGAGACGGTCGTGTTCTCGCCCGTGCTCTCGGCCGAGGTCGCGGCGATCGGCGGCGGGCAGGCGCGGCTTCGCTTCAACCTTTCCGGAGCCGGGTTCGACGCCGCGCTGGCCGGGGCCGGCGCGATGCCGCTGCCACCCTATATCGAGCGGCTGCGCGCCGCCGACGCCGCCGACGTCGAGGACTACCAGACGGTCTGGGCGCGGCGCCCCGGCGCGGTCGCGGCGCCGACCGCGTCGCTGCATTTCGATCCGCCGCTGCTCGCCGCGCTGGCCGCGGCCGGCATCGGCTTCAGCCACGTGACGCTGCATGTCGGCGCCGGGACCTTCCTGCCGGTGAAGGTCGATGACGTCACGACCCACCGGATGCACGCCGAATGGGGCGAGGTCACCGCGGCCGCGGCCGCGGAGATCAACGCGACCCGTGCCGCGGGCGGGAGGATCATCCCCGTCGGCACCACGGCGCTCCGGCTGATCGAGAGCGCCGCGGATGCCGGCGGCGCGGTGCGGCCCTGGCGCGGCGAGACCGACATCTTCATCTATCCCGGCTACCGCTTCCGGACGACCGACGCGCTGATGACGAACTTCCACCTGCCGAAATCGACGCTGCTGATGCTCGTCGCCGCGCTGATGGGGCGCGAGCGGATCATGCGGATCTACGACCACGCGATCGCGGGGGGCTACCGCTTCTTCAGCTACGGCGACGCCTCGCTGCTCGTGCCCTGAGGGGGGCGGCGGCGGTCTGCGGCCCGTCGCGTTCAAGCTATACGCCGTCCGCCCGCCGGAGTACGACATCGGCCATGTTCGGCGTGCTGCGTTCCACCTGGGCCCTGTTCCTCGGGCTGATGCTCCTGATGGTCGGCAACGGCCTGCAGGGCACGCTGCTCGGCATCCGCGGCGCGCTGGAAGGCTTCTCGCCGACCGAGATGTCGGTGGTGATGTCGGCCTATTTCGTGGGCTTTCTCTTCGCCTCGAACCGGGCGCCCCGGATGATCCAGCGGGTCGGCCATGTGCGGGTCTTCGCGGCGCTCGGCTCGTTCATCTCGGCGGTGCTGATCCTGTTCCCGGTCGTCACCGACCCCTGGGCCTGGGTCGTCCTGCGGGCGATCCTGGGGTTCTCGTTCTGCGGCGTCTACATCACGGTGGAAAGCTGGCTGAACGACAGCTCGACGAACGAGACGCGCGGCCGGGCAATGTCGCTCTACCTCATCGTGCAGATGATCGGCATCATCGCCGCGCAGTTCCTGCTGAACCTCGCCGATCCGGGCGGGTTCCTGCTGTTCATCATCCCCTCGGTCCTCGTCTCGGTCGCCTTCGCGCCGATCCTGCTGACCGCGAGCCCGGCGCCGGCCTTCGCCAGTTCCAAGAGCATGACGCTCCGCGCGCTCTGGCTGACCTCGCCGCTCGGCTGCGTGTCGGTGTTCCTGCTCGGCGGGATCTTCTCGGCGATCTTCGGCATGGCCTCGGTCTTCGGCACCGAGGCCGGCCTCAGCGTGCGGCAGATCTCGATCTTCGTCGCGGTGATCTATACCGGCGGGCTGCTCTGCCAGTACCCGATCGGCTGGGCGTCCGACCGGATGGACCGGCGCCGGCTGATCCTCGGCCTTGCCGCCGGCGGCGCGGTGGCGATGGCGGTCGCGTCGGTGCTGAGCGGCGCCTTCCCCGCGCTGCTGGTCGCGGCCTTCGTCATCGGCGGGGTGGCCAACCCGCTCTATTCGCTTGCCATCGCGCATACCAACGACTTCCTGCGGCCCGAGGACATGGCCTCGGCCTCGGCGGGCCTGCTGTTCCTGAACGGCATCGGCGCCATCGGCGGCCCGCTCCTGACCGGCTGGCTGATGGAGACGATCGGGCCGGGCGGGTTCTTCGTCTTTCTCGCGGTGCTGCTGGCGCTGCTGGCCGGCTATGCCGCCTGGCGGATGACCCGCCGCGCCGCGCCGGCCGAGACCGGGGCCTTCGTGCCGATCGCGCCGACCTCGACCAAGATCGCCGCCGGCGCGCTGATCGAGAGCGCGCAGGCGCAGGAGGCCGAGCGGCAACCGGCCGCCTGAGGCGGTTGCCAAGGCCCGCCCGCGGTGCCACCTTCGCGGCCGGGGCAGGAGGACTGCGCATGACGCGACCGGACGAGGTGCTCGACTTCTGGCTTGACGAGATCGGGCCCGAGGGCTGGTACAAGGGCAGCGAGGAGATCGATACCGCCTGTACCGAGCGGTTCCTCGAGGCCTGCGACGCCGCCCGCAACGGCGCCTACCGCGACTGGCTGTCGCGGCCGCGCACGTCGCTCGCCTACCTGATCCTGACCGACCAGTTCCCGCGCAACATCTATCGCGGCTCGCCGTTCGCGTTTCTTTCGGACCGGCTGGCGCTGTCGGCGGCGACGCTGGCGCTGGCGCAGGGCCATGACCGCCGCATCGAGGGGGTCGCGCGGCAGTTCTTCTACCTGCCGTTCGAACATGCCGAAAGCACGCAGGCGCAGGCCCTCTCGGTCTGCCTGTTCCTGACCCGGATACCGGACGACGATGGCGACAACCTCGTCCATGCCCGCGCCCACCGCGAGATCATCCGCCGCTTCGGCCGGTTCCCGACCCGCAACACCGCGCTCGGCCGCCAGTCGACCGCCGCCGAGCAACGGTTCATCGACGAGGAAGGCTATGGCGGCGTGCTGCAGCGGCTGAAGCCGGCGGCCTGAGCCATGCCGCCGCCGCATGGCGCTGCGGCGGCACGTTCGTTGCCGGTCGGGGCGGAATGATTTAAGGCTAAACCAGTTCCATCGCGAGGGAGGGGCCCATGGCCGCACAGAGCTTCGACATGGTCGTGATCGGCGCCGGGCCGGGCGGCTATGTCTGCGCGATCCGCGCCGCGCAGCTGGGCCTGAGCGTCGCCATCATCGAGCGCGAGCACATGGGCGGGATCTGCCTCAACTGGGGCTGCATCCCGACCAAGGCGATGCTGCGCTCGGCCGAGGTGTTCCACCTGATGCACCGGGCGAAGGATTTCGGGCTGAAGGCCGAGGGCGTGGGCTACGACCTCGACGCCGTCATCAGGCGCTCGCGCGGCGTGGCCAAGCAGCTCTCGTCGGGCGTCAGCCACCTGATGAAGAAGAACAAGGTCACGGTGGTGATGGGCGAGGCGACGCTGGCCGGCAAGGGCACGGTCCGCGTGAAGACCGACAAGGGGGCGCAGGAGCTGACGGCGCGGGCGATCGTGCTTGCCACCGGCGCGCGGGCGCGCGAGCTGCCGGGCCTCGAGGCCGACGGCGATCTGGTCTGGACCTATCGCCACGCGCTGGTGCCGAAGCGGATGCCGAAGGAGCTTCTGGTGATCGGCTCGGGCGCCATCGGCATCGAGTTCGCGAGCTTCTACAACACGCTCGGCGCCAAGACGACCGTGGTCGAGGTGATGGACCGCATCCTGCCTGTGGAGGATGCCGAAGTCTCTGCCTTCGCC
>CAZYBG010000050.1:0-21172 GCA_964645155.1 uncultured Rhodobacterales bacterium | reverse complement strand
GGCGCCGGGCGGGCGGGATCGGCAGGGGCTGGTCCATGCCACACTCTAGAACATTAAGCGAACATCAATCAAGCGCGCGGTGCCCGGGGGCGCCTGTATGAATGCGCCTCACAATCCCCATGCCGCCTTTTCATTTGCGCCTTGGTCGTTTGCGCTGCAGTTCCTGTCGGAAAGGAAGAAGCGGCCCGGCCGCGCGCGACCCAAATGTGCCCGTCAGGCGCCTCAAGGATCAGGGGATGAACATGGCTGATGAAGACGACGAGATCATCCTCTCCGAGCTTGATGACGAACAGCTCGTGAACCAGATGTACGACGATCTCTACGACGGTCTCAAGGAAGAGATCGAGGAATCGGTGACGATCCTGCTGGACCGCGGTTGGACGCCCTACCGGATCCTGACCGAGGCGCTGGTCGGTGGCATGAAGGTCGTCGGCGACGATTTCCGCGACGGCATCCTGTTTGTGCCCGAGGTTCTGCTCGCCGCCAACGCGATGAAGGGCGGCATGGCGATCCTCAAGCCGCTGCTGGTCGAGACCGGCGCGCCGCGCGTCGGCAAGATGGTGATCGGCACGGTCAAGGGCGACATCCACGACATCGGCAAGAACCTCGTCTCGATGATGATGGAGGGGGCCGGCTTCGAGGTCGTCGATCTCGGCATCAACAACGCGGTCGAGAAGTACCTCGAGGCGCTGGAGCGCGAGAAGCCCGACATCCTCGGGATGTCGGCGCTGCTGACCACGACGATGCCCTACATGAAGGTCGTGATCGACACGCTGAAGGAACGGGGCATCCGCGACGACTACATCGTGCTGGTCGGGGGTGCGCCGCTCAACGAGGAGTTCGGCCGTGCCATCGGCGCCGATGCCTACTGCCGCGACGCCGCGGTGGCGGTCGAGACGGCCAAGCAGTTCGTCGCGCGCAAGCACAACCAGCTGCGCGCCGGCTGAGGGGGCCTTCACAGCCGGCCCCGGCGCCCCCACTTCGTGGCGAGGAGGTTCGCGATGCCCCTGCCCCGGTTCCTGATGTTGCTCGCCACCGTAGTGCTGGCCGCGGCGGTTACGGTCTGGCTCGGCCGGTTGGCCGCACCCGCGCTGGGCGAGGGCGCCGCGACGGCGCTTTTGGCGCTGCCGCTGATCGCGGCGCTGATCGTCCGCTTCGTGCGGCGCTGACCCCAGCGGGCCGACGGGCCGGCCTCGGCCTCGCGGCGGGCGAGCACGAAGGCCACGAAGCCCGCCTTCTGACGGATCGGCGGGCAGTCGCGAAACCCCGCCTCGACGAGCCGGTCGCGCCCGCCCGCCGCGCCAAGCGCGGCGCCACCCCAGAGACCGGCGCGAAACCGTGCCAGCGCCGCGGCGGCGCGATCGTCCTGGGGCGGATCGATCACCGCAAGAAGCAGCCACCCCTCCGGCTTGAGCGCGGCCCGGGCGCATGTCGGCACGTCGTGCAGGGCGGCGGGGTCGATGAAGGCTGTCGGCACGAAGGCGAGGTCGTCGCGCCCGCGATCCGCGAGATGCTCGGCGCGGCCGGGCCGAAGCTCGAACCGGTCGGCCAGGCCGGCCGCCGCGATGCTGGCCCGCGCCAGCCCGAGCGCGCCGGGCAGCGGCTCGATGCCCGTGGCCCGCAGCCTCGGCCAGCGCCGCAGCATCCCGATCGACAGCCAGCCGACACCGGTGCCGACATCGAGGAACCGCGCGCCGGGCATGTCGGTCTGCGCGAGCAGGTCGGGTGCCGAAGGGTCGACGACCCGGCCGTCGACCCGGCCGACGGCCTTGCCGGGCACAGGCTCGTCGGGTTCGACCGGCTGATGGGCGGCAGCCCGGCCCGGGCATGGCTCGACGCCCATGCCGGGCAGGCGACGATCGCGCTGCGGCAGTCGCAGATGGGCGAGGTGACCGCGGCCGCGGCCGAGGGCGCCGGCATCGCCCCGCTGCCCTGTTTCCTCGGCGATGCCGGCCCGCGCCTGCGGCGCCTGCTGCCGGACGTGCTGGTACGGCAGCGGCTGGCGCTTGTGTTCCGGCGCGAAACCGGCGACGACATGCTGCTGGGCCGCCGGGTTCTGGATGCGATCGTCCGGGCGCGGGCGCGGGCCGGGAAACTGCTTGCGGGCGAGGCGCGATGACGCTCGACGACCGGACCCTGACGGAACGCGGGCTGGCCCCGGCCGGCGCGGGCCGGGTTCTCCTGATCGCCTGCGGCGCGCTCGCCCACGAGATCCTGGCGCTGAAGCGGGCGAACGGCTGGGACCATCTCGACCTGCAGTGCCTGCCGGCGATCCTGCACAACCACCCCGACCGGATCGCCCCGGCGGTCGAGGCCGCGGTGGCCGCGCACCGGGCGGACTATGAACGGATCTTCGTGGTCTATGCCGATTGCGGCACCGGCGGCCGGCTCGCCGCGCTCTGCGCGCGGCTCGGCGTCGGCATGGTCGAGGGGCCGCACTGCTACGCCTTCTTCGAGGGCAACGCCGCCTTCGCCGCGCGCGCCGAGGAGGAGTTCACCGCCTTCTACCTGACCGATTTCCTGGTGCGGCAGTTCGACGCCTTCGTCTGGGAACCGCTGGGGCTCGACCGCCACCCGGAACTCCGCGACACCTATTTCGGCCACTACGAGAAGGTCGTCTATCAGGCGCAGACCGATGACCCCGCCCTGACCGCGAAGGCCGAGGACTGCGCCCGCCGCCTCGGGCTCGGCTTCGAACGGCGGTTCACCGGCTACGGCGACCTTGTCGGCGCCCTCGGCCGCACCGCGGCGCCCGGCTGAGCGGCCCCCTGCCCCGTCCCCTCGCCCGGCCTCACGCCGCGGCGGCGCTGGCCGAGGCCAGCCCCCTGATCCGCCCGACCATCGCCTTGAGCCCGTTCGAGCGCTGCGAGGAGAGATGCTCGTTAAGCCCGAGCCGGCCGAGCTCGCGCGCCGCATCGACCTGCAGCACCTCGTCGGCGGTCAGCCCGGAGTAGAGCGCCCGCAGGATCGCGATCAGGCCGCGCACGATCAGCGCGTCGCTGTCGCCGCGGAAGCGCAGGCGCGCGGCTCCGCCCTCGCCCTCGACCTCGGGCACGATCCAGACCTGGCTGGCGCAGCCCTCGACCTTCGTCGCGGGGATCCGGAGCGCCTCCTCGAGGGGCTCCATCGCGCGGCCGAGCTCGATGACATGGCGGTAGCGCTCCTCCCAGTCGTCGAGGAAGTCGAACGTCTCGGCGATGTCCTCGAAGGCCGGCGAGGCCATGGTCGGTTCCCCCGTGTGTTCCTCGTGTCGCTCCCGCTCCTGAGGTAAGGCGCGACGGGGCCGAGGTCCAGCCCGGCGGGCTTTTCATCGCGCCGGCTTTGGGCTAGTGCAGGCCGTAAGAGACGAGGGAAGAAGATGCGCGCACCGCTTCTGGCCGGCCTGGCCCTGACGCTTGCCCTGGGCGCGTGTGCCGGTGTGCGGGAGTCGCGCCTGAACCCGCTCAACTGGTTCGGCCGCAGCGAGGCGCGCGCCTCGACGGTGGTGCGCGGCACCGGGCTCGAACGCCCGGCCGATCCCCGGCCGCTTGTCGATCAGGTCACCGCGATGACGGTCGAGGCGATCCCCGGCGGCGCCATCCTGCGGGCGACGGGGCTGCCGCCGACCCAAGGGTTCTGGCTCGCCGAGCTGGTCAGGGTCGACACGATCCTCGAGACCACCGGCGCCGACGGCACCGTGACGCGGGTGCGCGACACGGGCGTGCTGGTGTTCGACTTCCGCCTCGCCCCGCCGCCCTACCAGGCGCTGCCCGGCACGCCGGTCTCGCGCGAGATCGAGGTGGCGACCTACCTGACCGTCAACGACCTTGCCGGCGTCAGCCGCATCGTCGTCCGCGGGCTGCGGACCGAGCGGGTGATCCGCCGCTGAGGCACCCACCCGGCCGCGCCGCGCGCCACGCGAGGACTCAGAGCTGCACCACCCGGATCTGGCCGCCCTTGGCGGACAGCGCGATCTCGCCCTCGCAGAGCCGCAGCGCGTCGGCGCCGAACACCTCGCGGCGCCAGCCCTTCAGCGAGGGCAGGTCGCGCGCCCCGGCGGCGAGCAGGTCAAGCTCGGCCGAAGTCGCGATCAGCTTCGCCGCCACGCCCTCGCCGTCGGACCGCGCCTTGAGAAGCACCCGCAGGAGGTCGGAGAGCGCGCCGTTGCCCTGCTGCGGGCGCTCGTCCTCGCCCTCGGCGCGCGGCAGCGCCTCGGCCGGCAGCGCCATCGCCGCCTGCACCGCGGCAAGGATGCCGTCGGCGATCTCGCCGCGCCGCGCCTCGCGCAGAAGCAGGCGCGACCGGCCAAGCTCGTCGGGCGTGGTCGGCCGGGTCGAGGCGAGCTCGAGGAGCGCGTCGTCCTTGTAGACCCGGCTGCGGGGGATGTTCCGCGCCTGGGCGAAGGTCTCGCGGAACCGCGCCAGTTCGCGCACCACCGCCAGAAAGCGCGGCGAGGACGAGCGCGTCCTGATCCGCGTCCAGGCCTCGTCGGGCCGGGTGATGTAGGTCTCGGGGTCGGTCAGCACCGCCATCTCCTCCTCGACCCAGGCGGTGCGGCCGGTCCTGGCAAGCTGGGCCGAGAGATGGTCGTAGATCACCCGCAGATGGGTGACATCGGCAAGTGCGTAGGCCTTCTGCGCGTCGGTCAGCGGGCGGCGCGACCAGTCGGTGAAGCGCGAGGTCTTGTCGACGCCGGCCCGCGCGATCCGCTTGACCAGCGTCTCGTAGCCCACCTGCTCGCCAAAGCCGCAAACCATCGCCGCGACCTGGGTGTCGAATAGCGGATGCGGGATCACGTCGCCCTCGACATAGAAGATCTCGATGTCCTGCCGCGCCGCGTGGAACACCTTCACGGTGCCCTCGTGCGCCATGAGCTCGTAGAGCGGCGCCAGCGAGAGGCCTTCGGCGAGCGGATCGACCAGCACCGCCTCGCCCTCGCCGGGCAGCGCCATCTGCACCAGGCAGAGCTTTGACCAGTAGGTGCGCTCGCGCAGGAACTCGGTATCGACGGTGACGTAGGGGGCGGCCCTGGCGGCCGCACAGAAGGCCGCAAGGGCGTCTGTCTCGGTGATCGTACGCATCGCGGGGGTGAACGGGTCCTCGGCCGGAAATCCGGTCAGTCATAGGCATTTCGCAGGGGCTTGGAAAGGTGCCGCGGACGTCCCTGCCGGCCTCACGGCAGCAGGAGCGGGGTGCGGTCGCCCGCGGCGAAGCGGCACAGCACCGCGGGGTAGAGCCGGTGCTCCCACGGCAGGACGCGGGCGGCGAGGCTTTCGGGCGTGTCGCCGGGCAGGACCGGCACCCGCGCCTGGCCGCGGATCGGCCCGGCATCGAGGTCGGCCGTCACCTCGTGCACGGTGCAGCCGGCCTCGGCATCGCCCGCGGCGATCGCCCTGGCATGGGTGTGCAGGCCCGGATAGCGCGGCAGGAGCGAGGGGTGGATGTTGAGCATCCGCCCCTCCCAGGCCCGCACGAAGCCCGGCGTCAGCACGCGCATGAAGCCGGCCAGGCAGAGGATGTCAGGCCGCGCCGGCGCCAGCGCCGCGTTCAGCGCGGCCTCGAACTCCGCCCGGCCGGCGAAGTCGCGGTGGCTGACCGTGGCGGTGGGCACACCGAGCGCCTCGGCCCTGGCAAGCCCGCCGGCCGCGGCGACGTTCGAGACGACGAGGACCGGGCGCGCGGGACAGGGCGGGGCGGCGGGGTCCGCCATGCCGCGGACCAGCGCCGCCATGTTCGAGCCGCCACCCGAGATCAGGATGGCGACGCGCCTCACTCCAGGGCGCCCCGGTAGGCGACCCCCTCTCCCGCCTCCTCTTCCGCGGTCACGCGCCCGAGCGCCACGACGCGTTCGCCCGCCTGCGCGAGGCCGCGGGCGATCGCCTCGGCGCGGTCGGGCGCGACGCAGAGGATCATCCCGATCCCGGCGTTGAAGGTGCGCAGCATCTCGGCCTCGCCGATCCCGCCCTCGGCGCGGAGCCAGGCGAAGACCGGCGGCATCCGCCAGGCGCCGAGGTCGATCGCGGCGCCGAGGCCCGCCGGCAGGACGCGCGGCAGGTTCTCGGTGATGCCGCCGCCGGTGATGTGGGCCGCGGCGTGCACGCCGCCCTGGCGGATCGCGGCCAGCACCGGCCCGACATAGAGCCGCGTCGGCGTCAGCAGCGCCGTCCCGAGGCTCTGCGCCGCGTCCCAGGGCGCCGGCGAGTGCCAGTAGAGCCCGGCCTCGGCCACCACCTTGCGGACCAGCGAGAAGCCGTTGGAATGCACCCCGTCGGACAGCAGGCCGAGCAGCACGTCGCCCGCCGCGACGCCGGCGGGCAGCGCCGCGCCACGCTCCAGCGCGCCCACGGCGAAGCCCGCGAGGTCGAAATCGGCGCCGTGATACATCCCCGGCATCTCGGCGGTCTCGCCGCCGACCAGCGCGCAGCCGGCCGCGGCACAGGCCCGTCCGATGCCCTCGATCACCCGCGCCGCCTGCGCGACGTCAAGCCGGCCCGTCGCGAAGTAGTCGAGGAAGATCAGCGGCTCGGCGCCCTGGCAGACGAGGTCGTTGACGCACATCGCGACGAGGTCGGTGCCGACTGTGTCAAGCTCGCCGGTATCGATCGCGATGCGCAGCTTCGTGCCCACGCCATCGGTCGCCGCGACGAGGATCGGGTCGCTGTAGCCGGCGGCGCGGAGGTCGAAGAGGGCGCCGAAGCCGCCGAGGCCCGCCATCGTGCCGGCGCGCGCGCTGGCCGCGGCGGCGGGCTTGATCCGCTCGACCAGCGCGTTGCCGGCCGCGATGTCGACACCGGCCGCGGCGTAGCTCGTCCCGCTTCCCTGCTTCTGCATGCCCCGCATCCTGTGGCTGCCCCCGAGCCTGCCCCCGAGCCTGCCCCCGAGCCTGCCCCTGTGCCGGCCCTTAGCAGCCGCGGCGGGGCGCGTCCACCGGGCGCTGCATGGCGCGGCCGGGCCGGCCGGGGCTTGACCGGCCCCGGCGCCGCTTCTAGGCAGGCGGCGGCGGGCCCGTAGCTCAACGGTCAGAGCAGAGCGCTCATAACGCTTAGGTTGGGGGTTCGAATCCCTCCGGGCCTACCATACGGATTGCCTCCCGCGCGCCCTTCAACCTCGGCGTGAGGCCCGGCGCCGCCCCGGCGACGGAAATCGGTGCTGGCTGCCATTGTTTCCTTCCGCACCCCGGAAACACCAATCCCCTTTATCGCGCGCCGTTTCATATTACTGTTACAAAACTGTCATGATGGCGACGGGGTGTAGGATGCGGCGCAGGTTTGTGGAACGGCAGGCGGGCAGCGTCGCGCGGCGCGCCATGACCCTTCGCAGGAGCGACGGCGCGGGCCGTCCCGGCGCCGGAGGCGGCGCATGACCCCGCCGCTCAGCAGCCACCCGGCCCTCCTGCGGCGGATCGGCACCGCCCTGTTCGGCGCGGTGGCGTTCATCGTCCTCGTCAGCCTGGCGCAGGAGGTCTTGATCCACCTCCGCGGCGCCGGCATCGATGCCGAGCGGATCGACCGGCTGAGCCTCGACCGCGAGCGCAGTCTCGGCGCCTGGTTCTCGTCGCTGATGCTCGCCGCGGTGGCGCTCGTCCTGTTCCTCTACCCGCTCGCCGACCGGACGCTCCCGGGCTGGAGCCGGGCGCGCTGGTACCTGCTCGCCGCCGTCTTCCTGTTCCTGTCGCTCGACGAGGCGACCGAGATCCACGAGATGGGAAACCGGCTGCGCCACGTGTTCGGCACCACCGGTGCGCTGCATTTCGCCTGGCTGCTGCCGGCGCTCGTCATCGTGCCGGTCGGCCTTCTGGCCTACATTCCCTTCATCCGCGAGTTCCAGGGGCGGCTGCGGTTCCTGGTGATCCTTTCGGCGGCGCTGTTCCTCGGCGGCGCGCTCGGGTTCGAGATGGTCGCCGGCATCGCGATCACCCAGCACGGCACGACGATGCAGCACCTGACCTATCAGGTCTTCGCGCATCTCGAGGAAACGCTCGAGATGCTCGGCGTCGCCACCTTCCTGATGACGCTTCTGATGCACATGCGGGCCCGGCTGGGCGGGATCGCGCTGTCGTTCGACCGGCGGATTCCGGCGGGCCCCCTCGCCCGGCGGGTCCGGCCCGAGGCCCCCGCCGTGGCCGCCGAATAGCCGGGCGGCCCGGGGCGCCCGGCACGAAAAGGGTTGACGGCGGGCGCCGATTGCGGATCGTCGGCCGGCGGGCATGCCCCGACATCACCCAGAAGTCATTGCCATGCGCCCCCCGCCCCGGCCCGCCGCCATCGGCCTCGCGCTTGCCCTCTTCGCGATGCTGCAGTGCCTTCCGGCGGTGCTCAACGGCTATCCCTTCGTGTTCTACGACAGCCGCGGCTACTACAACGCGGGCAGTGCGGCGGTGGGTTTCGCGGCCCGCCGGCTCGACCGGGGGGCGCCGGCGGAACCGGCAGCACCGGTGGATGCCGGAGGCGCAGCCACGGCGGCCACGGCAGTGGACGGGGTGGCGGACGGGGCGGCGGACGGGGTGGCGGACGGGGCGGCGGACGCGACCGAACTGTCCTTCGCCCGCTCGCCCTATTACGGGGTGCCGCTCTACCTGCTGTTCGGCCTGTCGCCGTTCGCGGTGGCGCTGGTGCAGGCGCTGATCGTCGCCGGCCTCGCCTGGATCGCGGCGCGCCTCGTCGTCCCCGACCGGCCGCTCCGCGCCTACCTGGCGGCAGGGCTCGTGTGCGCGGCGGCGACGCCGCTGCCCTACTTCGCGGGCTACCTGATGCCCGATGTCTTCGCCGCGGCGGTACCGCTCGGGATCGGGCTCCTGGCCTGGGGCTGGCCCCGGCTGGGCTGGGGGGCCCGGCTGTTCCTCTGGGTCGCGCTGGCGGGGGCGCTGCTCGTCCACACCTCGCACATCCTGCTCGCCGCCGGGCTCGTCGTGGTGGTGGCCGCGCTGGCCGCGATCCGCCCGCTGCGCCCCAGCGGCGCGGGAACGCTGGCAGCGGCCAGCGCCTGCGCCGCGGGGCTTGCGGGCGTGGTGCTCTTCACCCTGGCGATCCGCGCGGTCTTCGGCGTCGATCCGGCGAACCCGCCCTACCTGACGGCCCGCGGGCTCGAGGACGGGCCGGTGGCCGAGATGATCGCCGCCGGCTGCCCGGGCGTCGACTTCGCGGTCTGCGCCGCCGATCCGGTGGCGAACGCCGACTCGCAGGTCTTCCTGTGGGACACCGCGCAGGGCTTCTACGGCGCCGGCGACGCCGCGCTCCGCGCGCGGCTCTCGCGCGAGGATTTCGCGGTGTTCCTGACCGCCGCGGCGCGCGCGCCGGGCCGGCAGGTCGGCGCGGCGCTCCGCAATACGGCCCGGCAGTTCGCCATGTTCGGGCTCTACGAATTCGCCACCGCGGCCGATGTCCATGCCACCTCGGCGCCGAACTACCTGCCGCCCGCGGCGCTGGACCGGCTCGGCGCCTCGCGCGCGGCACAGGGCGCGGTGCCGTTCGGGGTGCTCTCGGTCCTCGTCTATGCCGGCGCGGTGGCCGGCGCGCTGCTCCTCGCGGCGCTCGCCTTTGCGGGGCGGCTCGGCCGGCTCGGTGCGGCGCTGGTCGTGGTGACGATCGCCACGCTCGTCGGCAACGCGATCGCCGGCGGCGCGCTCTCGGACGCGCATCACCGCTACCAGGCGCGGCTGATCTGGCTGGTGCCGTTCCTGGCGACGCTACTTCTGTTCGCCGCGCGCCCCGGCAAGGTCGCCGAACGCCGCGGCGAGTGACCCGCCGCGCCCGACGAGGCGTGCGCCGGGCGCCGGCAGGGCCAGGTAGCGCAACCGCCGCGTCTCGCGCCGGCCGCGCGAGATCGTGTCGAGGATCAGCGCGCAGACCAGCGCGAGCGCCGCGATCACGAACCCCGAAAGCGCCACGAACAGCGTCGGGAAGCGCTGGACGAGGCCGGTCTCGACATATTCCCACAGCACCGACACGAACATCGCGACCGAGGGCAGAAAGACGATCGCCGCGATCGCCGAGAAGAACTGGAGCGGCTTTTCCTCCTTCACCAGGAAGCCGATCATCTTCAGGATGCGGAAGCCGTCGGTATAGGTCGAGAGCTTCGAGACCGAGCCCTCGCCGCGGGCGCGGTACGCGGTCTCGACCTCGGCCGCCGGCATCCGGAGCTCGAGCGCATGGACCGTCAGCTCGGTCTCGATCTCGAAGCCGCCCGACATCGCCGGAAAGCTCTTCACATAGCGGCGGCTGAACACCCGGTAGCCGGACAGCATGTCGTCGAACCGGCGGCTGAAGAACAGCTGGACGAGGCCGGTGAGGAGGCGGTTGCCGAAGCGGTGGCCGCGGCGGTAGGCGGTCGCGTCGCTGTGGCGGCGGGCGCCGTTCACCATGTCGAGATTGTCGGCGACGAGGCGGCGGATCATCTCAGGCGCCGCCGCCGCGTCGTAGGTCGCATCGCCATCGGCCATGACGTAGATATCGGCCTCCACGTCGCAGAACATCCGGCGGACGACGTTGCCCTTGCCCTGGTAGCCCTCGTGGCGGACGATGGCGCCGGCCTCGGCGGCGCGGGCCGCCGTCGCGTCGCGCGAGTTGTTGTCGTAGACATAGATCTGCGCCGCCGGCAGCGCGGCACGGAACTCGGCGACGGTCTGGCCGATCGCAGCCGCTTCGTTGTAGCAAGGCAGGATGACGGCAATCTCGAAGTCGCCGAGGTCGATCAGGGTGTCTTTCACCAATGCCTCACAGGAACCTGCGCGGATGACCGGGCACGCCGACAATAGCCCGGGTCGTGGGCGCTGCAAAGGCGCGCGCGCATGACCCCGCCGCCCGGTCCGCAGGACGATCCGCCGCCCGGCCCGCAGGACGGCCGCAGGAACGGCCTGCCGCGCCAGCTTGCCGGTTTCGCGGTGGCGGGCGGCATCGCCTTCGTGGTCGATGCCGGCGTGCTGACGCTCGGCACGGCGATCCTCGGCCTGATGCCCGAGATCGCGCGGATTCCCTCGTTCCTGTGCGCCGTGCTGACCACCTGGATGCTGAACCGCACGCTGACCTTCCGCACGACGCGCCCGCCCCGGATCGCGGAGTTCCTGAGCTACCTCTCGGCGATGGCGCTGGGCCTTGCGATCAACTACGCCGTCTTCGTCGCGGTGATCCGGGCCAGCGACCTGGCGACAGCCTGGCCGGTGCTGGCGCTGGTCCCGGCAACTCTCGCGGGAATGGTCGTCAACTTTCTCACCTCTCGCAGGATACTCGACCGGTGATCGGCGCCCGCGGCGCTGAAAGAAGCGGCACTGGCACCGGTGCGACCCTTGCGGGATGGCATGTGCGCGGGGGCGATGCCATGCTAGGATCATGGCGCATCCATTGAACCGAAGATGATTCTTATGTTCCGCACCCTTTCCCGCGCGTCCCGCGCCCGTCTCGTCGCCGTCCTTCGCCCCCTTGTCCCGCGCGTCGTGCCCGCCGCGCTCTTCTGCCTGGCGCTCGCCGCGCCAGCGGCGGTGCTCGCGCAGAGCTTTCCGATCCGCCCGGGCGACACGCTCCGGCTCTCGATCCTCGGCCTGCCGAACTCCGAGGTCGACACCACCGTCGATGCCGAGGGCTACCTGAACCTCGCCTGGCCGGGCCGGGTGCGGGCCGCCGACCGCATGCTGTCGGAGATCATCGAGGAAGTGCGCCAGCTGTCCGAGGGCCGCGTGTTCAAGCGCTACACGCCCGAAGGGCTTCTCAAGCTGATCCAGATCGAGGCCGAGGACATCTCGCTCGAGGTGATCGCCTACCGTCCGGTGATCGTCTCGGGCGACGTGGCGCGGCCCGGCGAGGTCCCGTTCCGGCCCGGCGTCACCGCGCGCGGCGCGATCGCGGTGGCGGGCGGCGTCCGGTCGAGCCTGCTTGCCGACCTTTCGATCGCCGATCCGGCGCAGATCGTGCGCTGGCAGAACGAGTACGCGCGCGCCGCGCTCGATCATGCCACCGCGCTCGCCCGCCGCTGGCGGACCACGGCCGAGATCGAGGGCCTGGCCGAGCCGCAGCCGATCGACCCGCAGCAGGTCGCCGTCTCGCGCGAGGTCCTCGCCACGCTGACGAACGAGCAGCTGCGGCTGATGGAGATGCGGCTCCAGACGCAGGACGGCGACCGGACCTACCTGGAGCAGGCGCTTTCGCAGGCCGGCGAGCGGCTGGAGATCCTGACCGCGCAGCGCGCCAACCAGCAGGAGGCGCTCGACTCCGACGAGGCCGAGGAGCAACGCACCCAGGACCTCGTCAGCCGCAGCCTGGTGCCGGCCACCCGGCTGTCCGAGGTGCGGCGCAACACCGTCCTGTCGGCCTCGCGGCTTCTCGACCTCGAGAACCAGCTCGCGGCGGGGCGGCTCGAAGTCACCCGGCTCGAGCGTGAGATTGCGGCCTATGACGAGAACCGGCTCACCGAGCTTCTGACCCTGCGCGAGCAGCTGAGCGCGGCGGTGGTCGAGGCGCGGCTGCGGATGGATCTCCTGACGCAGAACCTGTCCGGCGTGGTCGACGGCGAAGGTACCGCGGCGGCCATGCTGTCCTCGGACGTGGTGATCCGGGCCTATCGCCGCGACGGCGAGACGATCCGACCCGTCGTCGTCGAGATGGACAGCGAACTGCAGCCGGGCGACACGCTCGAGGTGGTGCTGAACGACGCGATCGGCGTCCCGGTGCCGGGCGAGTAGCGCCGCCGCGCCCGCCTCACGGCGCCGCGCAGCCGCCGGCCTCGCAGCGCCGCGCCAGAAAATCGACGGCCATCGCGGTGCCGACCAGCCATTCCATCGCGTTCGCCTTGATCCCGTGCTCGGCGCAGAGAAGGACGCGGCTCGATTCGAAGATCCGCGCGTATTTCGGCCAGGCGTCCTCCTCGGGATGGAGCGCGCTCGCGATCCGGTCGCGCTCGAACCAGCGGAGCTGGCCGGCGGCGACACCGAAGCTGATATGGCCGGGCACCGGGCAGAGGCCGATCAGGTCGGCCGCGAACGGATCGGCAAAGTCGCGCGCCCCGAGCCCCTGCACGAAGCTGACATTCGAGGGGTTGCAGCCAAGGCCGAACCACAGGCCCTCGACGACGATGTCGGTGACGGCCGCGGCGTCGCCGGTGGCGAGGATGTGAAGCTGCGCGAGACCCGCCCGCCAGTTCGAGCCGGGCCCGAAGCGGTGCCAGCCCGGGCCCCAGCGGATCAGGTCGGTGCTGTGCAGGCCGTAATCGGCGCCCATCGCCGTGTCGCGCGACAGCCGGCCGGCGCACCAGCCCTCGATCGCCGCGGCGATCTCGGCATCGACATCCCTGCCCTCGCGCCCGGCGGCGACATAGTCGAAGCAATGCGCGGCGACGAAGGGCCGCGGCGCGTCGGGGGCCGCCGCCTCGTCGCGCGGCAGGAACGGGTTCAGCGCCTCGAAGGCGGCGCGGGCCGCGCTGTTGCCGCTGGCACGGTAGAGGCAGGCCGCCGCCTTCATCCGCACCTCGGCCACCTGTCCGGGGGCGCGCTCGTCGTCGTCGGTGCTGCCGGCCGCCACCTCGGCCTCGGCCAAGGCCCAGGCAGCCTCGGCCTCGGCGATCAGCGCGCCGCCGAGGACGGTGTCGCCGCAGGTCGCCGCGATGACGTGGCCGAGCTTGGCCGCGGCCATCGCGAACTGGTAGGCGCACCACTCCTCCGGCGCGTAGGCATAGGCGCGCTGCACCGGGTTCCACGAGACCGAGCCGGTGATGCCGTCGAGCGAGTATTCGACCCCGCCGATGATCCCGCCATCGGCCGTCTGCGTCCGCCGCCACAGCGAGATGCCCCAGAGCGCCTCGTGGATCAGGTCGGGAAGCACGGTCGTGCCGTCGCCTCGGTCGTCGGCCGACTTGCGGGCCGCCACCGTCGGGTCGGCGAACGGGCGGCCGCTTTCGGGGATGTTGAGATCCGCCGTCCGCGCCGCCGCGAAATGCTCGACCAGCTGGGCCATCTGCCAGACCGCATCGAGGTGCTGGATCCGGCGGTCCCAGTCTCCCGCATCGTGCCAGCCGCCCCAGGCATAGGCGTTGGCGGCGGCGCCCGGCATGTCCTCGGCCGGCGTGGCCTGCAGCGCCTCGGGCGCATAGGGCTCGCCCGCGAAGCCCTCCGACGTCCGGCCGAGGCGCAGCGTGCCCTGCCAGACCGTCAGCCCGTCCTCCGGATGGCCGTTGCGCGGCCGCAGCCGCCCCTCGCCGTAGGGCGCCTCGATCGCGATGCCGGAGCGCTGGTGGTAGAACCACCGCGCGGCCAGCCGGAACGCCTCGGCATAGGCGGCCTCGGCGATCGGGAACGCGACCGACCGGCCGATGCCGGCGACCTCAAGCGCGTAGTGCCCGGGCGCCGCCACCGCCGAGAAGTCGGCGACGTGGATCGTGCAGCCGTTGAAGTTCTCGTCGCGCAGATGCGGCTCGTCGCCGGGCTTCACCGGCGCGAGCAGGCCCTCGGCCGCGACCGCGCCACCCTCGGTGTCGATCAGCCGCCACGCCGTGCCGGGCCCGGCGAAGGCGTCGGTCGTCATCGGCGCCCCCGCCCGGCCGGTGCCGAGCCAGAGGCCGACATAGCCCTTCTTCGGCCCTTCGAGCGCATAGCCCGCCTGGCAGACATGCACCGCCTCGGAGACGTGGTTGTCGCCGCGGCGGGCGGTCACGGGGCCGAGCCCGGGCGCCGACACGGCGACCTCGGCGCCCGGCGGCACGGCCGCGTCGAGCTCCAGCGTGACGAGACTGCGCCGGCCGCTCGCGAAGTCGCGGGGCGCGACCTGCACGGTGCCGACCGGCACCGACTTGCGCCAGACGCCCGCGACCGCGACCCCGGCACCGTCGACTGCCACCGACCAGCGCGCCGGATCGTCGGCCGCCGCGCCGTCGATCGCGCCGGGCTCGAAGAGCGCGCTCGCCGGGCCGGCCTCGACCTCGGGCCAGCGCCGGAAGAGCTGCGCGGCGGTCGCGTGGCGGCGGCCGGAGAAGTTGCCGTCGACGCCGTCCAGCGCACCGCCGCCGCCCAGCCGGTCGAACGGGTCCGCCACCCAGTCGACCGGCGCACCGAGCGAGACGGGCTGCGGCGGCAGGTTGCGCACCACGGTGTCCTCGACCGTCAGGAGGATGTGCCGGTCGCCCAGGAACGACAGGGCCGGCGGCGCGGCGCCGCGGGCCGCGGTGGCGCAGCTGCCGGACGGCACGGTGATCGCCGCCCCCGATTGCGCCCTGGCCGGCCGCCCGAGGGCGGGCAGCGCGACGCTGCCGAGAAGTGCGGCGAGGAAGGTGCGGCGGCGGATCACGTCGTCTCCTTTGGCATGGGCGGGGCCGGCGGTCAGGCGCGGGTCCGGCGGCCGAGGCGGAGGAGCTTCCGCATCACGGCAGACATGGCCATCTGGTTCTGCAGCTGCAAGGCGGCGCAGAACGCGAGCGCGCCGAGCCCGAGGCAGGCGAAGGCGAGAAGCGGATGGCCGACGGTTTCGGCATAGAGCGCGAAGGGCGCGAGCGCGAGGAGGCCGACCGCGGCCTTGCGCACCTCGGCCGGATCGGCGATCTGCGGCCGCACCCGCCGCCCGGCGACGAGGTAGGCGGCGAAGCTCGCCGCCGCGCTGCCGAGAACCGCCCAGGACGCGCCGATCGGACCGATGGCGGCGATCATCGCGAGCGACAGAAGGGCATGGAGCAGCGCGCCCACCACCATGATGACAAGCTGGATCGACGTCCTGCGGGTGATGAGGAAGGCATAGGCGAGATACGAGCCCTGCACGCCGGCGATGAAGGCCGCCGCCGCGAGGATCGGCAGATGCGCCGCCACCGACGCCCGGAACGTGCCGTCGAACAGGATGGTCGCGACGGTATCGTTGGCAAGCATCAGCGTGCCGAAGATCGGCACCGAGATCAGCATGAGAAACGAGAAGTGGCGGTCGAGCTCGACATCCGCGGCGGCGTGGCCGTCGGTCTCGTAGGCCTCGAAGATCGACGCCGCCGATGCCCGCGTCAGCGTCATCATCGGCATCGCGATGGCGCGCAGCGCCAGGGTCTGCGCGGCGGCGAAGATGCCGACGGCCGCCAGATCGGCGATCCGGGCAAGGATCGCCTGGGTGATCAGGATCTGCACCATCGCGTTCGAGGTGACGAGCGACAGCGGCACGCCGAAGGCGAGGAAGGTCCTGAGCGCGGACCAGCGCGGCAGGCCGATGCCGGTCACCCGGATCACCCTGCCGAGCGCGTAGATCCCGGTCACGACCGAGCCGATCGCCATGCCGGCGACCGCGCTGGCATAGCCGCCGCCCATCGCCACGAAGGCCAGCGCCAGCCCGACGCCCACGATCGGCCTGAGCACCACGCCGAAGGCGAAGGCCGGCCCCTGGTTCAGCACGCGCAGGCCCGAAAGGCCGTATTCGTTCGCCGCATGGGCGGCGCAGAACGCCGCGCCGAGCAGGATCGCGGCGCGCCAGTCGGGCTCGTAGAACGGCAGCGCGAGCAGGAGCAGCGGCGCGGCGACGGCAAGCGCCACCGCCCCGGCGCCGAGTGTCCAGGCGGTCGCCCTGCCGTCGAACTCGGCCGCCGTATGGAACCGGATGATCACCGCCGGAACCCAGGCGAAGAGGAACGCGAAGGCCGTCGTTCCCGCCATGATGACGATGTTGTAGAGGCCGAAGTCGGCCGGCGCGAGAACCCGCGTCAGGACGACCAGCGTGACCAGCGTGAGCGCGGCCGCCGCCATGCGCGAAAGGAAGTAGTAGCCCATCAGCGCGCCCCGGCGCCCTCGCGCAGCGGCCGCCGCCGCAGCACCGGTTGCGGGCGCATGCCGCGGCCCGGCCGCCGCTGCAGGATCAGGCTGCACTTCGTGATCAGCGCCACGGTGATGAACCAGCCCGGCGCGTCGCGGGCGAGGAGCGTGGCCTCGGTGATGTTGAAGAGAACGAACATCAGCAGCAGCACCAGCGCGCAGGCGGCCGGAACCTGAGCCCGGCCGTAGCCCGCGACCAGCATGATGCCGGCCAGCGCCCGGCCCATGGCGAGGAGGAAGAGCGGCACCCCGAGGATGCCGACATTCAGCATCGTCTCGATCAGCCCGTTGTGGGAATAGTGCGGCGTGAAGCCCAGCGAGGCGTCGCGCGCGATGGTCATCACCCGGGCGGTTTCCTCGTCCCAGAACGCGCCATAGCCCCAGCCGAGCCACGGCCGCTCCATCACGAAGGGCCAGACCAGCTCCCACAGCGGTATTCGTCCCGACAGCGTTGGCTTGCGGTCAAGCGCGAGGAACACGTTCTCGATCGCGCCGGTGGCGAAGGCGAGATAGGCAATTCCCATGAACAGGAGCAGCGCGCTGACATAGCCGACCGCCCAGAGCCGCAGGTAGTCGCGGAACACGACGGCGAGGGTGAATGCCATGACCGACAGCAGCGCCACGATCTGCGAGGTGCGCGAGTTCGAGGCGACAAGCAGCACGAAGGCGAGGAGCGCGAAGCCGATATAGGTCTGCCGCGCGCCGCCGCGCGTCATCGCCGCCGCGGCGGTCAGCACGACGACCGCCAGGGCGCTGAACGCACCGAGCCCGTTCTTGTGGTTGAAGATGCCGCGCCAGGTGTTCGGCCATGGATCGATCCCGCGCGCCGCCGGCAATGTGGCGATGGCGACAAGGCTTGCCAGCGTCAGCAGCGCGGTCAGCGCGGCGATGGTCAGCATCAGCGTGCGCAGCGACATCATCGAGCCGAGCGTGATCGCGAGGCCGGTGAAGATGAGAAACCCGACCGACCGCTCCAGCGTCTGCGCGGGATCGACGCTCCAGAGCACCGACAGGGGCGCGAGCGCGACCAGCACCGTCAGCTCCGGCGCCGCGAAAAGCCCCCGCAGCAGATAGCCGAAATGCAGCATGACGAGCGCGAAGACCGGGCCGATGAGCAGCAGCGTCTTGACCCGGCCCGCCGGGAACTCGCTGCCGAGCGCGACCTGGAAGAGGTCGCCGCCGATCAGGACGAGCAGGACGACCGCCACCGCCGCCACCCGCCGCTCGTAGACGACCGCGGCCGAGAACGCGCGCTGGCGGGCGGTCAGGCGCATGCGGGCGTTCTCCTCAGGCTGGCGAAGAGCCGGAGCGCAAGCCCCGGCCGGGCGAGGCTGTCGGGATAGAGCGCGAGCCCCGCGAGGCCGAGGCCTATGGCGCGCGCCCGGCTGCCGAACTGGTATTCGCTGCGCACACCCGACCAGAAGATGTCGATCCGACGCGCCCGCAGCAGCCGCTGCAGCCGCGGGCCGTAGCGCGCCCGGAGCGAGGCGCGCCGCGCAAGCGCGTCGAGGCAGGGCACCGAAGTCGCCAGCGCCGAGCCGCGGGCGCGGTAGTTGGCGCCCGAGCCGACCTGGCGGTAGGCCAGCACCGGCGCGCCCGGCACCGTCGCGATCGGCCCCTGCTCGGCGATCCGCACCCAGAACTCCCAGTCCTCGCCATAGGCGAGCGCGGGGTCGTAGCCGCCGGCCGCCTCGACCGCGGCGCGGCGCAGCGCCAGCGCCCCGCCGTTCACGATGAAGTTCTTGGTGAGCAGCCGGGCCAGCTGGTCATCGGCCGCTGCGAGCTCGCGATTGTCGCGGCCCGGCAGCGGGCTGCTGTCCTCGGCGATCCGGCGGATGCCGCCGAGCGCGGCGACCGGGCCAGGCAGGTCGAGAGCCGCCGCGAAGCGCGCAAGCGCGTCTGGCGCGAGCAGGTCGTCGGCGTCGAGGAACAGCACGAACCCGCCGCGCGAGGCGGCGAAGCCCGCGTTCCGCGCCGCGCTGACGCCCCGTGCCGGGCCGGGCAGCACGCGGAGCCGGGCCTCGCCCGCCGCGGCCCCGGCCGCGATGGCGGCGGTGGCGTCGGTCGAGCCGTCGTCGACGACGATCGCCTCGAAATCGTGGAAGTCCTGCTGCAGCAGGCTGGCCAGCGTCGCACCGAGGAACCGCGCCGCGTTGCGCGCCGGGATCACGACCGAGAAGGCGGGCCGATTGGCAGGCATGGCGGCAGGCATGGCGGCAGGCATCGCGGCGGTCATCGCGGCGCAGCCTCCGGCCGGTCGGCGGCAAGCCGCGCCGGGGCGTATTCCGCCGCCGTGAGCCGCAGGAAGGCCGACAGCATGCCGGCGCCGCGCGCCGCCTCCATCAGGCCGCGGATCGAGCCGGCGCGCGACACCGGGGCGAGCGCCACCGCGCGCAGCGCGCCGAGGCCGAGCGCGCCGAACCCCTTGGCGAGGCGCAGCGCCCTGCCCTGCCGGCGCAGCAGCGCGATCCGCCCCAGCGTGTTGCCCATCCGGTGCCAGCGGCGCAGCACCCAGCCGAGCGTCATCCGCTGCGGCGGGATGCTGTCATGCACCACCGCCCCCGCCGCGGCATGGATCCGCCCGCCCGCCGCGCGGACGCGGCCGAACAGCTCCTCGTCCTCGCCGCCGGTGTCGTTGAAGCGGGGGTCGAAGGCCGGCGCGTGGACCGCGAGGAACCGCAGGTCGGCGAGCGAATTGTTGGTCGCCGCGAAGGCCAGCGCCGCGCCCTCCTCCCATGGCCCGAGGCGGAAGATGCCGAGCCGCTCCATCCAGGGCGGCGGCGGCGCCCCGTAGGCCGGCTCCACCGGCCCCTGCACCACGGCCGCGCCGGTCGCCGCCTGGGTCGCGAGCAGCGCCTCCAGCCAGCCCGGGCCGACCGTCTCGTCGTCGTCGACGAAGGCGATGAAGTCGTGCCCGCCCGCCTCCGCCAGGCCGCGGTTGCGTGCGGCGACGATGCCGCGCCGCGGCTCGGCCAGATAGCGCAGCGGCCAGCGCGACGCCGCCTGCGCCTCGGCCGCGGAGGCGAAGGCGGGGTGCGAGGGGTCGTTGTCGACGATTATCACCGTGACCCGCGGCGCGAAGCGCTCGAATGCCAGGCGGTCGAGGCTGCCGAGCAGCGCCCGGATCCCCTCCGGCCGGCGGAAGGTGGCGACCGAGACCGCGACGGAGGGGTCAGGCCGAGGGCTCATAGCCCGCCTCGCGCAGAAGGTCGCCCGCGATCCGGTCGAACCGCGCCAGCCGCGCCGGCGGCCAGCCGGCCCAGCGGCGCACCGGGTTGAAGTCGGCCTTGCGGGCCTGCGGCTGCCAGCGCTCATGGTCGCTGCCGCCCGCGCGCGACGAGCCGCGCACCGGCAGCGCCGCCGCGGTCGCGAAGTCGTAGGCGGCGGCGTCGAGCCCGGCATGGGCCAGGACCCGGCGCAGCTCGGGCTCCGGATCGCCCTGCAGATCCTCGTAGCGCACCACCGCCACGTCGGGATGGGCCAGCGGCCCGCGCTCGGCGAAGCGCAGGATCGCCTCGGCGCTCAGCCGCCATTCCCGCGCGAGCTGGCCGAAGGTCTTCCGCCGCGGCGACCAGCGCGGGAAGGTGCCGAGCCAGCTGTCGACGACGTCGCGCCCGTCGCGCAGGCAGAGCAGGATCTTCGCCCCGGCATAGACATGCGGCGCCAGCGCCAGGTTCTCGACATGCGGGCACTTGAGAAGCATCCGCCTCGGCCCCGCCTCGCGCTGCAGCTCGCCGAGCCAGGCGCCGGCCAGCATGGCCAGGAGGTCGCGCCGCCCCAGCACCTCGGCATTGCGCGGGAACCGCGCCACGAAATCGCCCATCAGCGCCTCGGCCCCGCGCGCGACCTGCAGCAGCGGGAATTCGTAGAGTCGCCCGGGGTCGGCGTGAACGTCGGGATGCAGGCTGATGAGATCGTGGAGGAAATTCGTCCCCGACCGGGGCATCACCCCGAGCACCACGATCGGCGCCGGCCCCGCGCCGCGGGCGTTGCGCGACAGGCGGGCCAGCCGCTCGGCCTCGGCCGCAGGCAGGTCGCAGAGGAAGTCCTCGCGCGCCAGATAGGGCAGCCCCGCCAGCCGCCGGACGCGCTTCGGCAGCTCGGCCAGCCGCGTGTCGCCGAGGACGCGGGCGAGATCAGCCGGCATGGCGCCGCCCTCCCGCCGGCCGGGGCGCGGCCTCGGGCCAGGCGCTCCAGGCCGGGACCGGCCGGCCGAGGAGCCGGCTGACGAAGGCCACGTCGTCGCGGAACGTCCCGACCAGACCGGCGCGGGTCTCGGGCTGCATCTTCGGTACCGCCTCGCGCAGGTCCTTGCGGTTCAGCGCCAGCCCCGACCGGATGCCCGGCGCGCCCTTGACCGCCGCCACGACTCGGCCGAGGCCGAGGCCGCGCGCGGCGTCGCCGGCCAGCCGCTGGCCGCGCTGGAGCCGCGGCAGGTGG